>NZ_JBYTBO010000008.1:112090-262879 GCF_058789255.1 Pseudomonas sp. FW215-R2
GTCTGGTAGCTCGTCGGGCTCATAACCCGAAGGTCGTCGGTTCAAATCCGGCTCCCGCAACCAAACATCAAAAAAGGCTACTCGAAAGAGTGGCCTTTTTTGTGCGCGTCTGTTTTTCATTCGGGCAACCTTCCTGGCCAAACAGGAATCCTTTGCAATTCCGAAACTTACCGCCCTCCTGCGACGGATTGACGCGATTTCACGCTTATTTGACCCTTCGCGGGATTAACGGTTGACACCCCGCCGTTCGCCTGTAGAATGCCGCCACACAGACGCGGGATGGAGCAGTCTGGTAGCTCGTCGGGCTCATAACCCGAAGGTCGTCGGTTCAAATCCGGCTCCCGCAACCAAACATCAAAAAAGGCTGCTCGAAAGAGTGGCCTTTTTTGTATCTGTGGAAAAAGTCCTTTCGCAACAATGATCTGTCACTGTGCAGTGAACCGCTCAGGATCTTCAGACCCGCCGAGTTGCGACTATGCTTGAGTCGCGGGCAAGACGTCTGCAATCCGAGACCTGCCCTCGCCGATACCCGACGAGAGGCGTAGTATTTTGTGATTATTTTTTTCTACAGGGATTGGTAACTTGGCTGGATACCCCCATCCTGTCGCGCACAATCCAAGAGGTGATTGATGCGCGCCAACTCGTCTGATCCACAAGACACCCTCACCGTGAATCCACCGATCAAGCCTGAGCGCATGCGCTTGCTGGATCGAATCAGCAAATACCGGCAACCGATTGGTCTGGCGGTCACTTTGCTGTTGTTCGCTATCGCGCTGATTGCCTGCCGCCATCTGCTCAGCGAACTCGACCTCTATGCCTTGCACGACTCGATTCTCGATGTACCGAAGCCCGCCCTGCTTGGCGCTTTCGGCGCGACCGTTGTCGGCTTCATCATTCTGCTGGGCTACGAATGGTCGGCCAGCCGCTATGCCGGCGTAACCATCCCGCCACGCACGCTCGCGCTCGGAGGCTTCACTGCTTTCGCGATCGGCAACGCCATCGGCTTGTCGATGCTGTCCGGCGGTTCGGTGCGCTACCGTTTATATGCACGACTTGGCCTGGGCGCTTCGGAAGTGGCGCACATGACCCTGTTCGCCAGCCTGTCGCTGGGCTGTGCCCTGCCGCCGCTGGCAGCGCTGGCGACCCTGAGTGACCTGCCGGCCGCTTCCCAGGCCCTGGGTCTGTCCGAGGGTCTGCTGGCCACGATTGCCTCTGCCGTGCTGTTGCTCGGCGCGATTCTGGCGATCGGCATCTACCGTCGGCGCCTGCCGGAGCAGCCTTACCGTGACAACCTGCTGGTCAAGGTCGGGCGCCGCACCCTGCGCCTGCCGGGTCGACGCCTGACGTTCCTGCAACTGGTCATCACCGCTCTCGACGTGGCCGCTGCCGCCACCGTGCTTTATCTGCTGCTGCCGGAAGCGCCGCCATTCGGCGCATTCCTGCTGGTGTACCTGCTGGCCCTGGCTGCCGGCGTCCTCAGCCACGTACCGGGCGGGGTCGGTGTCTTCGAAGCGATTCTGCTGGCGGCGTTCGCCGACAAGCTCGGTGCTGCACCACTGGCTGCCGCCCTGCTGCTGTATCGCATGATCTACGTGGTGCTGCCATTGCTGGTGGCCTGCGTACTGCTGCTGATCAACGAAGGGCAGCGCCTGTTCCAGACTCAAACCATGCGCGCCGCCTCCGGCCTCGCGGCACCAATCCTCGCGGTGCTGGTGTTCCTGTCCGGCGTGGTGCTGCTGTTTTCCGGCGCGACGCCTGAAATCGACACCCGCCTGGAACACATCGCCTACCTGATCCCTCATCGCCTGGTCGATGCCTCGCACTTCGGCGCCAGCCTGATCGGCGTGCTGTGCCTGATGCTCGCCCAGGGCTTGCGCCGCCGACTGTCGGCGGCATGGATGCTGACTACCATTCTGCTGCTGGTGGGCGCCCTGCTCTCGCTGCTCAAGGGTTTCGACTGGGAAGAAGCCACGTTGATGACCCTCACGGCAGCGCTGCTGGGTGTGTTCCGTCGTTCGTTCTATCGCCCGAGCCGTCTGACCGAAGTACCGTTTTCGCCGCTGTATCTGGTAGCGAGCCTGTGTGTACTCGGTGCCTCGACCTGGCTGTTGCTGTTCGCCTATCAGGACGTGCCGTACAGCCATCAATTGTGGTGGCAGTTCACCCTCGACGCCGACGCCCCGCGCGGTCTGCGTTCGTTGCTCGGCGCCGCGGTGCTGTTGCTGGTGATCGCCCTGACCTGGTTGCTGCGCACCGCACGTCCGGTGATTCATCTGCCGACGCCCGATGAACTGGAGCGCGCCACGAAGATCCTGATGGCCTCCTCGCAACCGGATGGCGGCCTGGCCCTGACCGGTGACAAGGCGATGCTGTTCCACCCCAACGATGAAGCCTTCCTGATGTACGCGCGTCGCGGCCGCAGCCTGGTGGCGCTGTACGACCCGATCGGTCCTGGCCAGCAGCGGGCGGAAATGATCTGGCAGTTCCGTGACCTGTGCGACATCCACCACGCCCGTCCCGTGTTCTATCAAGTGCGCGCCGAGAACCTGCCGTACTACATGGACATCGGCCTGACCGCGATCAAGCTCGGCGAAGAAGCCCGGGTCGACCTGCATCGCTTTGACCTGGAAGCCAAGGGCAAGGAGATGAAGGACCTGCGTTACACCTGGAACCGCGGCACCCGCGACGGTCTGTCGCTGGAGATCTTTGAGCCGGGCCAGGCGCCGATGGATGAGCTCAAGGTGATTTCCGATGCCTGGCTGACCGGCAAGAACGTGCGCGAGAAAGGCTTCTCCCTCGGCCGTTTCAGCGACGATTACCTGAAGCATTTCCGCATCGCGGTGATTCGCTTCGAAGGCCGTCCGGTGGCGTTCGCCAACCTGCTCGAGACTTACAGCCATGACCTGGCCAGTCTCGACCTGATGCGCTCGCACCCGGACGCCCCCAAGCTGACCATGGAGTTTCTGATGGTCGGCCTGATTCAACACTATAAGAGTCACGGATACGCGCGCTTCAGCCTGGGCATGGTGCCGTTGTCGGGGTTGCAACCCCGGCGTGGTGCACCGCTGACCCAGCGTCTGGGCTCGATGGTTTTCCGCCGTGGTGAGCAGCTGTACAACTTCCAAGGCTTGCGCCGCTTCAAAGACAAGTTCCAGCCTGACTGGGAACCCCGTTATATGGCGGTGCCCGCCGGACTCGATCCGCTGGTGGCACTGGCCGATACTGCTGCCCTGATCGCGGGCGGCTTGACTGGATTGGTGAAACGCTGATGATTCAACGCTCCCTGAAGTACATCCTGGCCGCACTGATCGTGCTGGCCGTGATTGCCGGCGGCGGTTACTGGTACCTCAAACGCCCGGCACCGGAACCGACCCTCGAACAGCTCACGCCGGCTGACGGCACCGTCATGACCCGGGTCATCCCCGGCACCAAGCCCAAGGCCCAGGTGCTGGTGGCGGTCGAGGACGACAAGAAACTCTCCGACAATCAGCTGACCACCCTGAGCCGCAGCGCCTCGGCGCAGATCGTCCAGGTGATTCTGCCCAAGGACTGCCTGCTGCAAAGCCGCGCACTGCAAAGCGGTCTGCGTGAACTGAACGGCCCGGCGACCCTGGTCAGCGGCATAGGCCCTGGCGCGGTGCTGGCTTGGCGCTGGCTGTCCGAACAGAAAGACGACAAGGCCCAGGCCGTGTCGGTCGACCTGGCGCTGGAAAAAGGCGGCTGCACCCACCTGCTGCCGAAATCAGCCGCCCACGGCCACTGGCTGGTGGCCTGGAACGACAACCCGGACGACACCAGTGCCGGTTTCGTGCGCGATCAACCGAACGCCGAAACCAGCATCAGCGACTACGACATCAACCTGCCGCAAGTGCTGAACAACGAACTGCGCAAGATCCTCGTCGGTGGCGACAAAGCCGCTGGCGGTCTGCAAATCCCGGTTGTGGAAGTCCCGGCCGGCCAGGCCAAGGACACCGTGACCCTGTTCCTGTCCGGTGACGGCGGCTGGCGTGACCTCGACCGCGACGTGGCCGGTGAAATGGCCAAGATCGGCTACCCGGTCGTCGGCATCGACACCCTGCGCTACTACTGGCAGCACAAGAGCCCGGAACAGAGTGCGCTCGACCTGACCGAACTGATGCAGCACTACCGCCAGAAATGGGGCACCAAACGCTTCATCCTGACCGGTTACTCGTTCGGTGCCGACGTCCTGCCCGCGATCTACAACCGCCTGCCGGACACCGAGCAGCAGCGCATCGACGCAATCATCCTGCTGGCCTTCGCCCGCACCGGCAGCTTCGAAATCGAAGTCGAAGGCTGGCTCGGCAACGCCGGCAAAGAAGCCGCCACCGGACCTGAGATGGCCAAGCTGCCACCGGCCAAGGTCGTTTGCATCTACGGTGAGGAAGAAACCGACGAGAGCGGTTGCACCGACAAGACCGCAGTGGGCGAAGCAGTGAAACTGCCTGGCGGTCACCACTTCGACGAGAACTACCCGGCGCTGGCCAAGCGCCTGGTGGATCTGATCGAGAAGCGTCAGACCAAGGATCAGCCGGCAGAGTGATCTGAAGCGCACCACCGAAAAGCCCCCGCAACCTTAGGGTTGCGGGGGCTTTTTCATTCCGAGGGCTCCACGGTAATAGCGCGGAACTCAGTTAGCTGTCAGCGCTTCCTGGCCGAACCTCGCCCGCATGTCATCATGGCTGATCGCTTGAGCCGGATCGAAATTGCTCAATCGTGCCTCGACTGCCGCTTGAGCCCGAAGACTCTCTAGTTCATCCAGCCTTTCTTGCTCCGGTAACTCCGTCATACAAATCGTCCTCGCGCACCGTAATGACTCCGTGACAAGCAGCCTACCAGCTACCAGAGAGGATGGGCGCCTGGAACACGTTTGGACACGGATACAAAAAAGCCCCCGCCAGCCACAAGGCCGACGGGGGCTTTTCAATTAAGGCGGAGCCTACATCTCCACCTGCGTCCCCAACTCAATCACCCGGTTCAGCGGCAGATTGAAGAACCGCAGGTTCCCGTTGGCATTCTTCAACATGAACGCAAACAGCGCTTCACGCCAACGGGCCATGCCTTCGAGTTTCGAGGCAATCACCGTTTCGCGGCTGAGGAAGTAGGTGGTGCGCATCGGGCTGAAGTCCAGGTCATCCAGATGGCAGAGTTTCAGCGCCTGTGGCACGTCCGGCTCATCGGTGAAGCCAAAGTGCAGGATCACCCGGAAGAAGCCTTCGCCGTGGGCTTCGACTTCGAAGCGTCGGGATGGCGGGACGCGCGGGATGTCTTCGTAGACCACCGTCAGCAGCACCACTTGCTCGTGCAAGACCTGGTTGTGCAGCAGGTTGTGCAACAGCGCATGGGGGACAGCGTCGGAGCGCGCAGTCAGGAACACGGCGGTGCCCTGCACGCGGTGTGGCGGCTGGACGCGGATGCTGCTGATGAAGATCGGCAGCGGTAATGCGCCTTCGTCCAGGCGCTCGACCAGCAGTTGCTTGCCGCGCTTCCAGGTGGTCATCAGCACGAACAGCGCAATACCGGCGATCACCGGGAACGCACCGCCCTGTACGATCTTCGGCACGTTGGCGGCGAAGTACAGACCGTCCACCAGCAAGAAGCCGATCAGCACCGGCACAGCCAGCACCGGCGGCCATTTCCACAGCAGCAGCATGACCGCCGACACCAGAATCGTGGTCATCAGCATGGTCCCGGTCACCGCCACGCCGTAGGCCGAGGCCAGGGCGCCGGAGGACTCGAAACCGATCACCAGCAAGACCACGCCGACCATCAGCGACCAGTTCACGGCACCGATGTAGATCTGGCCCTGCTCATCGCTGGAGGTGTGCTGGATGTACATGCGCGGGATGTAACCGAGCTGGATCGCCTGACGGGTCAGGGAGAACGCGCCGGAGATCACCGCTTGCGAGGCGATCACCGTGGCCAGGGTCGACAGACCGACCAGCGGAATCAGCGCCCAGCTCGGCGCCAGCAGATAGAACGGGTTGCGCGCCGCTTCCGGGTTGTCCAGCAGCAAGGCGCCCTGACCGAAGTAGTTGAGCACCAGCGCCGGCAGCACCAGCAGGAACCACGCGCGGGCAATCGGCTTGCGACCGAAGTGGCCCATGTCGGCGTACAGCGCTTCGGCACCGGTCAGCGCCAGCACCACGGCGCCGAGGATCGCCACGCCCATGCCGGCATGCACCATGAAGAAACGCACGGCCCAGATCGGGTTCAGTGCCTTCAGTACTTCCGGGGAATGGCTGATGCCGTACACGCCGAGGGCGCCGAGCACCAGGAACCAGGTGACCATTATCGGCCCGAAGAGGATGCCGATCCGCGCCGTACCGTGACGCTGGATCAGGAACAGACCCACCAGCACCACCAGCGACAACGGCACGACCCAATGGTCGATCCCGTCAAACGCCAAGCCCAGGCCTTCGATGGCCGACAGTACGGAGATCGCCGGGGTGATCATGCTGTCGCCGTAGAACAGCGCCGCGCCGATCAAGCCGCAGACCACCAGCAGCGAACGCAACTTCCTGCGCTCCCCCGCTGCCCGCCGCGCCAGCGCGGTCAGGGCCATGATCCCGCCTTCGCCCTGGTTGTCGGCACGCAGGACGAACATCATGTACTTGATCGACACGACCCAGATCAGCGACCAGAAGATCAGCGACAGAATGCCCAGCACTCCGTCGTGATTGACCGGTACGCCGTAACCGCCGGAAAACACTTCTTTGAGGGTGTACAACGGGCTCGTGCCGATGTCGCCGTAAACTACCCCGACCGCCGCGACCAGCATACTCAGCGGCTTGGTGGCCGAACCCTCGGCGCCTGCCGCGTGACTACTTGCCTGACCCATCCAACACTCCTGATTTCCAGACCGGCTTCTTTGAACGAAGCACTATGCTTTTTGATGCAGCATGCGCTGTTTTACCTGTTGTTACAGTCGTTTTGTTGACTGTAAAAAATTGGTAAAGCGTCTTGGCGCGAAGCATAGCGCAGCACTCGTCGCATTTCCCTGCATAAAGCTGGTCAAGTGCGCTGCTCATCGCTAGAATTGCGCACTTTTTGATCAGAGGCGCAGTTCAAGCGCCCGTCCGTCGATTCCCGAATCAGGCAATCGATGTCACAAAACACCGAGGTTAGACATGTCCACCACTCCTGCGCCGGCCAATCCAAAGGTTGGCTTCGTATCTCTGGGTTGCCCGAAAGCACTGGTCGACTCCGAGCGCATCCTGACCCAGCTGCGCATGGAAGGCTATGACGTGGTGTCCACCTATCAGGACGCCGACGTGGTCGTGGTCAACACTTGTGGCTTCATCGACTCGGCCAAGGCTGAATCGCTGGAAGTCATCGGCGAAGCGATCAAGGAAAACGGCAAGGTCATCGTGACCGGCTGCATGGGCGTGGAAGAAGGCAACATCCGTGACGTGCACCCGAGCGTGCTGGCCGTCACCGGTCCGCAGCAGTACGAGCAAGTGGTCAACGCCGTGCACGAAGTCGTGCCGCCACGTCAGGATCACAACCCGCTGATCGACCTGGTGCCGCCGCAAGGCATCAAGCTGACCCCGCGCCACTACGCGTACCTGAAGATTTCCGAAGGCTGCAACCACAGCTGCAGCTTCTGCATCATCCCGTCGATGCGCGGCAAACTGGTCAGCCGTCCGGTCGGCGACGTGCTCGACGAAGCCCAGCGTCTGGTCAAATCCGGCGTCAAAGAGCTGTTGGTGATTTCCCAGGACACCAGCGCCTACGGCGTTGACGTCAAGTACCGCACCGGTTTCTGGAACGGCGCGCCGGTGAAAACCCGCATGACCGAACTGTGCGAAGCGCTGAGCACCCTCGGCGTCTGGGTCCGTCTGCACTACGTTTACCCGTACCCGCACGTCGACGAGCTGATCCCGCTGATGGCCGCCGGCAAGATCCTGCCGTACCTGGACATCCCGTTCCAGCACGCCAGCCCGAAAGTCCTGAAGTCGATGAAACGCCCGGCGTTCGAAGACAAGACCCTGGCACGGATCAAGAACTGGCGCGAAATCTGCCCGGACCTGATCATCCGTTCGACTTTCATCGTCGGCTTCCCCGGCGAAACCGAAGAAGACTTCCAGTACCTGCTGGACTGGCTGACCGAAGCCCAGCTCGACCGCGTCGGCTGCTTCCAGTACTCGCCGGTCGAAGGCGCGCCGGCCAATGACCTGAACCTCGACATCGTTCCGGACGACGTCAAGCAGGATCGCTGGGAACGCTTCATGGCGCACCAGCAGGAAATCAGCTCGGCCCGTCTGCAAATGCGCATCGGCCGTGAAATCGAAGTGCTGGTGGACGAAGTCGACGAGCAAGGCGCGGTCGGCCGCTGCTTCTTCGATGCCCCGGAAATCGACGGCAACGTGTTCATCGACAACGGCAGCAACCTCAAGCCGGGCGACAAGGTCTGGTGCAAGGTGACCGACGCCGACGAATACGACCTCTGGGCCGAACAGATCTAAACGCGAAAAATACGAAAAGCCCCGCTCTCTTTTACGAGATGCGGGGCTTTTTTACGGCTATCGTTTGTGGGGGGAAGGACTCCCCTCATTCATGACAAAGAGGCTAACGGGCATGCGTCACCATTCGGTCATCCACACGCCGAAACTCAGCGACTATCAGGAACTGACCCGGGTCTGGGAGGCCTCGGTCCGCGCGACCCATGATTTTCTGCCGGACAGCTATATCGAGCTGCTGCGCAATCTGGTGCTGACCCGCTACCTCGATGCGGTGATGCTGATCTGCACCAAGGACAGTCACCAGCGCATCACCGGTTTTGCCGGCGTGGCGGCGGGCAAGATCGAAATGCTGTTCATCGATCCCGAACATCGCGGCCAAGGCCTGGGCAAAAAGCTGCTCAATTATGCGATGCAGCACCTGAACGCCGATGAACTGGACGTCAACGAACAGAACCCGCAGGCCCTGGGTTTTTACTTCAAACAGGGGTTCGAGGTGATCGGCCGGTCGGAAGTCGACGGCATGGGCCAGCCTTATCCGTTGCTGCACATGCGTCTGAAACAGCCGGAACAGCGCGCCGTACGCGGCTAAAAGCCACACGGTACAAATGCAATCGCGATTAACCGGCGCCAGGCAGGTACAATGCCCACCCCTTTTTTGTTACGGCCCTGTCATGACTGACCCGATTCGCCTCTCCAAACGCCTCATCGAACTGGTCGGTTGCTCCCGCCGGGAGGCCGAGCTGTTCATCGAGGGCGGCTGGGTCACCGTGGACGGCGAAGTCATCGACGAGCCGCAGTTCAAGGTCGGCGACCAGAAAGTCGAGCTCGACAAGGACGCCAAGGCCACCGCGCCGGAGCCGGTGACCATCCTGCTCAACGTCCCGGCGGGCGTGGACATCGACACCGCCATGCAGTCGCTGAACGCCGAAACCCTCAGCGAAGAACACCGCTACGGCAAGCGTCCGCTGCGCGGGCACTTCCTGCGCCTGACCGCCAGCGCCGACCTGCAACCCAAGGCCAGTGGCCTGCTGGTGTTCACCCAGGACTGGAAGGTGCTGCGCAAGCTCACCGCCGATGCGGCCAAGATCGAGCAGGAATACGTGGTCGAAGTCGAAGGTGACATGGTCGCCCACGGCCTCAATCGCCTGCAGCACGGCCTCACCCACAAGGGCAAGGAGCTGCCGCCGGTCAAGGCCAGCTGGCAGAACGAAAACCGCCTGCGCTTCGCCATGAAGAACCCGCAGCCGGGGATCATCGCCCAGTTCTGCGAAGCGGTCGGGCTGAAGGTCGTCGGCATCCGCCGCATCCGCATCGGTGGCGTATCGATCGGCAAGGTGCCGGCCGGCCAATGGCGCTACCTGTCCGGCAAAGAGAAGTTCTAAGGCCTCTGTTGCCGCCACACATTCCGGCATCGCGCCTGCGCGGTGCCCACAGCGAAAGATCAGGACTGCAAACATGGTTCATAACGACGTATTGCGCAGCGTGCGCTACATGCTCGACATCAGCGACAAGAAAGTCGTCGAGATCATCAAACTCGGCGGCCTGGACGTAACCCTCGCCGACGTGGTGACCTGGCTCGACAAGAAAGAAGAAGACGAAGAAGGTTTCGTGCGCTGCCCGGACGAAGTCATCGCTCACTTCCTCGACGGCCTGGTGGTGTTCAAGCGCGGCAAGGACGAAAGCCGTCCGCCGCAGCCAATCGAAGTGCCAGTGACCAACAACATCATCCTGAAAAAGCTGCGCGTGGCCTTCGAACTGAAAGAAGACGACATGCACGCGATTCTCAAGGCCGCCGAGTTTCCGGTGTCCAAGCCTGAGTTGAGCGCGCTGTTCCGCAAGGTCGGCCACACCAACTACCGCCCGTGCGGCGACCAGTTGCTGCGCAATTTCCTCAAGGGTCTGACGCTGCGCGTTCGCGGCTGATCCCTTTCAGAACGGCGACTTCGGTCGCCGTTTTCATGCATGCCCCTCCATTCCCTGCAAAAATAGTGGCTCCGCTTTTCGCGGCCGGCGACTAGGGTGTACTGAACCCTAGCCCTCAGGATTCGCCATGCACCCGTATTTTTCCCTGCAAGGCCGCACCGCCCTGGTGACCGGCGGCACCCGTGGTATCGGCAAAATGATCGCCAAGGCGTTTGTCGAGGCTGGTGCCCGTGTGTACGTCTGCTCCCGAGACGCTGAAGCCTGTCATCAAACCGCTGAAGAACTCGGTGCATTGGGCTCCTGCCAGGGGGTGGCAGCGAATCTAGCGACCGAAGAAGGCGTAAAAGAACTGGCAGCTCGATTGGGCGAACAGATTACCCATCTGGACATTCTGGTGAACAACGCCGGCACCACCTGGGGCGCGCCGCTGGAGAGCTACCCGGTCAAGGGCTGGGAAAAGGTCATGCAGCTCAACGTGACCTCGGTGTTCAGTTGCATCCAGCAATTCCTGCCTTTGCTGCGCAAGGCTGGCTCGGCAGCGAATCCCGCGCGGATCATCAACATCGGCTCAGTGGCGGGAATCTCTTCCTTCGGCGAACAGGCCTATGCCTACGGGCCGAGCAAAGCGGCGCTGCATCAACTGTCGCGGATTCTCGCTCGTGAACTGGTGAGCCAGCACATCAACGTCAACGTCATCGCGCCGGGGCGCTTCCCGAGCAAGATGACCCAGCACATCGGCAGTGACCAGCAGGCACTGGCCGAGGACACGGCGCTGATCCCGATGAAACGCTGGGGCCGCGAAGAAGAAATGGCGGCGCTGGCGATCAGCCTGGCGAGCACTGCCGGGGCCTACATGACCGGGAATATCATTCCGCTGGATGGCGGGTTCAGTCTGTAGACCGGCGACGCGCCCGGACGGGTTATCATGCCCGCCCTGCTCCGTTTCGAATGCAAACCATGACTTACAGCGTCTCCCCCATCGGCTTCGTCCGCTCCTGCTTCAAGGAGAAGTTCGCCATCCCGCGCCAGCCGCAACTGGCCCCCGCTGCCCGGGGCGTGCTGGAACTGGTGGCGCCGTTCGATCAGGGCGATGCGGTGCAAGGATTGGAGCAGGTCAGCCATGTCTGGCTGCTGTTCCTGTTCCATCAGGCGCTGGAGGAAAAGCCGCGACTGAAGGTCCGCCCTCCCCGCCTGGGCGGCAACAAGTCCATGGGCGTGTTTGCCACCCGCGCCACTCACCGGCCGAACGGCATCGGCCAGTCGGTGGTGAAGCTGGACAAGGTCGAGGCCAATCGCCTGTTCATCTCCGGTATCGACCTGCTGGACGGCACGCCGATTCTCGATATCAAACCCTACGTGCCTTACGCCGATATCATCGCTGACGCCTCCAACAGCATCGCCAGTGCCGCGCCGCAACTGATCGACGTGCAGTGGACAGACGCAGCGCTGCAACAGGCGCATACGCACGCTCAGCGCCTTACCGAACCTTTGGTCGAGCTGATCGAGCAATGTCTGGCCCAGGATCCGCGTCCGGCGTATCAGACGCCCGCGCCAGAGCGCGAATACGGTGCGCAGTTCTGGGATCTGGATGTGCGTTGGCACTATCCGACGCCGGAGCAGATCCGCGTCCTGGAAGTCATCCCCGCCAACGACTAAATCCCGGAAACGAAAAAGCCCGCGTTGCCTTCTCAGGCAACGCGGGCTGATCGTTCCCACGTCGAGGCGTCGAACCGTCTGCGTGGGAATGCATCCAGTGACGCTCTGCGTCACCTATAAACAGCTTACTTCTCGACGAACGCACGCTCGATCAGGTAATCACCCGGCTCGCGCATCCGCGCCGAGATCTTCAGGCCGAAGCTGTCGAGCACTTCGCTGGTCTCGTCGAGCATGCTCGGGCTGCCGCAGATCATCGCGCGGTCGTCCTGCGGGTTGATCGGTGGCAGGCCGATGTCGCTGAACAGCTTGCCGCTGCGCATCAGGTCGGTCAGACGGCCCTGATTCTCGAACGGTTCGCGGGTCACGGTCGGGTAGTAAATCAGCTTGTCACGCAGCGCCTCGCCGAAGAACTCGTTCTGCGGCAGATGCTCGGTGATGAACTCGCGGTAGGCGACTTCGTTGACGTAACGAACACCGTGAACCAGGATCACTTTCTCGAAGCGCTCGTAGGTTTCAGGGTCCTGGATCACGCTCATGAACGGCGCCAGACCGGTGCCGGTGCTCAGCAGGTACAAATGCTTGCCCGGGTTCAGGTCGTCCAGCACCAGGGTGCCGGTAGGCTTCTTCGAGATGATGATCTCGTCGCCTTCCTTCAGGTGCTGCAGCTGGGAGGTCAGCGGACCGTCCTGCACCTTGATGCTGAAGAACTCGAGATGCTCTTCCCAGTTCGGGCTGGCGATCGAGTAAGCGCGCATAAGCGGGCGGCCGTTGGGCTGTTGCAGGCCGATCATCACGAACTGACCGTTCTCGAAGCGCAGGCCCGGATCGCGGGTGCACTTGAAGCTGAACAGAGTGTCGTTCCAGTGATGAACACTGAGGACACGCTCGTGGTTCATGTTGCTCATGTACGTGGGACTCCTGGAGATTGATCTGCGCTTGCCCGGCTGGTCTTGAAGAATGCCGACGGTGCGCAATTGCATCGCATTCTAATAGCGCCGACAATATCTGTTAACTGGATTATTAAGATAAGGGTTATCGGTTATATCGATATGCGATTTACTCTTCGTCAACTGCAAGTCTTCGTCGCCGTCGCCCAGCAGGAAAGTGTGTCCCGCGCTGCGGGTCTGCTTAACCTGTCGCAATCGGCCGCCAGCACTTCCATCACCGAACTGGAGCGCCAGTCCAGCTGCCAGCTGTTCGATCGCGCCGGCAAACGCCTGAGCCTCAACGCCCTCGGCAAACAGTTATTGCCGCAAGCGGTGGCCCTGCTCGATCAGGCCAAGGAAATCGAGGACCTGCTCAACGGCAAATCCGGTTTCGGCTCGCTGTCGGTGGGCGCGACCCTGACCATCGGCAATTACCTGGCGACGCTGCTGATCGGCGGTTTCATGCAACGTCACCCGGAAAGCCAAGTGAAGCTGCACGTGCAGAACACTGCCAATATCGTGCAACAAGTGGCGCATTACGAAATTGATCTGGGTCTAATCGAAGGCGATTGCAGCCACCCGGACATCGAAGTGCAGAGCTGGGTCGAGGATGAACTGGTGGTGTTCTGCGCCCCGCAGCATCCACTGGCCAAACGCGGCAGCGCGACCATGGAAGAGTTGACGCATGAAGCGTGGATTCTGCGCGAACAAGGCTCCGGCACCCGCCTGACCTTCGATCAGGCCATGCGTCACCATCGCAGTGCGCTGAACATTCGTCTGGAGCTGGAACACACGGAAGCGATCAAGCGCGCCGTGGAATCAGGTTTGGGGATTGGCTGTATTTCGCGCCTGGCGCTGCGTGATGCGTTCCGGCGCGGCAGCCTGGTGCCGGTGGAGACGCCGGATCTGGATCTGGCGCGGCAGTTCTACTTCATCTGGCACAAACAGAAGTACCAGACGTCCGCCATGCGCGAATTTCTCGATCTGTGCCGCGCCTTCACCGCCGGGGTCCAGCGCAGCGACGAGATCGTCCTGCCGACGATCGCTTAAAGCAGAATCACCGCCCACACCAGGGCAATCATGCTCAGTGCCACGAATTGCGCGGCGCTGCCCATGTCCTTGGCGTTCTTGGACAGTGGGTGCAGTTCCAGGGAAATGCGGTCGATGGCCGCCTCCACCGCGGAGTTCAGCAGCTCGACGATCAGCGCCAGCAGGCACACAGCGATCAGCAACGCCTGCTCGACACGGCTGACATTCAGGAAGAACGTCAGTGGAATCAGCACCACGTTCAGCAGCACCAACTGACGGAACGCCGCTTCGCCGGTGAAGGCTGCGCGCAAACCGTCCAGCGAGTAACCGGAAGCGTTGAGGATGCGTTTCAGGCCCGTCTGGCCCTTGAAAGGTGACATAAAGTAGATAACCGACCAAAAAGAAGTGGGGAAGCTAGATCAACGAAAGTCAAAAAAGCGTGAAGACGCCAGCTATTACTGGCTCGGAATTGACTCAAGTTGTTGCAAGAGTAAAGCTGCCTGAGTCCGGGTCCGCACGTTCAACTTGCGAAAGATCGCCGTGACGTGGGCCTTGATGGTCGCTTCCGACACGCTCAACTCATAGGCGATCTGCTTGTTGAGCAGGCCTTCGCAGACCATGGTCAGCACCCGGAACTGCTGCGGCGTCAGGCTCGCCAGGCCATCGCTGGCGGCTTTGGCTTCATCCGAAACGCTGACCGCTTCGAACGCCTGTGGCGGCCAGAACACGTCGCCGTCCAGAACTTTGCGCACGGCTTCCTGAATCACGCTCAAGTCGCTCGACTTGGGAATGAAACCGCTGGCGCCGAACTCCCGCGACTTGACCATCACCGAAGCTTCTTCCTGCGCCGAAACCATCACCACCGGAATCTGCGGGTACTGCCCGCGCAACATCACCAGCCCGGAAAACCCGAAAGCGCCCGGCATGTTCAGGTCCAGCAGCACCAGGTCCCAGTCGGCCTTTTCGGTCAGGCGGGCTTCCAGTTCGGCAATGCTCGCCACTTCCACCATTCGCACATCCGGGCCAAGGCCCATCGTCACCGCTTGATGCAGTGCGCTACGAAAAAGAGGGTGATCATCGGCAATCAGGATGTCGTATGTGGCCATTTTTCAAATGATCCTGTTTTTGATGGCAGACCCGATGCATTCGAGTCTCACCAAGGCAACTCAAGATGCCGACGCTTTTGCAGCGGCATCCACAGGGGCACGTTCAACGCCAATCACGGACAAAAACGGCGTTTCAAACCTTGGCCGCACCCCAATCGGCGCCAAGCATGCCCAGCGAAGCCGGGGTGGTCAAGCAACACGGCCACTGCTTTAGCAGTATGGGCCAGTATCAGACGGGCACCGGCTGCGCATTTCGAATGAACGGCAGCAACTCGGCATGGGCCGGCGTCGACACGTTCACATCAAGCTGCTGTTTGGCCCCCAGGTAATGCTGGCTGAACACATCGAAATAGGCGTCCAGCGCCGACGCGGCATCCGTGTCGCCCGCCAGTTCCAGGCACAGCGCCGCCACTTCGGCGGTGCACAGGTGCTCGCTGCGGGTGGAACGACGCAGGCGATAGCGCGACAGTTTGTCGGGCAACAGACTGAGGATCGGCAAGCGGTCGAAGTACGGGCTCTTGCGGAAAATCTTGCGGGCCTCGGTCCAGGTCGCGTCCAGCAGAATGAACAGCGGACGCTTGCTGCTATCGAGATCCACAGTGTTGGTCACCCGCGAAGGCTCGACGTATTCGCCGGGAAACACCAGATACGGCTGCCATTGCGGGTCGTTCAGCAGCGCCAGCAGTTGCTCGTCCGGTTCGGTCCGGGACCAGATGAAGGCATGATTGTCACGTACGATGTCGGCAATCAGCCAGCCGGTATTGCTCGGCTTGAACACTTCCTTGCCGGTCATGATCAGGCAGACACCGGAACGGGTGTCGACAGTCGGGCGCCAGGCGCACAGGCAATGGCTGATGATCACCCGACAGTCACGGCAACGTTCGGAGCGAAAGCCTCGGGCCTGAATCGGCTTGATGCCCTCATCCTCACGCTGATCGCGCAGGCGGGCCACGGCGTTGGGGGCATGGTTCATTGCGGGCGACGCCGGCTGACAGGAAAACTCGACACGAACAACTCTCGGCAAGGCAATAAAGGCCGGCAGTTTATCAGAGCGACGGGCACAAGCCTGTACCCTCCCGACCGGCTCCCCTATAATTCGCCGCCACTGAACGCACAGCCACGGGGCTGGTCGAACCACCAGTCACTGAATCAGGAGAGTTTCATGCTGCGCCTTATCGTTCCTACCGCGGCCATTGCGCTGGCGTTGTCCTTCAGCGCACAGGCTGCGTCCCTGAAAGAGCAGAACCTGAACAAGGAACTGCAAAACGTCGCTGCTCAAAGCAGTGCCGGCACGCCACGAGCGATCAACGAAGACATTCTCGATCAGGGCTACACCGTCGAAGGCACCACGCTGATCAACCACCTGAGCGTGCAGGCAAGCCACGCCGACAAGATGCGTGCCGATCCCAAGGCCGTTTATTTCCAACTGGGCGCCTCGGTCTGCAACAACCCGTCGTACCGCAAGCTGATGGCCAAGGGTGCCGTGATGCGTTACGACTTCAGCGAAGTGAAGACCAACAAGGCAATCGGCTCCGCCAGCTATCAGGAATCGGATTGCCCGAAAGCCGCCCCGGCGAAGAAAAAGTAACTTTCCGCAAAAGTAACTATCTGGAATTGGCGCGCCGCTGTTCATCCTCGGCGCGCAGTTCGGCCAACAAGGCCTGCAGATAACGCGAACGGCGATCCCCTCCCGACAAGCGCCGGCAGCACTCCTCTTCGAGACTCACATGATTGGTCTCGGCCGATGCTTTCAGCATTCGATACAGCTGCGTATCGATCTCCAGAATGACTCTGGTCATGTGTCCCGCCTCCTTGCCACCCGCAAATCCTTGAAGAGCGTGCACCTTGCGTACGGTCGTTGACGCAAAGTTGTCGTACGGCGCCTTTAACTTAGTAAATCAGAGCATTCAGCCCTCGACGTGGCATCGGACGAGCGGTGAAAACACTTCGCAAAGCGACAATAAGCAGTTGCCAGGAAAGACTTTGCGGCGCAATGCTCAATGAGCGAGAAATGCTTTGAGGGTCTAGATTCAAAGTATTCCCGATCATTTTATTAACGGCAGGAAAGGAGCTGCCGGCTGTTTGTTTTCTTGCAGCGCGGCACTGACGCCGCACGTCAGGGCCGAAGGCTCTGTGCAGAAGGAGAAGTTGCATGCCTTACCAACCGAATGACCTGCTCAGCCGTCATTTTCAGGAAAGCGGCCACGACCTCACCGGCAAGGTCGAAGAACAACTCAACCTGGTTTCCCCCAACAGTCCGAACATCCCCATCTATCGCGACATGATCCTGACTGTGCTGCGCATGGCCCAGGAAGATCACAACCGCTGGAACGCCAAGATCACCCTGCAAGCCCTGCGTGAACTGGAGCAGGCGTTTCGAACGCTGGAACAGTTCAAGGGCCGGCGCAAGGTCACGGTGTTCGGCTCGGCGCGCACGCCGGTCGAGCATCCGTTGTACGCCATGGCACGTGAACTGGGCGCGGCTCTGGCCAGATCAGACATGATGGTCATCACCGGTGCCGGAGGTGGAATCATGGCCGCCGCACATGAAGGGGCCGGTCGTGATCACAGCCTGGGCTTCAACATCACCCTGCCCTTCGAACAGCACGCCAACCCAACTGTGGACGGCACCGGGAACCTGCTGCACTTCCACTTTTTCTTCACGCGCAAACTGTTCTTCGTCAAGGAAGCCGATGCACTGGTGCTATGCCCCGGCGGCTTCGGCACGCTGGACGAAGCACTGGAAGTACTGACCCTGATTCAGACCGGCAAGAGTCCGCTGGTGCCGGTGGTACTGCTGGACGCGCCGGGCGGCACGTTCTGGCAAGGGGCGCTAGATTTCATTCGTCATCAACTGGAGGAAAACCGCTACATCCTGCCAACCGATCTGAAACTGATGCGCCTGGTCTACAGCGTTGAAGAGGCGGTGGAGCAGATCAACCAGTTCTACAGCAACTTCCACTCCAGCCGCTGGCTCAAGCGTCAGTTCGTGATTCGGATGAACCACAGGCTAAGCGATCAGGCACTCGATCACATGCAGGAAGCCTTCGCCGATCTGTGCCTGAGCGACCGGTTCCATCAACACGCCTACAGCGGCGAGGAACACGACGAGGCGCAATTCAGCCATCTGGCGCGACTGGCCTTCGCCTTCAACGCCCGGGATCACGGGCGCCTGCGCGAGCTGGTGGACTTCATCAACCTGCCGGGAAACTGGGCCCAGTCCAGACCACAAACGGCGCAACACAACCGCGAACCCTCGAAGGTAATCTGAAGGCAAAAAAAAAGCGGCCCGCTATCGAAATAGCGGGCCGCTTTTTTATTTTTTGATTGAAGCTGGAGCCGATTTAATCGTCCATCCCTCTGCCGCTGAACAAGCGGTTGATCATCTCCATCGAGAACCCTCGATACGCCAGAAACCGGCCTTGTCTGGCTCGCTCCTTGGCGTCGACGGGAAGCTGTCCGGAGAACTTCCGTTGCCACGTGTCCGTTAGCTGCTCCTGCCAGCTGATACCGCTCTCACGCAAGGCAAGTTCGATATCGGCACGCTGCAAGCCGCGCTGGCTGAGTTCCTCACGAATCCGTAACGGGCCATAACCTGAACGGGCACGGTAAGAAACAAAGCTTTCCAGATAACGGGCTTCGGAAAGCAGCCCCTCCTCCGTCAAGCGGTCGAGGGCTGTTTCGATCATCTCGGGTGGGGCGCCGCGCTGACGCAGTTTACGCGTCAGCTCGACTCGACCGTGCTCGCGACGTGCGAGCAGGTCCATTGCGGTTCGCCGCACCGCGACGAGGGTATCGAGTACGGCGGTTGTCATCGGTGCAATCAGATGTCAGCGTCAGCCAGGTCATCTTCGGTCTCTTTGACCGCAGATGCCTTGGAGTCAGCGATCACGGCTGGCGACAGCAGCTTGTCACGCAGTTGCTTCTCGAGCTTGGCCGCGACTTCCGGGTTGTCTGCCAGGAACTTGGCCGAGTTGGCCTTGCCCTGACCGATCTTGGTGCCTTCGTAGGCATACCAGGCGCCGGACTTCTCGACGAAACCGTGCAGCACGCCCAGGTCGATCATCTCGCCGTTCAGGTAGATGCCCTTGCCGTAAAGAATCTGGAACTCGGCCTGACGGAACGGCGAAGCCACCTTGTTCTTCACAACCTTGACGCGGGTTTCGCTGCCGACCACTTCGTCGCCTTCCTTCACCGCGCCGGTACGGCGGATGTCGAGACGGACCGAAGCGTAGAACTTCAGCGCGTTACCACCAGTGGTGGTTTCCGGGCTGCCGAACATCACGCCGATCTTCATGCGGATCTGGTTGATGAAGATCACCAGGCAGTTGGCGTTCTTGATGTTACCGGTGATCTTACGCAGCGCCTGGGACATCAGACGGGCTTGCAGGCCCACGTGCATGTCACCCATTTCACCTTCGATTTCAGCCTTCGGCACCAGTGCAGCCACGGAGTCGACGATGATCACGTCAACGGCGTTGGAGCGCACCAGCATGTCGGTGATTTCCAGGGCCTGCTCGCCGGTGTCCGGCTGGGAAACCAGCAGGTCGTCGACGTTGACGCCCAGTTTGCCGGCGTACTCAGGGTCGAGGGCGTGTTCGGCGTCGACGAATGCGCAGGTCGCGCCGGCTTTTTGGGCCTGGGCGATCACGGACAGCGTCAGTGTGGTTTTACCGGAAGATTCAGGACCGTAGATTTCAACAATACGACCTTTTGGCAGGCCGCCGATGCCGAGCGCGATGTCCAGACCCAGAGAGCCGGTGGAAATGGCCGGAATCGCCTGACGATCCTGATCGCCCATACGCATTACGGCACCCTTGCCGAATTGACGTTCGATCTGACCCAGGGCCGCAGCCAAGGCTTTCTTCTTGTTGTCGTCCATTAAAGTCCTCACGTAATCAATAAGGCCTGACGGCCAACACCTGTATAAGTAGCCAGTATTATTCCACAGCGTTCGCGGATCGCCTACCCCTGATTTTCGATTTCTCGTGCCGCTAGTCGCAGGAGCCCCTCTAGCGCGGCCTTCACCGTTTGTCGGCGGACTTCATCGCGATTGCCGGGGAAGTGCTGCACCTCGCTGGAAACCGCATCGCCCACACCCCACGCCAGCCACACCGTGCCCACCGGTTTGCCCGGCGAACCGCCGTCCGGCCCTGCAATACCGCTGACCGCCACGGCAAATCGCGCTCGGCTGTGTTTCTGCGCGCCGCGCACCATCGCCTCGACCACCTCGCGACTGACGGCCCCCACCGTCCCGAAGAGTTCGACGGGCACGTTCAGTTGCTGGGTTTTCTGTCGGTTGGAGTAGGTCACATAACCGGCCTCGAACCATGCCGAACTCCCCGGAATCCGGGTAATCGCTTCAGCGATGCCGCCGCCGGTGCAGGACTCGGCCGTGGTGACGTGGGCATTGAGCAACTGCAGGCGTCGGCCAAGTTCGGCCGCCAGTTGGGTGAGGTCTTTCACGGCACTCTCCGGATCAGGTGGAATGTCTACCACCGTACACGAGCCGGTTGCGCTTTCAATACACAGACTCATTCAAAATGTACAGGCGCCAGCGCCCTGATATAGGCCTGACAGGCTTGCAGGGCAATCAGTCCGCGGTCGCCTTCACCGGTGATGGCGACAATTCGTTGAGCATGCGCCGGGTCAAGTCGGGCGCGTACGGTTGCATGATCCACGCCGCCGGTGCCGGAGGCGGCTGGCACACCGCAGCCTTGGGCAGCGTCGCCTGCGTCGATGAGGACTGACAGGCGCAGATCAGCAGTGGCAAGGCGATCGCGCAGGCGATCCTGATCACGTTGGGCATCGCTGAGTGCTCGATAGTGGGTTTGTTCACTGGCCGCGAGCCGTTGCTCCAGGGCCAGACGCTTGTCCTGCTCGGCCTGTTGCGCAGTGGCGGCCGCCAGGGTCATTTGGTTGAGGGTTTCGGCGTGCAGCCGCGCCTGTTCAGCCAGTTGGCGGCCGTAACGCCAGTCCTGGAACTGCCAGGCCAGCGCCGCCGCTCCCGCTGCCAGCAGCACCAGGCCGATCAGCCGCCCGATACTCAGACTGAAGGCAGGCATAACACCGCCCTCGCCCGCCCCCAAAGCTCCAGCCGATCCTGCAAACCGTTCAACCCGCCGTTGATACGCCGGGTGATGCTGTTGAACTCGTCACGGTCGGCCAGTGCGTTCAGACCGTTCTGCTCCCAGAACCACGCCGCGGACTCGGCCGCCCATTGCGGTTGTTCCAGCAACTCCGGCAAGGCCAGCAGTCGCTCATCGCCGAACAGCCCGAGGCTGCACTGGCGATAGTTGGTGCGGCCGGTGATCTGGATCAGCCCGCGGCCGCGATACTTCTGCCCGTCGCCATCGGCTTCCGGTGTATTGCCCAGACGCAAGGCCAGCGTACCGGTGTCGTATTTGCTCAGGTATTGGTTGTTGCCCAGTTCACGCACGTACTGCAATTGGCCGGACTCATGCCCGACCTGGGCGAGAAACGCGGCAATGCGCTTGGGCGCGTCGATGCGATGGCGAGCCATGGCGTCGTTGAGCGGTGAAACAAAAACGCCCGCTTGGGAGCGGGCGTTGGGCATGATGGTTTTAAGGTTGTCTTCTGTAATTTGCATAATGCGTAATCCTCCCTGGATGCTCCGATTGAATCACGACTGGCGGCCGAGACCGGTCAGCCATTTCTTTGCCAGGGTTTTCAGGGTGCCATCAGGGGCACTGTCTTCTTGCGACGAAAACACCCAGCCGAGGGTGCCGAAATTCGCCATCCAGTCGATTTGTGGCGCAGGCGTGATGTCGGTGATGTCGACCCAGAGCAGATCCGGGTGAAACATCTCGACCATGTTTCCGTCAGTCGAGAACAGCTCGACCACCGTGTCATTGACGATGCGGGCGTAGGTTTTCATCAGGCGTACTCGTAGATGATCACGACACCAGGGGCACCTGATGTTCCTGATTTGCCAGCCAGATTGGGGCCGATAGCGACCCCGCCGCCGCCGGATCCATATCCCGAGCCGGGGTAGCCGGGGAAGCTGGTAATGACGGTGGTGCCGAACCCGAGGCCACCACTGCCCAACGGAGAGCTGCCACCATGCCCCGCCAGCGTCGAACCATTGACCGAGATGCCCGGTGATCCCGGGGCCCCGGCTGAGTTGACGATGTTCCCGCCGGACGCAATTTCACCGGGATACCCGCCCACACAAAGTCCTGCCGACGATCCGGAAACAACACCGACCCAGAGGGAACCCTGACCTCCCGGTGCCGATACCAGCGAGCCCAGCGAGCTGGTTCCTCCGACGCCGCCGTTCGTCTGTGCAGCTCCGGCAGCCCCACCGGCACCGATCGTGACAATCTGGCTCGCACCGATCCTGTCGCTCGGCAACCGGGCCTCGGCGTAACTGCCGGAAGCACCACCACCGGAGACGGCATATTGATTCGCAGCGGTCGCTGCAATACCCGCACTACCGCCACCGCCGCCCACGACTTTGACCAATACGGATCGCATCCCCACGGTCGGCGTATAAACACCGCTGACAGCAAATGTCCTCACATTCAACAAACGACCACTCAAGGCATTGCCACCGCTGGCATACACCAGCAACCAACTGTCCAGCGCAGCGCTATACACCACCGAACACACACTGCCGCCGACAATCTCGGCTGGCCGTAATGCACTCTGTGCCAGACTCAAAAGCGGTTTGGGCAGAAGACCATTCGGTGCAAATGTGCTCGCTCCGGTGTTGGCATTGCCTGCGGTGAAACGCAGCGCCAGACCGTCCTTCAACGTCGTGATGGCCGGCACATAATTGGCCATGTAGAGATTGGCAGCGCCGATATCCGCTGCGTGTTTATCTGCACCGGCCTGGCTGATTTTCCGGATCGCCTGCAGCAACTGCGTCGCATCGCTTTCGCTCGGCTCAAGGCCCGCAGACTTGACGACATTCAGCAGCTCGTCGGTGATGCCATTGCCCCAGGTCGCGGGGATCAACGACCCCGGCAACCCGCCAACGACGTCTTCATTGACGAACTTGCCATTCACCAGCCCGATGCCGGGAACGCTTTTCGGGTAATCCACGTTTGTATCTCCTCAGTTTCCGTTGTGCAGCAAGCCTTCAAGCCAGTCGGGCTCTACCGGACGAGCGTGCGTATCAGGAAACTCCGGATCGTTGGGCCAGTCGCGCAATGCCTGCCGATAGGCGAGAAGCTGTTTGAACTCTTCGGCGCGCAGGGTCGTGCCCTCGCCGACTTCCAGCTCTTCAGCGTCACGCCATACCAGCCATTGGGTGTCGCGAAGAACAGCATTGCGCCATGCGCGTTCATGAGTGATCGCAGCCTCAGGGGAGATGACCGGATCGGTCAGTACGGGTTGCCCACTGGCACTGGCGCTGATGACCTTGCCCGTTGCCTGCCCGGCAAACAGTTCGGCGTACTGGGCGTGGGTGATTTCCACCGCGCCTTCAGGCAACTCCGGAGAAGGGCTTTCGACCCGATCAAATCCGAGTGTCTGAGCAAAGAAATAGATCTTCATCGTTATCGCCCCCAAACCAGAATGCGGCCCATGATGCCGGGTGCCGGTCTCACACTCGTGCCGTCGACATTCCTGACCCGCGCCGCAGCTACCGATGTTGTTGAAAGGGTCGAATCAAACGCCCAGACAGTCGTGTTGCCCGCGCTCCAGCCGGACGGGTTCCCCTCATCGGCCACTCCGCCGACGATCGCCGTCTGGAACCTGACCGGCAAAGACAGGCTCATGATGCCGTTGGCGTCAGAACCACCCACAACCCATTGCAGAATCAAACCGCTGGGCAGTTTTTGATAACCGGCACTGGCTAGCTGCAAGGTAAAGGCGTTTGAATATTTCAGGCTCGCAGTGCCATGGACCGTCCAGATGCCATAGCCCTTCACGAACTGCGCGCTTTCACCGCCGTTGATCGTGATCGAACTCAAGTAAGCACCCTGCGGGCAGATTTGTGTTCCGGTTTTACTGGCGATCGTGATGACTGAGTTGCTGAGGCAATGAAAACTGAGAGTGGCACCATCGGGGACACTGGAAACCTCAGGCAGTGTCACGGTGTAAGCCGCGCTTCCACCCAGTCCGAATGCGCACCCCACATCTGCAGCCGTGAGCTGTGTCGTGTCGACCAGGCTCCGGGCACTGGCATGGTTACCCAACGCACGTTGCACGAACTCAGGCGTGGCCACCGCTTTTCCGGTATCGAACTGCGGCGGAGTCGCAAACAATCGGGAACTGCGCAACGCACCCAACAACTGATTGTTCGACGCCTCGCTCGGCGTCATGCCCGCCGCTTGAACAACGCCGAGAATTTCCTGCGTGACGCCATTGCCCCACGCCGCCGGAATCAGCGAACCGGGTTTTCCGGCAACCGGATCCTCATCGGCAAACTGTCCATTGACCAGCCCGACGCTGGGTACACTCTTGGGATAGTCCAAGGCTTATCTCCTTATCTGAAAACATGGGTTGCGTGATGGCTTCAGCCAATCGCGCCGGCCAGCCACTGCGGTGCTGAGGGCCGCGAAACGGATGACGGATATGCGCCGGAACCAGGCCAGTCGCGCAATGCCTGGCGGTACTCGAGCAGCTCCAGGTACTGCTGGGCCTTGAGCGTTGTCCCGCGTCCCAATTCCTGCTCATCGCGGTGGCGGGTGACCCGCCATTCGGTGGCTGCGAGAGCCGACTGACGCCAGGTACGCTCCGCCGCCAGAGGCTGGTTTTCCTCAACCACGGGGGCCTTGGCGACAACAGGGTTTTGCGGTTCGTACACCGGCTCGATGGCGGGAGCTGTCTCGTCCATCGACGCGCCGATTTCGACGTTGACGCCTTCGGGCACCGGTACCATCGCCGCGACAAACGCAGGCGCGAACAGTTGTTCGATCGCGAAGTCACCGGTGTCGATCACTTCGACCGCGACACCGTTTTCAATACGTGCATAACGGGCCATTACTCGTACTCCCAGATTTCACAGAAGGCGTTGCCACCGGCGCCGCTTACGACTGATGCGGATGCATTGTTCGAGCACGAACCACTTCCTCCCGAGCCACGAACACCGGCAATACCAATGCTGTTCACACCTATCAGCGGCGCACCGCCATCGAACGGGCTGGGGCCTCCGCCCCCGCAGAGCATTCCCCAGTTGCCGTTGTACATCGCAAAGGTGCCGGTGATGCCCCGAGCACTGCAGAGGTTGCCGCCCGTAACGACTTGCCCTCCCGAACCGCCTTGCACAAAGCCGGACGCCGTTGGGGACGTCAGGACGGTAATCGTCTGCCCGCCCATGCCTCCCGAAACACTCAGGTAGGAACCGAAAGAAGCGCCGCCACCGGCCAGGCCAACCGCGTTACGTGGGGCACCGCCGGCGCCCAGAGTGACCGGAACACCGGTCAGCATTTCCGGCGTGACGTCATACAGGCTTTCCCCATAAGCGCCCGCCCCGCCGCCACCGCCAATGCCTAAATTAGTCGCCGGGATGGGTGCACATCCGCCCCCCGAACCACCCGCCCCGACCAGCCGCACGCGAATCCGTCTGGCTCGCGGGTTCGGCTTGTAAACCGTGATCCCGACCGCGTCGATCTGCCGGACCGCCAGCAACCGCCCCACGGCATCGGTGATGCCGTAGCCCGCCAGCGTGGTCGGGGTGTTCTTCAGTTTGGTGAAGTCGACCAGGGCGCCAATGGCCGTTGCCAATTGGTTGGTCTTGGTCTCGTCCGGCGTCAGTCCGGCCGCCTTGATGGCGTTGAGAATTTCTTGCGTGACACTGTTGCCCCAGGCGGCGGGGATCAACGACCCGGGCGTGCCGGCAACGGGGTTTTCATCGATAAAACCACCGTCGACCAGGCCGACGCCGGGAATGCTTTTCGGATAGTCCATTGCGCTGCTTCCTGTGCTGCAATCAGCTGGTGACGGTTGTGCCGGGCACAGCCGGCCAGGTGATTTCGCCGGGGAAACCGGTCTGCTTTTCGATGCGGTTCAGCTCGACGCTGTAGAGCTTCCACTCAAGCAGTTGCAACTGTTCTTCGTGGCTGGCATCACCGATGTCTTCGGCGTATTGCAGGGGGGCAATGCGCAGGACGGCGTCGCGCAGCAGCGTGTCGCGTTGATTGAGGACTTTGGTAGTGAGATCCGTCCGGTGTCGTTGCTCATCGAGCACCCACGCGTTGTCCTGCCAGACATGAAACTCGTCCGGGCAAGGTTCCGCGGTGAACTCATCCGTCAGCGCACCCAATTCGCTCCAGGTCTGCTGGGCACCGTTGTCCTTGCGGTACACGATGCCGCGCAGATCAATCAGTTCACGCGGAACGCCGTTGGCCATCGCCCACGTGCGCCCCTGCTCTGCCGCCGGCAACTCGTAAGCCAGTTGAACGGCATTGGCAGGTAATTGAACGCCGATTCCGGGCGTCACGAAAAACTCCACCGGCCCCACCAGAGCGCCAGCGTCATCGACCAGATAATTGAACATTGAAAAGACCTCAGATGACTTTCATGCGGCCGGGATAGGCAACGTTGCGGGGACGGGATGAGAAGGAATACAAAAGCGTGTTGGCCGTATCCATCTGATAGCTGGTGCCGGCGGGGTAGATCGGGCCTCCGTTGGTAGGCGTGGAGTAGGTTTTCGTTTCGTGAGTCTGCGCGCCGACCGCCGCCAGACTGTCAGACCAACGTGAGCCAATGGCTCCCGCGCCCTGAGCCCCCATGGCATACGAGTGCACCGTACCCGCCTGGTTGCTGCCCATCATGCGGCCCGAGTCGACGTTGCGGCCTTCGTCCAGTACGCGCAGGAACTCGCCACGCAACTCCGGGCCTCGAAATGTCAGAGCACCATCACCCGGCGTCCAGTTGCCCTCGTTGCCCACGCGGGTGGCTTCGGTATTGAGCATTCCGGAGCGCTGCGCGTGGTCCCACAGCCAGGGCCATTCGGCACGATTCATCAGCGTGCCGTTCAGCGCGCCGTATCCACCGGGACTGAGCACGATGGTGGTTTCAAAAAACGGCCGCCCCAGTGGCGTGTTGTCGAAGCGCCCCACAGGCCACCAACTGCCAGCACCGTCGCTGCGCAAATGCCACCAGTCACCGCCGCCCATCAATACGAAGAATGGATAACCACTCGGCGAGAGATGGGTGTGAAAGCGTATGCGGTCAGTGCCGGAGGCCTGGATGACCATACGGTTTCCGCTGTTGTCCACGCGACGAACAATCACGTCACGCACGCCAAGAGCGACGTCGGCGGGAGGCAACACCAGCGTCAAGGCACCGGGACTGCCGTCGATCAGCACCAGGCCAAGCTCTTGCCCGGTCAGTGTTTTGGAAGCAGCCAACCGTGTGATGACAGAACGCATCGGACTGGCATTACCGACAACCGACTGAATGGCCTTGAACAACTGCCCGGTATCAGCCTCGGCGGCAGTCATCCCGGCGCCGGTAATCACGCTGAGAATTTCTTGTGTAACGCTGTTGCCCCACACCGCCGGTATCAGCGACCCGGGCGTTCCCGCCACCGGGTTTTCATCGACGAAGCGGCCGTCGACCAGGCCGACGCTGGGGACGCTCTTTGGATAATCCATTCACTTGACTCCTGTTCTCTTACGCCGTGCACATCATTGCCGGACCGTCTTCCTGGCTCGGGTTTTCTTCACCGTTGTGTCGCCGATCACCGACCAGTCGGGCCGATTGGCAATGGCAGGGAATAGCGTGGAAGAAGGCCAATCGCGCAAATCGCGCCGGTACTGCTGCAACGTTGTGTAGTTCTCAGCCGACAGCGTGGTCTTTTCCATCGTCTCCAGCTCGTCGCGATGGCGTGTGATCAATGGGTCTGTTTTGACCAATTGCGCATCGCGCCACTCGCGCTCGGCATTTGCTAAGTCTTCCGGCGTCATGGGAGCTGCATCGGCCAGAATCGGAAAGCCGTTCGCCCGGCAGACAATCACTTGATTGCGCCTGCAGCCGTCCATCAGCTCGTCGCGATGCGCGGGCGAAATTTCCACGGCGTCCTTGGGAATGACCGTGTTGACCCGAGAATCGAAAAAGCCTTGGGTCGAAGGACTCCAGTAAATTTTCATAGCGAGACCTATCTGCCGATGGCGATGAATTGGGCACCCAGAAAAGCGCTGGAGCCTCTGGACGTAATGGCTGAAAGACCTTTGGGTGACGCCGCGAGATAACCAATGGAGCCGGAAGTCGGGGTGTATCCGTTGGAAACCGTCAGACCATAAAAGGCAGAGTTGAAGCTGACCGGCAGAGTGGTGGTGACATCAGTCGCTGCGCTGTTGACGTAGCCCCACTGAATGACCAGGCCGCCCATCCAGAACGGAAACGCGAAGTAACCACCCCACGTGCCATTGACCAGACTGAAACCCAGCTTCATTTTTTTCGGGGTAACAGCCACCGTGTCATCCACACCGGCGACGACCTGATCCTGCGTGGCGACCTTCATTACACCTGCATTGGTTTCTGCGGCCTGAACAGGCAATTTATCGCTGATACTTTTCGCGATCGCTTGCTGAAGCTGACTGTGATCCTGTTCGTCGGGCACGATGGCAGCCGCCTTGATCACATTGACGATTTCTTCCGTCACGCCGTTGCCCCACGCAGCAGGAATCAATGACCCTGGTGTCCCGTTGATCGGGTTTTCATCGACAAACTTCCCATTCACCAGACCGGCGCTGGGCACACTCTTCGGATAATCCATTGCGTTATTCCCTAGTCATAATTGATGTGCACCTTGGTGTGCGCCGGTGCTGCCCGATGGATCATGCATTCGAGCGCCGAGCCCGGGTTCACGCCGAAGCGCTCGCCCCAGTAACTCGCACCGAAACGCCGACCGAGCAGCAGGCGGCCGCCGGTGTTGAGCGTCCACATGAACTGCGCTTCCCAGGTGCCCCAGTGCGCCGCACCAAAGCGCGAACGACCCATGCGCGGGGCTTCGAGCTCGGTGATGGTGGCGTTGGGGTAACCCTGGCTTTTGGCGATTTCCAGGTAGTAGCCGACGGCCTGGCTGCCGACCGCCAACAAGCGACGGCGTACAGCGAGGCGACGGTCGTCGAACAGCGGTGTGGCGCCCAGGCACGGGTCGGGCAGGTTCATCACCTGTTCCCAGTCCGGCACCAGTTCGCTGACACCGGCCGGGTCCATCTCGTTGAGCAGGTCGGCGGCGCGAGCGTCAAGACGCGCCAGTTCGACGGCGACGCCTTGCAGCACTTCATCGAGTTCCGGCACTCGCTCCGGGTCCCACGCAGGTCCCGAAGGCAGCAAGGCACGCAATTGCGCCTGGTATTGCGCGGCAGTTCTTATGCCCCCCATACGCAACCTCCGAAGGTGAGCAGTTCACTGTCCCCCGCGGCCACGTTCGCCACCGGGGCCGAAAGCACGTGATCGGTTTCACCCGCCGCGCTGCTGATCGCTTCGCGGATATGACTGATCAACAGATCCGCGCCGAGGTCGGCCTCGCGGTTGTGCAGATCGCGCAGTTGGGTTTCGACAGCGGCGCGCACGGCGGTGGTATCGGGCGTCAGCTTCAGTTGATAGGTCACCGGTTTCTGCACCGGCGGGAGCACATGCACTTCGGCGGTCACCGGGCGCAGCGGCTCGATGTAAGCCTGTACTTCGGCCAGTTGATCCGCATTCGGCACCGGTTGCGGGTCGTCGTCACGCATGATGTAGACGCCCACGGTGCCCGGCCCGAGAAAGCCGCCACGGCACCAGGCGCGAGTCACGCCCGGCACTTCCAGCGCCCAGGTCTCGTAGTCGCTGGCCGAACCGCCGTGGGGGATGACGCGATAGGAGCGGATCACCCGCGAGCGCAGCGACTCCAGGCTTTCCCGCGCCACCCCGCCGTTGAGCCCCGGCGCCAGCACCACAAAGCTGTTGCCGACCACACCGGTGATCGGCTGCACCGGCGTCAGCGCCAGACCGGCCTCGGCATTGCCCAGGCTGCCGGCATCAAGCGCAGCGATGGAGGTGCTGTTGACGCCATTGACGGAGGTACGCGCTGCGGTGACTTTGAAGGTGCGGCCGTCACTCGATTGCAGCAACGTATCGACGTCCAGCACCGCGCCCGCCGTCGCGTTGAAGCTGACGTTGCCGGTAGCGACTTGCGCCGGCTTGCGCGGCTGGTTCAGGCGCAACGCGGCGATGCGTTCCAGGGTCGATTCGTCGGCGGTGTCGGGCAGGATCTGCTCGGCAATCCAGTCGAGGTAGCCGTACAGGCCATAAGCGGCACCGCCGAGTGTGCGGGCCAGGACTTGCGCATCGGACTGGCGCAGCGAATCGCCGGCCAGGTCGCTTTGGGTGCGCTTGATCAGCACCGGCAGCGAAGGGGTTTCAAACGGCATAGATCACCTGCCAACTGTTATCGGGGTTGATGTCCAGACGTTCGCCGTCGGCCAGGGTCAGGACCGTACGCAGGTTCAGGCGCTGGGCGTCGAGGCGTTCGCTGATGATGTCGATGGCGCTGCAGTGGCCGTCGTCGATCAGCCACTGCAAGGCTTCGCGGGCATAGAACTCGGCGTCCATCTGGGTCTGTCGGGTCAGCTTGACCCGGCGCAGCAGCCACAACCGCGAACCGATGCGGTCGTCGGCTACGGTGGGAAAGGTGTCGCCCCACCAGCCGTAACGCTCCTCGTCGTCGAGGGCATCGTCGTCGGCCGCACGGCGCCAGGAGAACAGGCTGATCAGCACTGAACGGGTCAGCGCGGCGTGAAGGTTCTGACTGAAAAGCATCACTGACCTCCCGCCGGCGCGCCGGTCTGGCCGCTGCCCGCCTGCACGCCAACGTGCACGTGCTTGATCTGGCTGATGCCGCCAGCCAGCTGATCGCCTTTGGAAACGATCTTGCCGGTCTGGTTGATCACCGGCGTCTCGAAGTTCACGGCGGTGCTGGCGCGGATGTTGAGGGTGGAGGTTTCGATGTCGATGATCCGCCCACGCTTGAAGTGAATCTTGTCGCCTTCGTCGGTGTAGATCGCCACCTCGCCGGCCGCCAGCGATTGCAGGCGATAACGGCGGTCGGCGACCACCAGGGCAATGGCGTGGGAACGATCACCGCCCAGAAACGTGACGACGCCTTCGGCACCGGCCAGCGGATGGCTGGTGAAGCCGTAGGGTTCGAAGTGCTCCATGTCGTCGTTCACTTCACCGGCGGTGAGGCGCATTTGCAGCGATTGCAGCTTGGAGGCCGAACTGGCGAGCACGACGGTGCCGCGCGCCAGCAGGCGTGTCAGTAGGCTCATAGGGTTTCCTTGGAGGGCGGGGTCGGGCTCAGGTCTTTTTCGGCGGCGAAGGATTGGCATCGAAGGTATGCGGCGGCGCCACTTGCAGGGTGGTCACCGAGCCTTGCGCCGACAGCGAGTACGTCACCTTGGAAATCAGCATGTCTTCATCGAACCCGAGCACCGGATCCTTGACCCGCACCAGGGTGTTGTGACGCCACAGGTCACCGTTGGACTGACGCCAGCCTTGCACCTGATAAGTGGTGGTCAGCGCCCGGCCCATACGGGTTGCGCTTTCCCATTGGGCCCGTTGCTGGGCCAGTTCGAAGGTCAGTTGCGAGCCTTCGTTGATGATCGTGGTACGCCGGCGCTTGAAGCTCAGGTCGGCCGCCACCGATTCCACTTCGCTGACCGCTGCCCCGCTCTTCTTGTCGTTGCCCTTGTGCTGGCCGATCACCCGGTATTCAGAGAACACCTGGCTGAAATCCATCGGTGCATTGGCCGAGAGAATGTTCTTCCCCAGCTCCAGTGCATCGCTGGCGCGGCCGCCGCTGCCCGGTTTGGCGAGCACCAGCCGGCCTTCGGCGTCATCGGTGGAAAACACCCGGTACAGCGAGAGCAAGCGGTCGATCGACTGAAACGCCGTTTCACCCGGCACGATCGTGTGTTTGCTCAGGCGTGCGGTCTCGGGAATTTCGTTGACCACCATCAACGCGTACTCCATGGCCAGGGCCTGGACGATGCTCAACAGCGATTGATCCTGCCATTGGCCGGGGTTGTTTCTCGCCGCACAATCCACCAGATCCTGAGTCTTGGAACTGCCTTCGATGCTCAGGCTGATCTGCCGCCCGTCATAGCTGATCGGGGCCTTGAACACATAACCGGTGAGCACCAGATCCTTGCCGATCCGCACTTCGCACGGATCGCCGGCCTTGATCCGCTGATCCACGGTCTGTCCCGGCCATTGCCAGGTGATGTCGAGTTTGAAGGTGCGGAACTGGCGCTCCAGGTCCGCGGTGATCTGCACGCTTTTCCAGCCGCCGTATTCCATGTCGCCGACGGTCAGCGTCACGCGGTTGTCAGTCTCGTTCATGACTCACTCCCTGGAAACTTTGACTTCGTTGGGTGAGAAGCTCGGATGAGACAGACCGTTGCGCTGAATGACCTCGGTCACCCGCGTGGCGTCGCCAAACTGTTTGTAGGCCACGACTACTGCCGGAAAGGTTTCCTGGAAGGTTTTGCTGACCAGTCGCACACCGGACGAAGCCACAGCCTTGAGGTGCGCGATCAGCGCTTCCTTCACATCGGCGATGGCCTGGTAGTGCGCGGGATCGGCCTTGTCCTGGGCCTTTTGCAGCGCTTCGCTCAACTCCTTTTGCAGGGCTTGCAGATCGTCGGTGACCGGCACTTCCTGACGAGTGATCGGCTGCTTCGATTGCTGATCCAGCGAGGGGGTCGAGTTCAGTTTTACCGGCGTAGAGGCCACTGGCATCGAGGCAACCCACTGCGCGACTTTGACGATCAGGGTGTCCTGCACCAGGTTGGCCATCGCTTGCGCGGCGGCGTTGGTGTCCTTGCCGGTGGTGATTTTCGGTGCGTCGGCCTTGCGGATGGCTTCGAGTTGTTGGGACACGTCGGCAATCACGCCACGGTAGCCCTCCTTCGCGAATTCCTTCAGCTCTTTGATATCGCCGAGCAAACCCTTGAACTCCGCCGCCACTTCCTTGGGCAGCTCCTTGACGGCCCTGACCAGTTCGGTGATCTGCTTGTACTGCGCGATCAAAGGTTTGAGTTGTTCCTTGATCACGTCATACACGCCGGTGAGGCTGTTGCGCAGATTGGCGATGCCGATCCGCGCCGCCTTGATCAGGGTCATCGCCTGTTCGAAGCGCGCCACCGCCGAGCCGAGCAAACCGTCGGCCTTGATCAGCAGGACTTTTTGCGTGCTGACCGTCGCGGTCGGAAACGGCAGCGGCCGGTCCGGGTAGAACTTCAGGGTGAAGGTCACCATCCCGCCGTCCTGGCGGGTGTGGGTCATGTCGCACTCGCCGACCTTGACCTGCAAGCGCCCCAGCCACGGGTGCACCAGTTCGCCGCTGCCCTGTTCCAGGGCCTGGAGCAGCTTGTCGCGCTGCTCCAGGCAATCGGCACCGATGATGAACGCCGTCAGGTCGTGGGTCTTGGCCTGCTGGCCGAGATCCTCGAAAAACGGCAGGTCGCGCTGCGGGTATTCGTGCAATTGCCCCTTGCGACCGACCGGGGTTTTCGCCTGGTCGATCCAGAAGCCGACACCCCGAAAGGATGCCGGCAACAAACGGTCACGCCAGTTCATTGGAACCTCCTGCCGATAGCGAGCGATAGCCGATGCGCGAACTGAGCGCCAGCCCCGGTTGATTGGTTTGCGGTTGATCGGTGCGCAACCCCGCCGGTGCATTTTCGAAGCGCACCGTCAGGCCGCCTTCGAGTTGCGTGCGGTTGTTGGCAGCACTTTGCTGGATCAGTGCGCTGGAGGATTGCGGCAAAGAACCGCCCTGCAACGCACTGCCGCCCTCGGGTTTCGAGCTGGCTCCGAAGAATGCCGGCGCCAGTTCACCCTTGCCTTCGGCATTGGTCTGGCGTTGCGCCTGGGTCAGGGTTTCGACCTTGCCGGTGACCTTGGCGATCAGCCCGGCGAAGCCACCGTCGAACAGTTCCTTGATCGGAGCGATGACGGTTTGCAGCTTTTGCCACAACTCGCCGAACCACTCGGTGATCGGTCCCCAGTTCTTGATGATCTGCCCCAACGGTGTCCATTCGAACATGTTGTGCAGGAACTCCAGCACCGGTGCGGCCAGCGCCTGCACCACGCCCCACAGCGCCGAAAACACTTCGCTGATCGGCTGCCAGTACTGGGCGATCTGCTCCAGCGGCGACCATTCGAACAGACTCTGGAAGAAGCTTTTGACCTGCTGTGCCGAGGCTTGCAGCGTGGCCCAGATCGGTTCGAAGAACGTCACGATGGCGCCCCAGTTGTTGACGATCATCCCCAGCGGGGAATAGTCGAACAAGGTGCCGAAGAAATCCTTGATGGCTTGCGCCGCCGGTTGCAGCGAGGCCCAGATCGAGGCGAAGAAGCCGGTGATCGCGCCCCAGTTGTTGATGATCATGCCCAGCGGCGTCCAGTCGAACAGACCTTTGAGGAACGACATCACCGGCACACTCAAGGCCTTGAGCAATTCCCAGATCGCCGAAAACAGACCGGTCAACGGCCCCCAGTTTTCCAGGATCAGGCCCGCGGGCGACCACGAGAAAACCGACTTGAAGAAGTCGATCACAGGCGCGGTCACGGCCTTGACCTTGTCCCAGATCCCCGAGAAGAAACCCGTGACCGGTTCCCACAGCGCCGCCAGTGCCTCCAGCGGCCGCCAGTCGAGCACCGAACGCAACGTCGCCATTGCACTCGCCCCGGCGTTTTTCACGCCCTCCCACAATCCGGTGAAGAACGCGGAAATCGGTGTCCAGTTGGCCACGATCAAACCGGCCGCCACGGCAATGCCCATGGCGATCAACATGATCGGATTGGTCTTGAGCACCATGCTCATCACGTCGAACACCTGTGTCGCACCGGTGACGGCGGTTTGCATGGCAGAAAACGCAATCGCCCCCGCCGCCAGCCCTTCGACCAGTTTCGGGTTGTCGGCCAGCAGGCTGCCGACCTGGGTCAGCACCGGTTCCAGCCCGACCACCAACGCCCCCACGGCCGGCACCAGTGCGGCGTCCACCGCGGCGGAGACCTTTTCCATCGACGCACTGAACACGTTCATGTTCTGCGCGGCGGCTTTCGGTGTTTCCGGCAGATCGACGGTTTTCGCCGTTTCGCTGACTTCGGTCAACTTGCCCTGAAACGCAGCAGCCGATTTGATGCCGTCCACGAACGGCGTAATCACGCTGCCGCCCTTGAACAGACCGCTGATGTCCAGTTTGCCGAGGCCGGTCTGTTCGAGGTTTTTCTTGAAACTCTCGACCTTTACTCGCAGGGCACCGAGCTTGGGCGACAGTTCATCGATGCCCGTCAGCAGCACCGAGGTTTTCTCTTTCTTTTCTTCGTCTGCCATCACTGCACCTGCTGCATCGCATTGATCCGTTGCGCGTGCTCCAGCGATTCGCGGAGCACATCCAGTGGCCTGGCCATCATCTGTTCGGGGTCAACCTTCCAGAACCAGGCCAGGTCATAGGCGACCGAAATCAGGTCGGTGATGGCTCCGACGCCGCACTCATGAAAAAACTCGCAACGGCCCAGCTCAGCGCGTTGAGGTCAGCCAGATCCAGCTGGTTGACCGACGACGGCGGAATGCCGGCGCACACGGCGATGTATTTGGCCGCCACGTCCATGTCGAGGCTGACCTCTTCGCTCTTGTCGATCTTGTACGGCAGCGCCTTGATCGCTCGCACCTCCTGCACCGTCGGACGGCGCAGGACGAGTTCGGTCAGGGGCTCGCCGTGAGCTTCGATCGCAACCTGAAGCTTCACGGCGCCGCTCATTGCCAGGTCCCCTTGATGCCTTCGAATTTCAGTTCGATGGTGGCGTCATCGCCTTTGGAGACTGGCTCTTCGACCAGGTAGGCACCGGCCAGCACATAGACTTTGCCGTTGCTGAATTCGCAGGTGACGGTGATGTCGGTGCCTTCGATCAGCTTCTTCAGCGGGAAGTCGGCGGTGTGCAGCGCGGTCACTTTGAACGACGGCGCGATGTCGGTTTCCTTGTAGAAACCCGGCACGACGGTTTCACGTTTGACGGCCATCAGCGGGGCTTCGCAGCCGCCGTTGATAGTCAGTTGTGCACCGTCGACCTTGACGTAGCAGGTGCCTGCAATCAGTTGACCCATGGTGTTACTCCCTTCAAATAAAAAGCCCACGCAAGGTGGGCTGAAATCACAGTGTCAAACGGGCCGATCAGGCGACGTCGTCGTACTGCAGACGGAACTGGTTGAGCAGTGCGAACACGCGCAGACCGTTGATGTAATCCGGCGGGAACAGCACGTTCACGCGGCTCGGGTCCTGCACGTCGCGCTCGACGATCAGGTGCTCGGCGAACAGCTCGGCGTTTTCCACGTGGCCTTCCAGTTCGAGCTTGGCGTACTGGGCAATCAGCTCACCGCGAATGGTCGCCGGGGTGACGATCGGCTGGCCGGCGCCGAAACGGGTGCCGTCGGAGGCCAGTTTGTGGCGACCGTATTTGCTGGTGATCACGCTTTGCAGGCGACGCACGATGAACGCCGACTGGTGCATGGTTTCGCTGTCCAGGTACGAGTTGTCGGCCTGGCCGTAAGCGTTCTTCTGATAGGTGGTGATCGAGCGCTGGATGCGCACGTAACCGCCTTCGTAGTACGCGGTGGCGATGCCGTAGTTGAGCAGCGACTGACGCTCGGTCAGGGTGAAGCGCTCGCTGGCCGGTGCCGGATCGACACCCGGCAGGCTGCCGCTCTGGGTCGGGCGGCTGGCATCGGCCGAGATGAACACCGAAGTGCGTGCAGCCAGTGCCGCAGCTTGTACCCACACCGGTTGCGGAACGCCCGGCTCCAGCGCCTGAATGGTCATGTGCTGGTCATTGCGAGCTTGACCGGCTGCCACCAGAGTGCCGACGGTGCCGCGCTTGGCGCTGTAGACGTGACCGAACAGTTGCTTGGCCCACGACCAGCGACCGGTGCTGTCATCCATCACCGCTTGCCAAGTGTTGAGGGTCGCCAGGTCGGACCATGGCAGCGTGATGAATTCGAACGGCTCATCGCCCAGTGCCGCAACGGCAGCCACTTGATCCGGTACACCGACGCCGCCGGTCATGGCGGTGATCGCGGTGGTCAGACCGGCCGGGGTTTCTTCGCCGTTGCTCTTGCCCAGGCGATTGAATTGCAGGCTGATGTCGTTGCCGCTCTCGCCGGTCCATTTGGCGTTCAGGGTTACCACGCCTTCAGCGGCTGCAGCGCTCACCGGCAGATCGGCGGTGGCGTTGATTTTCTGTGCCAGGGCGGTAGCCGCCTGGGCAGCAGTGGCACCGTTGACCACGGTGGCCTGTACACGGACGCCGCCGACATACAGGTTGAGCACGCCAGCCTGAGTCGCGGTGCCGGTCAGGGTCAGCACGCCTTTGGCGATGGCACCGGTGGCGTTGTGCAGCGGCAGGCACCAGATCTCACCGATCGGGTCGGCCTTGCGGAAGGTCTCGTACATCGAGGCCAGCATCGAGCCCTGGCCGCCAATGCTCTTGGCCAGTGCCACGCTGGAAACCAGCACCAGTTTGCCGACTTCGCTCGGGGCGATGTTGTCGTTGACCTGCGCCACGATCAGGCGGCGCATGGACGAGGACGCGCTATTGGCGGCCGAGTTGTCCATTTCGGCATAGAACAGCGGTACACGAATGTCCGCAGGAATGTTGCTGAATCCGATCGCCATTATTTGGCTCCCTTTTGTTTAGCTGTTGCGGTTTTGAGGGTGATATCGCCGTCGGCCAGACGCCGGCGCCACCAGGCGCTGTCCAGCACTTCACGGCCTTCCAGTGGCAGCAGGTCGCCTGCTTCCGGGTCCGGCACGGCACGGCCAGCGGCCGGCACTACGGTGATGCGGTTGCTCATGGGGTTACGTCTCCAGAGAAAGTCATTTCCACGCGCCCGTCAGGGCCCGGGTGTTTCAGGTTGGGGTCGGCCGGGTCGATCGCATCGACCCGCACGGTGACCCCGGTAAAGGACGACAAACCGTCCAGTTCACGTTCGTGCCAACTCTCCGCAGGCTGACTTGGCAGATTGCGGCCCAGCTGGAACTCGGCAAAAAAGCGCAGCCGGTAGAACGCGCGGCTGCTGTTGATCGAGACCGTTTCGCCGCCGTCATAAACGATGGCGCTGTAGTCGGAACCGGGCTTGAAACCCACCAGCGCCCGCCACACTTCGGCGCGCAGGTCGTGCAACAGATCCAGCGCTTTTGTGGCGTCCGTGGCATCAAGCACCAGGATGATTTCGAAGCGGTCGCGGATCGGTTGGCTGGCAGAGTTCTGTGCGGTGCTGGCGCTGGCCAGATCGGCCAGCGGTAAAACATGAGCCGACGGTGTCGGCAGATTCGGGTTGCCTTGCAGAAGCGCCAGGTCGACACCTGTCGCGATATGGCCGGCAAGGCTTGGGCATTGCGCACGCAGCTGCGTGAGGATCGGGGAGATCTTCATGGGGAGCGTTCCAGGATGTGTGAGTGGCCACAGTGATGCGTGTGGCGGTGAGACCGGGGGATCAGTCCTTGGCTTTTGCCTCGGGATCCCGGCCGTTGGCTTCGATCAGGCAGCGATAGCTTTCTTCGGGCTTGCCGCTGGCAGTCACCTTCTCGATCGACCAGCGACCGCGCATGAAGTCGGGCCAGGTGTCATCGAGCACCAACAGACCTTCGGCCACCAGCAGCGGATCACCCGGGCAAGTAACTTTCAGCTTGTATTTCTCGCGCAGCATCTTGCGCACTTCGGCTTCGCCGATGGCTTTGGCTTCTTCCACACTGGCCTGCTTCTGGCGAATGACCTTGTAGGGCGCCGAGCCGGTTTTCACCTCCACCTGCTTGCCGGCATTGGCGTCCCAACAGCAGACTTTGCAACCCTGATTCTGGGTGCGGGCGGTCTCTTCCAGCGTGGCGCTGATGAAGGCGTGATCGCCCGGCCGATTGTTGTGGGTCACCGACAGCCTGACGTTCGGTATCACCTGACCCGACAGGGTTTTGAGCTGCGCCGGTTTCGCCAGTACGTAGAGGTCGTTGAACGGTTTGGCTACCGCGTCGTACTTTTTCGCCAGTCGCGTGATGAAGCTCATGTCGGTTTCGTTCGACTGGTCGACATGAGCGATCCTGATCAGCGCCAGTTCGGGATCGACGCGCGGGGAGAAACCGTGCGGCTCAACCAGTTTGCGAAACAGCCCGCCAAGCGTCGTGGGGCCATGACTGGCCGTGCGCCGTTCCTTGAATCCGGTTTCGTCCTTGCCGCTGAAAGGCGCGGCGGTCGCGACCAGCGTCAGGCGCAGCGGGAACAGCGTGGGTGTCAGTCGAGTGACCTTGAAATGGCCCTTTTCGACCAGCCCGGTCTCCAGATAGCCCACCCGCAAGCCTATGATTCCGCCCAGGGTCGGCAAGCCTTCAAGGCCTTCCAGGTCGAGCACCAGCGTCAGTTGATCGGACTCCATTCCGGCGGCATCGATGTGTTCCCAACTGATCAGGCGCTGGTTCAGCAGGTCCTTGTTAGCGCCGTAGATTTCGATCGCCGGTGTAAATCCCTGTGCCATGCAGCCTCCTTAATCCCAGGCCAGAACCGGTTTGATCGCGGCCGGTTTCGAGTCGAGCTCCGGCAGCGTCACCCAGACACCGGCCGGCAGGATCGGGCCGTGCTCGGCCAGGGTCGGGTTGAGTGCCCACAGGGCTTCTTCGGCGCTGTCATCGCTGCGACCGGTTTCGCGGTAGAGCAACAGATTCACCGAATCACCGGCCACGCTTCGTACCTTACGCATTGTTGAACTCCGACAATCCGATGACCCACTTGATCACCATCGCGGTGCCGTCATCGATGACCTCGCTCTGGTTTTCGTCGATGCTGTTGATCCGCCACAAACCCCAGTTGCGACCAATGCCGTCAATCAACGGCAGCGGTACTCTCAACGCTTGCAGCGCACGCAGCTCATCGAGCCGCTCCATCGCCACGGCGTACATCGAGGTGCCGCCGATGGTCAGGGATTCGGGCTTCTGGCCTGTCTGGTGGGACCTGGGTTTGCTGTTGAGGATCTGCAGATCAGTCCAGCCACCCTCGGATTTGCGCGACAGCGTGCTGTACGCAAAGTCCCGGGACAGTCCGAAGATGAAACTGCCCAGTGCCATTTGTTGTTTCATTGGGCGACTCCATCGGTCAGGGCTGCGTCACGGCGTATGGAGAGGGCATTGCCGGCCACACCCGGGACAAACTGGGACGTGAAGTGCGACTCCAGCACCTGCGAAAGCATCGTGCCGAGCTTCTCGGAGTTGAGCATTTCGCTGCCGCTGACATGAACTGAAGGTGCGTAGGTGAATTGCGGAGGTGGCGTTGGTGTTTGCATTTGCGCCGCGGACAGGTCCTTGGCGACTTCCGCTGGCGGGGCGAGCTTGTCCTCAGGCGGCGTCGCCTGATGCTCCCCCACATAGGACCCGATTATTCCACCCAGCGTGCCACCAATGAAGGTTCCGATGCCGGGCGCAATGAACGTACCGATCGTAGCGCCAATCGCCGTTCCGGCCAGTTCACCGGCCGCGCCCTTTACCGCTTTGTCATCACCTTCGCGCCAGCCTTTCAACCCTTTATAGGCAGCGTGAGCAATGGCCAGAGGTGCACCAACCTTGATGGCAGGCAATGCCTTGACAACCGACGGCATGAGCTTGCCCCCCAAACCCTCTGCCAATGACATGACTTTCGCGCCAGCCCCGCTCAGCCGACTCGGCATGGCGCTTTTGACAACATCGCCAACCATTCTGAATCGGGTGAGCGCATCGTCGAACATGGGTGCGACTCTGGCCGTCACACCACTCAAGCGACTGCTCCTGCGGGTTATGGAAGCGGTGCCGGCCGACCTTGCAGCAGAAGGGGTGCGTCGGCGTGATCCACGCCCCTTCTTCCTGCTTTTGCGACCGTCGCCATCGTTGTCATCACCGCCTATCACATTGGCAATATCCGGCGGCAGTCTCGCCGATGCCAGGCGCAATAGTTTCGTGGAAACCACGTCGAGCACCGAGGCCACGCCGGACTTCAACGCCCCCCCCACAAACGGCATGGCTGCCACGCCGAGCAGAACCAGCCCTGCCGTGAGGGCCGGGAACGTTTCTGCCGCTGCGCTCACACCGTTGACCAGTGCGGTGAGCACTACGGCGGCACCGTCAGCCAAGGGCGCAAGCGCCGTACCGAATGCAGTGGTCAACCGGGTCAGACTTGCGTCCAGCGCATTCCAGCGACCCTGCGAAGTATTGCCAAACGCCTCTGCGGACTTCGCCGCAGCACCTTCGCCCGCGCCAAGCTCCGTTGTTGCGTACTTGTGCTTGTCGGCTACCAGCGAGAAGGCGTTTTTTACATCGTCCGGCTTCTTCAGCAGTTCGAGAACTCGGGTGTCGTTTTCGCCGAACAGCGTCTTCGTCAGTGCTGCCCGCTCTTGCACAGGCTGCTCGTTAAGTGCAGCAAGAACCGAGTTGATGACAGCAGGTGCATCCTTCCTCATACCCTCAGACAGCGATTGAGGATCAAGCCCTAACTGAGTCAAGGCTGTTCGCTGCTCAGTCGATACCGCCCCGCCTTTGGCCAGCATCGAGGTGATGCCCTTAAGCGCGGCGCTGGCGCCCTCCTTGTCCGCACCACTATTGAGTAGAGCCGCCGCCAATGCGGCGACCTGTTCGGTCGTCAATCCGGCGGCAATCGCACTCTCGCCGGAACGTTGCACCACCGAACCGATGTCGGCGGCCTTGGCATCCAGACCGCTATTGCCGAGGTAGGTCGTTGCATCCGCAAGATCCTGGCTTTGATACTGATCCAGCTTCAGCGAGGAACGCCACGCGGCGAGCATTTCGCCAGCCGTCTTGACGTCCATCCTGAATGCCGATGCGTTGATTGCGGCATCATGGGAGAACCACTTCAGTTCGTTCGCCCGCTGGTCACCTTTGGCACCATCGGCAATGCCGGATCTGGCTCCGGCAAGCTGCACTTGCAACAGATCCGCGTTGGTCGCACCACTGGCGGATATCTGTTTCTCGCTGGCGAGTTCCAGAGTGCTCTGCGAGTGCGCTTGAAGCTGATCACTGCTCAGCTTGAGCAACTGATTGAGTTCGACAAGCGCCGTCTCGTTGGCCATGGCTGGTTGCATGAGCTTAGGAGGTGGACGCTGCTCGATCTCGGCCTTGAGTTTTGACTTTGGTTCGGCGCTTGCAGCCGGGGATGCAGCACTCACCTTGAACAGCGATTGCTGATTGGCCAACAGCTCTCGAAGCTTGATCTGTTCCTGGGTCAGTAAACGAATATCCGCACTGGCCATAGCCAGTGCCAGACTCAAATCCACCAGCGGTGTGCCGAGGCTGTCGGGCGCTATCGATCCGCCCGCCAGTCTGGCGTTGCCGAACGCCATGCTTCCAGTCTCGCTGGCGAGCATAGGCGCATACTTCGTATCTGCCATGCCGCTCTACTCCTGTTTCACGCCAAGGCGAGTGATCGCTATGTCGTAGCGGCGCAACGCCTTTTCGGCGTCCCACTCCAGAATTTCCGCCTCACTTACCGGGTAAATGAGCGGCACGATATCGAGGATTACTTCGATGTCGCGCTCTGAAAGAAGGCCGCCGGCTGGTTTAAAAAATCGTCGATGCGCACCTGCAATTGTGTCCAGTCCGGGACAGTCATCAGGGCCAGATCGGGGATCATCAGGCCGGTGCAATGGGCGGTGATGAACTCGGCGCGTTCCTTGGCCGTTTTCAGTTTCTTCATCACTTTGGTGGCCCGCAGCGCCGGCATTTCCAGGCTCAGCGAGGTCACGGTGCGGCCGGTGACAGCGAGCGGTTGCAGCAGTTGCACCTGGTCGGGATCGTCGGTTTTTTCCGCGTCTTCGACCTGGTCGAGAAAGTACGACGCCGGACGGGTCGACATCTCGTGCACGTACTGCGCAATGGTTACGTAGTCCGGACGTTTGAGCTGGTCGAGTTCCTTGACCGACAACCCGGTGGCCAGCAGCGCCAGTTCGAAGAACTGATCGTCTTCGTCGTCGCCGGCACGTTCCAGCGCGTCTTTCTGGGCGGCGTAGAACAAAGGCTTGAGCTGGATCGTTGCGATCTGCGAGCCGTCGTCACCGGTGATCGGCGACAACAGGTCATGCTGGGGTGGCATCCACGACATGAAAGGAATTCCTTGGGTGTTCTTGAAGATCCCTGTGGGCGTGAGCGCCCACAGGGTGTGTGCTTGATGCGCCGAAAAGGCTTACGGCATCAGCACCGCACGGCGGGCATCACCAAGGATGTCGACGCCGTTGAGCACGAACTTCTGGGTGCGCACGTCGATGTCGATCACCGGAATGCCGTTTTCCAGACGGTTGTAGGTGCGGCAGGAGAGTTCCAGCGTGGTGATGGCTTTACTGCCCATTTTCAAGGCATCTTCAGCCAGAGATTTCAGCTTGCCGCCGACGGTGTGATAGGTGAACCAGGTGTTGCCGTCCTGATCCTGACCGGCTTCACGCACGTTCAGCAGAATGTCGTCGCCCAGCTTCACGCCCATCGCCAGCAGCACTTCTGCGCCGGTGCCTTGCAGCTTGAGCGTGGCATTCAGCGGCTTGGCGCTCTTGGCCATTTCCTCGACGATGAAGCGCCCGCCCGTCATGCCTTCCATCTCGAAATCGATCTTCGGCGGGGTGAACTCTTCCACGGTCGCCGACAACGGCAGGCCTTGCAGGGTGGCCGCGATGGCCTGTCTTACGCGGTTGGTAAACATTAGAGAACGTCCTCCAGGAACTGCTCGATGATTTCATCGCGGGCGTTGAGTTGATAAACCATGTGTTCGTTCGGCGCGTAGCGGCCGTAGTCGATGACCACGTACCAAGTGCCGTTCTTGTACTTCTCGACGCTGTTGAGTTCCGGGTGCAGGTAGACGCTGCCGCCAGGAATGGTTTCGTCGGCGACCAGGGTTTGCAGCCAGTCGTTGATGCGTTTGACTTCCTGATCCATGAACGACTTGGTCAGGTTCTTGGCCATGGCTTTCTGGCCGGCCTTCACCAGCTTGCGGCTGATGGCGTCTTCCAGACCGACGTAGCTGATGAACTTGCCGGTGATCGAGCGGTTGCCCAGCAGCGAGAAGCCACCCAGCACGGTGCGGGCGTAGTAGCTGACGCCATAGCGGTTGAGCAGATCGCCTTCGGTGGAGGTGTCGAGGATGTTGTATTCCACGATGCGGGACACGTCTTCGGCGTAGGTCACCTGGTTGCCCGGGCTTTCCCATTGCTTGACCTTGGCCAGCGCGGCAATCGCCAGGCTCGACGGCGCGAGGAAGACGTTTTTCTTCGCCGCTTTCGAGTACACGGCGGGCATGTTGTGCACCACCAGGCAACGGTCGAAACCGAGGTCGGCGCCGCCCAGATCCTTGCTGTACAACACTTGGTCAGCGACCGAAGCATCCTTGCCGTCCAGTACCACACGGGCCTTGATGCGCTTGCCGAACGAGGCGAACTCGCCGGCCACAGCCTTGGTGCCGGTGAAGCCCGGCGCGCCGATGATAGTCAGGTCTTCCGGGACGCTGCCCAGTGCCGCCAGACCAAGCTTGCGGCCAGTGGCTGGCTCAACACCGCCGATTACCGCATTGACGGTATCGGCCGGGGTTGCGCCCGCTTCGACGATCACCACGTACACCGGCACCTTGACCACTTTGAGGATCTGGTAAACGGCGTGGTACAGGGTGCCCTCTTCCGAACCGGTCGGGTCCAGCAGCGCGTGGGTGGTGAAGCTGTTGATGCGAAACGGTGCGTTGCGCGGAATCAGCGGATCGGCTTTCGGCGCGGTGCCGACCAGACCGATAACATTGTCACCCAGGCCACCCATGGCCTCGGGGGATTCGGTGGCATTGACGGTAATGCCGTTGTGCTCGAAGTTCAGAACCTCAGCCATAGTCAGTCAGCCTTCTTGGCAGCGGCCTTCACGGCCTTGGTGGTAGGTGTTTTCAGCTCCAGTCGACCGGCGCTGTGCAGGGCACTGGCCTCGACATCGAGCAGATCAAGTTCCTGGCCGACGCTCGACCAGTGCCCACCGCCGGTGGGGAATGGAACGAGCACGGTGTAGGTTTGGCGGGTTGCCATTTTTCGTTTCTCCATAAACGGGAAAGCCCCTCAAAGGGAGGGGCTTGGCGGGTGTTGAATGTATTGGGCGGATAAGAAAACGCCCCGGAGTGCGGGGCGTTTATTTCAGAGCTGCGAAATCAGCCTGCAAGGAATCCGGCCAGCCCTCGGCCAGCATTTTTTCTCGGTAGGTACCCGCAGAGACCGAATCAAGCAATGCTTTCTCCCGGTCAAAGCAGGCCTGTACGTGCGCTCGGACGGTCGTGGCAATCGCAATGATCTGCGTCGCGCTGATCTCGACAAAGCCGGTCATGGTCTTGAAGTTGCAGCAGTATTCAGGATTGAGGACGGCAGATAGACCGGTGCCGGCAATCAAAGCCTGGCTGTCTCGCGTCGTACCAATCGACAGTCCATCGACAACAACGCCGGTACCCTCACGTCGGTAGCGCTCTTCTGCGATCAGCAGCGCCAGTCGACTGCGCTCTACTTGCGCTGCGTCAAATCCAAAAGCGGCTTCAAGCTCTTGAATGGTGGGCTCGTGATCAAACAGAACTTCGCTTTCACTTAATACCCAGTCAGGCTCGACAAAACGCAACGACGCACCATTATTTGAATATGCTCGATACATAAGTAAATCCTAGAAAGTATAAGAGGTCACGTAGCAGTAATTGTTCGACGGGGCGTTGGTCACCGAGTAGTAGAGTGTCTGCCCACTCGTCAACACCAGGCCGGAATACGCTGCAACACTTCCCATGTTTGAAGCCCCACCAGAACCAAATAGAACTGAGCCAGAGCCTGCCGAATCCGAACACAGCGTTATATAACTACCCGCAGGATTGGTTAAGCTGGTGATCACATGGACATACCCGCCAACCGTTTTGGCATTTCGCGGAACAAAACCGATCAGCGAAAGCGCTGTGAATACGGACGCCAAACCATTGGTTAAAAATTTCTTTGCCTCAGTTGCAACCGAGCGGTCAATCTGAGTACCTGCGACCAACTGACCACTGGCATTAGTCTGCCAAACGCTAACCAACGCGCTGGAGGTATATCCCGCGGGCATATTAGTGCCGCCGTAAACTTCTGGTAAAACTGCAGTTGTCGCATTGACCCCGAGCAACTTGGCAAGCTTTGTATCCGGGTTGTAAATAACGTAGATGCCAATGGTTCCACTTATCGGGGCTGCCCCCGTGTCCATTCCCCCCGCACCGATACTTGCCAAATTGATCGAAAGATTGAGATCCGACAACTTGTATTGGGCAATGCCCGGTTGCTCGACAATCAGTTGATCAGCGGTAAGCGTTGCAACCGACGCGGCAGCAGGCAGCGATACTCTCAGGTTACGCGCGGCACCTACTTCTGCACCGTTGAGCCGAGTCAGTCTGGTCTCGGCAGCCAATGCAGCAATATCAATGCTTCCCTGATTGACCGGTGCGTTCCAGGCTTTGATGCACCACATGACGGCAAGGTTGCGTGGGCGAACCGTTTTCCAGAACGCGTTAGTAAAGTTCTTAACGGTGACGTCGGTAGCGGTGTAGTAAATATCACCACTGAAGCCAGGAGCCGGATCGGCATCGATCAAACTGGAGTTGCCGATACCTTGAACAGCTGGCGCCGTGCCGTCATCGCCCTGGGTTTTCGTGCCTGCCTGATAGCTGCCGACACTGCGACCGACATCGATACCCCGCCCATGGTCCCAACCACGCAAGAACTCCCCACGTGATTCCGGCAAGCGGAAGTTACCGGCACCTTCATCGCCCTTGTTGAACGTAGTACCGAGATAGGCTGCCAGATCCGGATAGGTCGCAATGCTCTGCACACTGCCATCCAGTTCCAGATAGCCGGCAGGCACGACACCCATTGGGAACGACAGAACAGCACCCACCGGAACAGACGATTTCAGCTGCGAGACTTCCTTGGCCAGTGCGGCTACGTCGATGCTGCCCTGATTGATCGGCGCGTTCCAGGCCTTGATGCACCACATGACGGCGACGTTGCGCGGACGGGTTTCAGTTCCACCGGCACTTCCGGTCACCCCCTGAGAGGCGCGCCAATTGGTAACAGCCAGCCCGGAGGCATTGCCCTGAACCATTTCGTTGCCGGTGGACGAGATCGAGTGGTTGTGCGCCTTGAGCATGTCGGCCTGTGCGGTACCGACGTTGCGGCCTGCATCCACGCCACGACCATGATCCCAGCCCCGAAGGAATTCACCGCGCGAATCCGGCAAACGGAAATTGCCCGTACCTTCATCACCTTTGTTGTAGGTCGTACCGAGGTAAGTCGCCAGATCCGGATAAGTCGCAATGGTCTGCACACTGCCATCCAGCTCAAGAAAGCCGGGCGGCACAATCCCCGTTGGAAATGCCATGACAGCGCCCACCGGAACGGCCGAACCGAGGCGTGAGACCTCCTTGACCAGTGCCGCTACGTCGATGTTTCCCTGATTGACCGGGGCGTTCCAGGCCTTGATGCACCACATGACGGCGACGTTGCGGCCACGAGTTTCCGTCGAAGTACGCGCCACTTTGGAAGCATCGAAACTCGCGGAATGAAACCCGTTTGATCCGTTTGTAGAGACCGGTACCGGGTTAGGGTTCGATAGTCCAAATACGCCACTGGCCGTTCTGATATCCAGATTGCCGTCGATATAGCCGCTTATGTTCTGCAAGGAATCGAGCTGGGAACTTCCGATCGCTCGGCCGACATCCACCCCACGCCCATGATCCCAACCGCGCAAGAACTCCCCGCGCGCTTCAGGCAAACGGAAATTCCCGACACCCTCATCGCCCTTGTTGAACTTGCCGCCCAGATAGGCGCTCAAGTCCGGATAGGTCGCGCTGCTCTTGACGCTGTTATCCAGCTCCAGGAAACCCGGTGGCGGCGTATCAACGGGGAACGCCACGATCGAGCCCACCGGCAATGCCGACGCCTTGGCAATCAGCGCTTCGACTTCAGCCTTGGTATAGGAGTCTTTGATGCCAAACCCGGACAGCGTGTCGGGATTCGAGCCGGCCGTCGCGCGGCCATACTCGTCGACGCTCAGACTCTTGTAGGTACCGGCAGCAATCCCCGTGCGCCCGGCCAGCATCTTGAATGTCAGCGCGGTAGTACCGAGGGTGATCGGCGCGTTGGTGGTCAGGTGCCACAGCGAATCGCCGTTGAGCGTGCCCTCTTCCACCATCACCGTCAGGCCTGGCGTGACCTTGGCGCTGACGTTGGCATCGTTGGCCCGAGTCCAGTCACCGTTGGCGACGATCCATAGACCGTTGTCTTTCGCCAGAGTCTGGCTCGGCAGCAACACGCGGTCACCCGCAATCACCGCCACACCATCGATCTGCTGCGCACCGTTCAACACCACGTTGGCGGTGGCGGCGACACGTACTGACTGTTTGCCATCGAGTTTGCCGAGTTCTTCGGCGAGGTAGCTCATGACCCAGGCGCGGGTAGCCTTGACCACGGTGTCATCGATCAGCAGCGTCACCAGCGAAGCATTGCTGGTCTCGAAAATCGAGCGGATGTAGAACTCTTTGCCCGAGCCGGACGTGGCCAGAACCGGCTTGAACGACTCAGGGTATTTGACGATGGCGTAGAGAATACCGGTGTCGGTCCACAGCCCGGCTTCACGCACATACCAGCCGCCGACATCCGGCGGAATGGTGACTTCGGCGAGCAGCCAGCTCGGATTTTTCTCGTCCTGGAACAGCGCGTTGAGCGGTCCGCGCCAGACTTCGCGCTTGAGCGCGGTAGCCGTCGCGGCCGGGTTGTAGACCGCGCCACCGCCATCACCGACGGAAATCTGCGTCAGCTTGATCGGCACGCCCGCTGCCTTGCAGGCGGTTTCGTAGGCAATCCCTGCGTTGGTTAGCAGGGTGTAATAGTCAGCCATTCAGGCCCCCTGAGGATAAATAGTGGATGTTTCGACGGTGTAGAGAGCGGCCGCCATGAAGGCTTTGCCGGAGGTTTCGAGTCCTTCGAGGAACACCGGGTAGACCGTGGTCAGTTCGCCGCAGAACGTCGCGGCACCGATCACATGAGAGCCGAAGGCGCTGAGGCCGACGGACACCGACAGCACGTCCCGTTCGCTCTTGGCATCGGCCAGGCGTCGGTCGAGACGGGCGTCGATTTCTTCGCTGTAGGGTTGTTCGCTGAAGGCCCGCACGGAGAAGCTGTAAGGCTCGCCCGGTGGAGTCTGTTCGTACCAGGCGCGGATTTCGGGTCTGAGTTGCAAACCCTTGGCCGCGTTCTCCAGCGCCTTGCGGGTGCCGGCCTGGCGCGCGGTGGGCCAGGCCAGTTCGACGGTCAGGCGCTTTTCCGCTTCCGGTGCGTCGGTGCTCCATTCGGCCACGCCGCGATCCGCCGCGAGATACGGCAGGAACGCGACGGGCGTCGAACTCGGGTTCATCAGCTCGGGAAACGGTGGCGCGATGCGGTCAAGCAATGTGCTGAAGCCGATGTCGAGTGCCCGCTCCAGCGCCGAGCTGTTGGCCGGCAGCAAGGTCGGACGCGGTGTCTGGTCCGTCATAGTGTCTGAACCTCAACCTCGACCGCCGTGCAGTACGGCGCTTGAAACGCGGTACATACGATCGGCGTCAGCGGTTCAAGAATCTGCAATTGCACGGCGCCGGCGCTGTGCAGCGTGTAGTCGATCCAGCTCGGATCGACCCGGCCTTCCAGGCGATGGCAACTGTCGGCGTAGGCCTGTAAATGCTGCTGCGCGGCGACTTTGGTCAGGCCCGAATCCGGGCCGGAGTTGATCTTCGCCACGACGCGGATCTTGTAGCGCTGAATGTCCGCAGCTTTGACGGTGACCTTGTCGGTTTCCGGGCAGACATCGGGTCGGGCAAAGTGTTGGCGCACGCCGTCGAGCAATGCGGCGGACGGTGTGCCGTCGGCGTCTCGGGAAAGCACAGTTACTTGCACTTCACCGGGGGCCGTGCGGCGGCCATTGCCATCCTTGACCTGTGCAGCGAGGCCGTCCGGGGCGAAGGTGTAGGTGACGTCGACGACGCCGGCATCGGTGGATTCGACTTTCACTGCCGGCCGTTCGCCGAGGGTGAAGACTTCGCGGCGATACTGCATCCGCGAGCCCGCCGCCGGGGCATGGGGCGCCAGGTAATAACGCAACCGGGCGTCATCGTCGCTTTCGTAAATCGCTGGCACCGGCGGGAATGCTGCCGGGTCGCCCGGGTCGAGCAACTGTCGCTCCAGGCCCATGTCCGCCAGCCGTGCATCGAGGTTGCTGCCGGTCGCCCACCACGCCAGCATCTGCTTGATCCGGGCGTTGTATTTGCGTTCGTGGGTTTGCAGGCGAACGCAGAAAGCCTCAAGGGCCAGGGTCAGCAGTTCGCTTTCGTTTTCCAGGCTGGTCTTGAGTTTCGCCGCGCTGTCCGGCGAGCGGGTGCCGACGTACTCGAGGACGAAGGCCTTGAACTCGGCGAGCAGATCCTCGAAGGCCTCGACCTTGATCAGTGAGGGTTCGGCCAGTTGGTTCTGACCAGGGATCAACATGCTCATGTCACGACCTCGAAAGTCTGTTGGCGGTTTTTCCAGGTGCCGGCAAATCGCAGCAGCAACCCCGCGCCCTGACGGCTGGCGACGATCACTTGCGGCTGGAAATCGCCGATGCCGTTCTGTGCGTTGTAGAACGCTTGCGCGGCGTGGCTTTGCGCCAGAAGCAGAACGTCATCGCCGAGGTTCTGTCCCAGCAGCGTGGGGATCAGCGACCCGTACAAGGGCCGCTTCTGCCGTGTGCCCAAAGGCGTGGTCAGGGCCCGGGTCGCGCGCTGCACGAATTGCAGCCAGTCGTCGACCGTGGCCCCGGTGTTTCTATCGATTCCGATCATGGGAGGCTCTTGATTCAGGGGCTGATGACGCGACCCTGGTGATCCACCAGCGGGCCGCTGAAGTGCACGCCCGAGGCGTCGATCGTCAGGCCGACAGCGCCCAGTTGCAGGTTGATCGCTTGCGGCGTCATCACCAGCCGTGCGGGGCCGATGCTCAGCTCAAGGGATTCGCGAGAACCGCTGAAAGCCACAGGACCGTTTTGCCAGTGCAGGGTGTGAGAGGCATCGTCGTAGCCACTTTCGCTGCCATCGACATGCACCCGTCGCGTCAGCGTGGGGACGGTGGCAGCGGGTGGAAACCGATCACTGTTCAAGCCGAACAACGCCACGCTTTGCGCACCGCTTTCGCCGCTGCCGTAGTTGAACAGCAGGCACTGTTCGCCAACGCTCGGAATCCGCGACTCGCTCTGTGCGCCGGCGCTCGGGTTGAAGAACTTGATGGCCGGGGTGAGCAATCCTCCGTGGCTGACCTTGCAGGTATTGCTCGCCGCATCGACTTCCTGACAGATGCCGATGCGGCAATAACTCTCGGCGCGTCGGTGCAGGTCTTCGATCTCCGCTTCCATCTCGGCCAGGCGTTCGATGATCGGCCCCAGTTGCATACGCAGTATTGCGTCGAACATCGGTCAGGCCTCCAGCGAGGTGTATTGGTCGGGGTCGTCGATGTCGCTGACTTCCCAGGTGCGGGCGAATTTCGGTGTGCCGAGCGGGTCGTCGAGCAAGGTCGGGCCCAGGTAGAGGGTCTGGTTGAACGACAGCGTCCAGGCTTTGCTCTGTTGATCAGCACGGGTGAGCAAGGACGGCAATCCATCGATGTTCATCGGCAGATCACATTGATCGCCGGGCAGGCCCCAGCGGTTGTCGGTGATCAGGTTTTTCAGTGCGGCGATCAGGTCGCAGGCAACAAACGCCGTGGCGGAAACTGCCGGAATGACCTGCAGCGACAGCGTCAGCACATGGGCAATCCGCCCGTTGGCTGCCCGCTCTCCCGGTGCATTTCGTTCGATATCGATCAACACCCAGGCCTTGTCGCCGGGTGCCGTAAAGTCATCGCGATTGCCGACTTGCACGTTCAGGTCAACGTTATTGCGCAAGGCAGTCGCCATCGCCGTGAACAGCTGCGATGGCTGCCGGATCGGTGCGGGCATGCATGACCTCCTTTTCAAATGTCCACGCGCAGTCCCGCCGCACGGCGTGCAGCGAGACAAGAAAGTGAAGGGGTTACTGTGGGTCGCGCGGAGGTACTTCGCAGACGCCGATGCGCTTGGCGGCCCAGCGTTCGTAGAGACCGATGGCGACGTCGGCACCGGCCATGGCGGTCAGGCAGCCGAAGGCGCCGGCGGCCCAGATCGACATGCCGGCGGCGTACAGCAGCATGATCGCCGAGACGCCGCAGATCATGCAGGCGCCGGAGCGCAGGGCCAGCCGGCGCAGCAGTGGCCAGCCGCGGGCGCCGTCCTTGTCGGCGCGCCACATTTCGCCGGAGACCCCGCCCGCCACGGCAAGCAGGATGACCAGCCAGATCGGCATGTCCGCCAACGCTTGTTGCTCGTTTGTCATGTCACGCCTCCTGGTGTGATGGATGAGTGGTGTGTGTTGGGTTCAAACGTTTTCTCTCGAGGCAGGCATTCCAAAAAGCCCGGCGCGGTGGCCGGGCTTTTCAGCAATGCGTTCTCGATAACTGAGCTGACAGAGCGCTTGGGACAGTCGCACCCGGCCAGTTAACATCGCAAGGCTGTCAGTAAGGAGCTACTGGCCAGACAATATTTGCCGGATAACCCGGCTGCTTATCGATGTCGCTGACGGCAATCGAGTACTGCTTGTGCGCCAACAACTGAGCCTCGTCCGCGGCCGAAGCGACGCCGAGGTCCACTTTGAACTGCAGGGAATTCATTAGCAGCCAGTTGGCGGCGAAATTCAGCAGTTGCCATTTCTGTTGCTCGGCTTCGTTGCGCAGGTCTTCGTCGGAAGGTGGGGTAAATGTCCAGACCTCATTAAAGGTCGCCGACCAACCCACGCGAATTTCGCTATTACCGGTGACATCAACCCAAAAGGACGTCGGCGAAGCTGGCGCTTCCGGGATGACCTCACTTTCTCTCAGTTGGGTGACTTTGCTGTATTCAACCAGCGCATAGAGATTCATGGTTTAACTCCTTGGTTTTTTGTTGATCCAGATGAATGCCGTGATGAAACCTGGCAGGCATTCCAAAAAGCCCGGCACTTAGGCCAGGCTCTTCAGTTGCGCACGCGCTGAGGCGAGTGACTCAGAAAGGAGCAACCGGCCAGTGGAGCGCCGTTGGATAACCGGCCTGATTGTTAATCTCGGTCAGGTCGACGATGTACTGTTTGTAGGCTTGCCACTGCGTCACCTCTGCCGGGGTTGCGGCACCCAGCTCTACCCGGTATTGCAGCGGGTTATACGTCAGCCATTCGGCTGCGATAATAAAACGCTGCTTTTTGCGTGCAGCGGCAATGGCCAGGTAGTCCCCGTAAACAGGTTCAAAAAAGCCCGGGGCCGAGCCGGAGTACCTGTATATCAAACCAACTTGAACCTCTGGATTTGCGGTGACATCCATCCAGTAGTCCATCGCTCCTCCCTGTGTAGGAAATGGCGGTTGACTTTCAGCCTCCACGATTTGGTTGACCACATAAAAGCTGTACCCAGCCATCAACTCCATAAATGCATAACGATTCATTCCAATTTCCCTTTGTCTGTTTAACCAGGCCCTGCTCTGCACAATATTCATTGCAGGTGATCTGCTCAGAGGAGCATTCCAAAAAGCCCGGCAATGCGCCGGGCTTTTCAGTAATGCACTCCTTTGCCTTCCTTCAATCCTGTGTACGTGAAGGACGCTGACTTTTCGGCGCTACTGGCGCGGTACGAGTCCGTTCAAATTGTTTTTCCGACCGCGGTCCCTGCCCGCCGGATAACTGCTTCTGGTGCTTTACGCTGCACACCCGGGTCAGTTGCCAACCCTCTGAACCGTTGAGGCCGGTTCATCGCTGCCTGTTCTTGTGGAACTAAAGAGCTGTTGTTGCCAGCCGCTTTGTCGAGCGGCTTGGTGGCAAGAATATGCATGTATGCATATCCAGTCAATGCGTAAATGCATTTATTTATGCACAAGAAATGCGCGGATGCATGGAAGCCCCGCCAATCAAGGGTTGTCCGCTTTTCTACTGGCGAAAAAAAACCCGCCATGGGCGGGTTTTGTCTGAGAGAGGGGTCGTTATCGGGCGTACATGCCCCACCAGAAGACGTGACCGAGGATGACAATCTGTTCTTCCTGCATATCCTGGAAGCTGTAGTCCTCGTCCGGATGCTCATCGCGATTGAAGCTGCGCAGGCGGATACCGGTAGGCAGGCGATAGAGCTGCTTCACCCGCAATTGACCATTGTGATTGATCGCATAAAGGTCGCCATCGACAATGTCGCCGATCCCGCACTTGCCCGCGTTGACACCGACAGTGGCGCCGTCACGCAGCACCGGCAACATGCTGTTGCCCCGTACGGTCACGCATTTGGCCTGGTCGAACTGCACACCATTATGGCGCAGGCTGCGCTTTCCAAAGCGCAGGCTAGAGCGTTCGCTCTCTTCGATGACGAATCTTCCTGATCCAGCAGCCAATTCAACCTCGCGAAGGAAGGGCACCGACACCTCGTCGTCATCGACGGGCGTGTCATCGTCCCACAGGCTTATGTCCTTGAGTTCGGAATGCAACTCCTCGCGCCCGCCGCCGGCGACCGGCGCAACATCTGCGCGCCCGCGCAACTGATCGGTGCTCACGGCGAAGTACTCGGCAATCTTCGAGATGTGTTTATCCGAAGGATCGACGATCTTCCCGCTGAGAATCCGCGAGAGAGTGGATTGAGGCACGCCGGTGCGACGGTGGAGCTCCGTGGGGGAGATCCCGTGCTGATCGAGCAGTGCTCTTAAGACGGAGGATACGTTGCGTTTTTGCATAACGCGCATAGTGCTTGAAGTTTTTCGGGAAGACAAATGCTGATTTGCATAAATCGTGCATAATCGAGCTTTTTACGCCAGATAGCTGTCACCCGGCCGCGATGCCTGCGTCCGACAGACCGCCCATGGTAACCTTGCGCCCATCGCGGAAAAGCCCGGCGACTGCCCCGCTTTTGCCCCACACCTTCCAACGAGTTACCTGACAATCCGATGAATAAAGCCGTCTCCGACCTGTCCTCCCACACCCCGATGATGCAGCAGTACTGGCGCCTGAAGAATCAGCACCCGGACCAGCTGATGTTCTACCGCATGGGCGACTTCTACGAGATCTTCTACGAAGACGCGAAGAAGGCGGCCAAGTTGCTGGACATCACCCTGACTGCCCGTGGGCAATCGGCGGGGCAGGCTATTCCGATGTGCGGGATTCCATATCACGCGGCGGAAGGTTATCTGGCGAAACTGGTCAAGCTCGGCGAGTCGGTCGTGATCTGCGAGCAGGTCGGTGATCCGGCCACCAGCAAGGGCCCGGTGGAACGTCAGGTGGTGCGGATCATCACCCCGGGCACGGTCAGCGACGAGGCACTGCTTGATGAGCGTCGCGACAACCTGATCGCGGCGGTGCTGGGGGACGAGCGTCTGTTCGGTCTGGCGGTACTGGACATCACCAGCGGCAACTTCACGGTGCTTGAGATCAAGGGCTGGGAAAACCTGCTGGCGGAGCTTGAGCGGGTCAACCCGGTCGAGCTGTTGATCCCGGATGACTGGCCAAAAGATCTGCCGGCGGAAAAACGCCGTGGCGTTCGTCGCCGCGCGCCGTGGGATTTCGAGCGTGATTCGGCGCTGAAAAGTCTTTGCCAGCAATTCTCCACCCAGGACCTCAAAGGCTTCGGCTGCGAAACCCTGACCCTGGCCATCGGCGCCGCCGGTTGCCTGCTGGCGTACGCCAAGGAAACCCAGCGTACCGCCCTGCCCCACCTGCGCAGCCTGCGTCATGAACGGCTGGACGACACCGTGGTGCTGGACGGCGCCAGCCGCCGCAACCTGGAACTCGACACCAACCTGGCCGGTGGCCGCGACAACACCTTGCAATCGGTTGTCGACCGTTGCCAGACCGCCATGGGCAGCCGCTTGCTGACCCGTTGGCTGAACCGTCCGCTACGCGACCTGACCGTACTGCTCGCACGCCAGACCTCGATCACTTGCCTGCTTGACCGCTATCGCTTTGAAAGCCTGCAACCGCAGCTCAAGGAAATCGGCGACATCGAGCGGATTCTGGCGCGGATCGGCCTGCGCAATGCCCGTCCTCGCGACCTTGCCCGCCTGCGTGATGCACTTGGCGCCCTGCCTGAACTGCAAGTGGCGATGACCGATCTGGAAGCGCCGCATCTGCAACGTCTGGCGACCACCACCAGCACTTACCCCGAACTGGCAGCGCTGCTGGAAAAAGCCATCATCGACAACCCACCGGCGGTCATCCGTGACGGCGGCGTGCTGAAAACCGGCTACGACAGCGAACTCGACGAGCTGCAATCGCTGAGCGAAAACGCCGGCCAGTTCCTGATCGATCTGGAAGCGCGGGAAAAGGCTCGTACCGGCCTGGCCAACCTGAAGGTCGGCTACAACCGCATCCACGGCTACTTCATCGAACTGCCGAGCAAGCAGGCTGAATCGGCACCGGCGGACTACATCCGTCGTCAGACCCTCAAGGGCGCCGAGCGCTTCATTACGCCTGAGCTGAAAGAGTTCGAAGACAAGGCGTTGTCGGCCAAGAGCCGCGCCCTGGCTCGCGAAAAAATGCTCTACGAAGCGCTGCTGGAAGATCTGATCAGTCAGTTGCCGCCGTTGCAGGACACCGCTGGCGCGCTGGCTGAACTGGATGTGCTGAGCAACCTTGCCGAACGAGCACTGAACCTCGACCTGAATTGCCCGACCTTCGTCAGCGAACCGTGCATGCGCATTACCCAGGGTCGTCACCCGGTGGTCGAGCAGGTACTGACCACGCCGTTCGTGGCCAACGACCTGAGCCTGGATGACAACACCCGCATGCTGGTGATCACCGGCCCGAACATGGGTGGTAAATCCACCTATATGCGCCAGACTGCACTGATCGTGCTGCTGGCGCATATCGGCAGCTTCGTGCCGGCGGCCAGCTGCGAACTGTCGCTGGTGGACCGGATCTTCACCCGGATCGGTTCCAGCGACGACCTGGCCGGTGGGCGCTCGACCTTCATGGTGGAAATGAGCGAAACCGCCAACATTCTGCACAACGCCACCGAGCGCAGCCTGGTGCTGATGGACGAAGTGGGTCGCGGCACCAGCACGTTCGACGGTCTGTCCCTGGCCTGGGCGGCAGCCGAGCGACTGGCGCACCTGCGCGCCTACACGCTGTTTGCCACGCACTATTTCGAACTGACCGTGCTGCCGGAAGCCGAGCCCTTGGTGGCCAACGTGCACCTCAATGCAACCGAGCACAACGAACGCATCGTGTTCCTGCACCACGTGCTGCCGGGGCCGGCCAGCCAGAGTTATGGTCTGGCCGTGGCGCAACTGGCGGGTGTGCCGAGCGAAGTGATCGTGCGCGCCCGTGAGCACCTGAGCCGCCTGGAAGATACTGCTCTGCCGCATGAAGCGCCTAAACCGGCCGCCAAGGGCAAACCGGCGACGCCGCAACAAAGCGACATGTTCGCCAGCCTGCCGCATCCGGTGCTGGATGAGTTGGCTAAACTGGACATAGACGACATGACACCGCGCCGTGCGCTCGAAATGCTCTATGCACTAAAGAACCGGATCTAAGCACCGATGAACCGGATATAACGCAAAAGGCTTCAAGCTGTTAGAATCTCGCGCGGTTTGGGATGCTGCTGGCTAATAGCCTGGCTGGCAGACATCGCTCCCGAACCTGGCGACCCCAACCGTGAAGGGGCAACGCTGCCGCCGCCTGAGGAGAAAATTAGAAATGACCTTCGTCGTCACCGACAACTGCATCAAGTGCAAGTACACCGACTGCGTAGAAGTCTGTCCGGTGGACTGCTTTTACGAAGGCCCGAACTTCCTGGTGATTCACCCGGATGAGTGCATCGACTGCGCCCTGTGCGAACCAGAATGCCCGGCCGTAGCCATTTTCTCCGAGGATGAAGTCCCGGAAGAGATGCAAGAGTTCATTCAACTGAACGTCGAGCTGGCGGAGATCTGGCCGAACATCACCGAGAAGAAAGAATCGCTGCCGGATGCCGAAGAGTGGGATGGCGTCAAAGGCAAGATCAAAGACCTCGAACGCTGATCTGTCCCGCGTTTGAAGAAAAGGCCCCTTGCGGGCCTTTTTGCTTTTCCGGATTTTGCTTTTCTTCAGGCAAAAAAAAGGGGCGGTTTGACCCGCCCACATTTTTTCCCTATTCCCTGTGTTCCTTTTCATCGTCCTGATGAATCGCGTCCTGCGATGTCCTTTCCCCTCTTCCTTGAAGGGCGTGTCTGTCCGTCGACACAACCCAGATACTAGAGATTTCCCTGACAGCCGCAACCGGCCTGCTCAGCTAAAACACGCTGTCATAAGCACTTAATATTTAAAAATAACCATATAAATCAATCAGTTGAACATATTCAGCAAGCATAATGGACGTCTGCCGCAGTGTAAAAATAGCGAACACTTACGAAAGAGTAAGCCAGGGCTTACAACGCGAGACTACAAACCCGGGGAAGCAAACCGCTTTGCCGCAGAAAACAAAAAGCCCCGAACCAGTCGGGGCTTTTTGTGGCGATCATGCAAGGCGCTTATTGAAACAGCGACTCGCTCGACAGGCCGTTTTTCTCGAGGATTTCACGCAGGCGCTTGAGGCCTTCCACCTGGATCTGTCTCACCCGTTCCCGGGTCAGGCCGATCTCCAGGCCTACATCTTCCAGCGTGCTGCTCTCGTGACCGCGCAGGCCGAAGCGGCGTACCACCACTTCGCGTTGCTTGTCGGTCAGCTCCGAGAGCCATTGATCGATGCTCTGCGACAGATCGTCGTCCTGCAGCAGTTCGCATGGATCGGTCGGACGGTCATCCGTGAGGGTGTCCAGCAGGGTTTTATCCGAATCCGGACCCAGCGAGACGTCGACCGAAGAAACCCGCTCGTTCAGGCCCAGCATGCGCTTGACCTCGCCCACCGGTTTTTCCAGCAGGTTGGCGATTTCTTCGGGTGAAGGTTCGTGATCGAGTTTTTGCGTCAGCTCCCGTGCAGCCCGCAGGTACACGTTGAGCTCCTTGACCACATGGATCGGCAGCCGGATGGTCCGGGTCTGATTCATGATCGCGCGCTCGATGGTCTGACGGATCCACCAGGTCGCGTAGGTCGAGAAGCGGAAGCCGCGCTCGGGATCGAACTTTTCCACCGCCCGGATCAGCCCGAGGTTGCCCTCTTCGATCAGATCCAGCAGCGACAGCCCCCGATTGACGTAACGCCGGGCGATTTTGACCACCAGCCGCAGGTTACTTTCAATCATGCGCTTGCGCCCGGCGGGATCGCCACTTTGCGACAAGCGCGCAAAATGAACTTCTTCTTCCGGGGAGAGCAATGGGGAAAAGCCGATTTCGTTGAGGTACAGCTGCGTGGCATCGAGTGCCCGGGTGTAGTCGATGTACTTGTGTTGCTTAAGTGAAGCGGAGTGTTTGGATTTGGCACGAACGGAAGGTGGAGCAGCCCCTTCATCATTCGACATCGAATCCGAATCGATGCCGGTCTCCATCAGGAGAACCTCATCGTCGATGTCAAACTCCGGCACTTCTTTACTGAGAGCCATTGTTATAGTCCTTTGGTGAGTTCGACCCCAAGCTCAAGCGACGCCTTTATCCTTGGCAACGCTGGAGCCTGTCCCCTCTACGCGACGGAACAGGCTGGTCTGCAAATCAACGTCTTGGCAGGAACTGCAGCGGATCTACAGGTTTACCTTGTCGGCGAATCTCAAAATGCAGTTTCACCCGGTCTGTACCCGTTGACCCCATTTCGGCAATTGTCTGTCCGACTTTGACCTGCTGCCCCTCCCGTACCAACAGCCGACGGTTGTGTCCGTAAGCACTGACGTAGGTTTCACTGTGTTTGATGATGACTAATTCGCCGTAGCCCCTTAAGCCACTCCCGGCGTAAACCACCGTCCCATCAGACGCAGCTAAAACAGGCTGTCCCAAATCCCCGGCGATATCAATTCCTTTATTCAAACTACCGTTTGAAGAGAATTTACCAATCAGAATGCCATTAGATGGCCATCCCCAGCCGGTCGGGGCCGGGCCCGGTGGAGGCAATGGAGCCGGTGCCGGCTTGTTGGCGACGGACGGTACAACGGCCGCAGAAGTCGCCCCGGAACCGGTGGTTGTGGTGGTCGTCGTGCCATTCGCCTGGCGCCGGATTATCGTGGTTTTGCTCGACGAAGACGGCGCAGAACCGCTGTTGCTCACCACCGCGGTCGACGTTGAACCAGGGCGGCCATCGAAGCGAATCGTCTGACCCGGATGGATCGTGTACGGCGTAGGAATATTGTTCCGGGCAGCGAGGGCTTTGTAGTCCCAGCCGTAGCGAAACGCGATCGAAAACATTGTGTCGCCCGGACGGACTACATACTGCCCGGTCGTCACTGTAGGACGCTGGGCCACCGCATTGTTGCGATCGACGACCCGCACGTTGCTCGATTTGGTGCTGGAGCAACCGACCAGCAAGGTGCTCAAGACAAGGCCAGTCACCAGGCGCTGAAAGCTCGTGTTACCCATACGCTGCGCAATGACTGTGAGACTCACCCGCCGCTCCCTTTGTGGTGGCTGAAAAATGTGGAATGCCGATTCCGGCATGTAACTTCGCAAGTATAACGGGCGAAACAGGCTTTACCTTTAATGAAGCGATATCGCTCGACGCACACGTTTGCTCATGGACGATAAATCCTGTTTATACAATCGATGCCGCTGTAAGACAGGCGCTCTCGCAAGGAATTCAGCGCCGGCAAACAAATGCTCAGGCCAGCGGCCCGTTGAGCAATGGCACGAAGCGAACCGCCCCGAGAACGTGTCGGGAGAAGCCGTTTTCTTCGCGCACGATCAGCATCAATTGCTGCACTTCTCCTGAGCCGACCGGAATCACCAGCCGACCGCCGGGCGCCAGTTGATCGAGCAAGGCCTGTGGCACATCGGTCGCCACGGCCGTGACGATGATGCCGTTATAAGGCGCCAGCGCCGGCCAGCCTTCCCAGCCATCGCCCCAGCGGAACACCACGTTGCGCAGGTTGAGTTCGACCAGACGCTCCTTGGCCCGATCCTGCAGTACCTTGATCCGCTCGACAGAGAACACCCGCTCGACCAGTTGCGACAACACCGCCGTCTGGTAACCGGAACCGGTACCGATCTCCAGCACCTTGTCCAGCGGCCCCGCCTCGAGCAGCAACTCGCTCATGCGCGCGACCATATAAGGCTGGGAGATGGTCTGGTTGTGGCCGATCGGCAGCGCGGTGTCTTCATAGGCCCGGTGCGCCAGCGCTTCATCGACAAACAGATGACGCGGCGTACGGCGGATCACTTCCAGCACATTGGCGTTGGACAAGCCTTCTTCATATAACCGCTGAATCAGGCGTTCACGGGTGCGCTGGGAAGTCATCCCGATGCCGCTGCGCAACCGGTCGTCTTGTTCACGAGCCATCAGTTGAGCCCCTCCAGCCAGCCGTCGAGATTTCTGAAGGCATCATTGAAGGTGCGATCGAGCTGCAACGGAGTGATGGAAACGTAGCCCTGCATCACCGCATGGAAATCAGTGCCCGGCCCGCCGTCTTCCGCATCGCCGGCGGCGGCAATCCAGTAACCGGCCTTGCCACGGGGATCGACCACTTTCATCGGCGCTGCCGCACGGGCGCGATGCCCCAGGCGAGTCAGCTGAATGCCACGAATGTGATCGATGGGCAGATTGGGAATGTTCACGTTCAGTACCGTGCGCGGTGGCAGATCGAGCCCGGCGTGGGCCTCGACCAGTTTGCGCGCAAAGTAGGCAGCAGTGGGCAGATTGTCCACCTGCCGGGAGGCCAGCGAGAAGGCAAATGATGGGCGTTCGAGAAAACGGCCTTCAAGGGCTGCCGCCACTGTCCCGGAATACAACACGTCGTCGCCCAGGTTGGCGCCGAGGTTAATGCCTGAAACCACCATGTCCGGCTCGCGCTCCAGCAAACCATTGAGCCCCAGGTGCACACAGTCGGTCGGCGTGCCATTGAGACTGATGAAACCGTTGGCCAGGTATTGCGGGTGCAGCGGACGATCCAGCGTCAGCGAACTGCTGGCACCGCTCTTGTCCTGTTCCGGGGCGATAACCACGCATTCGGTGTAATCCGCCAGCGCAGCATAAAGCGCGGCAAGACCGGGTGCGGTTACCCCATCGTCGTTAGAAATCAGAATACGCATGGGCTGTCCGTCTGCCCCACCGGCACCAGATCAACGAGTTCGCGCACCAATACGGTGGCGAAGCATCCGGCCGGGAGGACGAATTCCAGTTGCAGAATGTCAGGCTCGGGATAATGCCACGTCAACCCGCCAATGGGCAGTCGAAGGATGCGACGTTCGTGGCTCATACCGGCATTAATCAACCAATCGCGCAGATCCGCCTCGCCTGCGGCGATTGCCTGCTCCAGATCATGGACAGCGCCGGCGGCCGGTGAGTCACCTTCGCCCCATTGCGGACCGGTCGGATGCAGATCGAGAATCGCCAGGCGCGGGTCGCTGCACTCGGCTTCACCTGCCGGGAAAAAGCTGCGGCTGTCGGTGAACGCCAGCAGATCGCCGACCTGGGCGCGCTGCCAGGTGCCATCAGCCACTCGTGCCGCCAGCACCTGGTTGAACAGAAAGCTGCGTGCAGTCGACAGCAGGCGCGAACGTACATTGCGCTGCTCCGGCAGGGCCTTGCGCGCCGCCCATGACCGAGCGTCGACGACGTTACCACCGTCATGGCCAAAACGCTGGGCGCCGAAGTAGTTCGGGATACCTTGCTTGGCAATCAGTTGCAGGCGCTCGTCGATGGCAGCCTTGTCGCCATTGAACTGGGTCAGGCGCAAGGTGAAACCATTGGCCGAATGCGCGCCGCGTTGCAGCTTGCGCTTGTGGCGCGTGGTCTTGAGGATCTTCAGCGTGTCGTTTTCCGCCGCCGACAGATCCGGATCGGCCTTGCCCGGCAGTTGCACGCTGAACCACTGACGTGTCAGCGCCTGACGGTCTTTAAGGCCGGCATAGCTGACCGTGCGCAACGGCACACCGGCCGCCTTGGCAATGCGGCGTGCCGCTTCTTCGGTGTTCAGACCGCGCTTTTCCACCCAGATCCACAGGTGCTCGCCGTCACCGCTGAACGGAATGTCGAGGACTTCATCGACCTGGAAATCTTCGGCGATGGCTTTCAGTACCGCGGTACCGAGCGCGTCGCCATAGGCCCGTGGGCCGAGCAATTGCAGTTCGTTCATGCGCGCAGCAACAAGGCAACGGAATGCACGGCGATGCCTTCTTCGCGACCGACGAAGCCGAGCTTCTCGGTGGTGGTGGCTTTCACGTTCACTTGATCCAGTTCTACTTGCAGATCCGCGGCAATCAGCGCGCGCATCGATTCGATATGGGGGGCCATTTTCGGTGCCTGGGCAACGATGGTGTTGTCGACGTTGCCGACTTTCCAGCCTTTGGCGTGGATCAGGCTGACCACATGACGCAACAGCACTCGGCTATCGGCGCCCTTGAATTGCGGGTCGGTGTCCGGGAAGTGCTTGCCGATATCACCCAGCGCAGCCGCGCCGAGCAAGGCGTCGCTCAAGGCATGCAGCAGGACGTCACCGTCGGAGTGAGCGAGCAGCCCGAAGCCGTGTGCGATTCGCACGCCGCCCAGAGTAATGAAATCGCCTTCAGCGAAACGGTGCACATCATAGCCGTGGCCAATACGCATAAAAAAACGCCCCGAATTTTGTCAGGGCGTGATTCTACCTGCATTAGGCCTTGAGGGCGCGTGCGTGATGTTGCAAGTGGTCGTCAATGAAGCTCGCGATGAAGAAATAGCTGTGGTCGTAGCCCGGTTGCAGGCGCAACGTCAGCGGATGACCCGCCTGTTTTGCCGCTTGTTGCAGCGCTTCCGGCTTGAGCTGCGCGGCGAGGAAATCGTCGCGGTCACCCTGATCGACCAGCAATGGCAGTTTCTCGTCCGCCTCGGCGATCAGCGCACAGGCATCCCACTCGCGCCACTTCGAACGGTCTTCGCCCAGATAACGGGAGAACGCCTTCTGGCCCCACGGGCAATCCATCGGATTGTTGATCGGCGAAAACGCCGACACCGATTGGTAACGCCCAGGGTTGCGCAATGCACAGACCAATGCACCGTGACCGCCCATGGAATGGCCACTGATGCTGCGCTTGTCCGAAGCCGGGAAATGCGCTTCAACCAGTGAAGGCAATTCCTGCACGACATAGTCATGCATCCGATAGTGCCGCGACCACGGTTCCTGCGTGGCATTCAGATAGAACCCGGCACCGAGGCCGAAATCCCACGCGCCATCCGGATCACCCGGTACATCGGCGCCACGGGGACTGGTGTCCGGCGCCACGATGATCAATCCCAGTTCAGCCGCCATGCGCATGGCGCCGGCCTTCTGCATGAAGTTCTCGTCCGTGCACGTCAGGCCCGATAACCAGTACAGCACCGGCAGCTTGCCGCCCTGCTCTGCCTGCGGCGGCAGGTACACGGCGAACACCATGTCGCAGCCCAACACATCGGAACGATGGCGATAGCGCTTGTGCCAACCGCCGAAACTCTTCTGACAGGAGATGTTTTCCAGACTCATGTAGGACTCCTACGCAGCCACGGCTGCACATTGGCTGCCGTGGCATCGCGATTGATCAGAAATGAATGACGGTGCGGATGCTCTTGCCTTCGTGCATCAGATCGAACGCCTTGTTGATGTCTTCCAGGCCCATGGTGTGGGTGATGAAAGTATCCAGCGGGATCTCGCCGCTTTGCGCCATGTCGACGTAGCTTGGCAGCTCGGTACGGCCACGCACGCCGCCGAACGCCGAGCCGCGCCAGACGCGACCGGTCACCAGCTGGAACGGACGGGTGGCGATTTCCTGGCCGGCACCGGCAACACCGATGATCACCGACTCGCCCCAGCCTTTATGGCAGCACTCGAGGGCCGCACGCATCAATTGCACGTTGCCGATGCATTCGAAGGAGAAGTCGACGCCGCCGTCGGTCATGTCGACGATCACTTCCTGGATCGGACGATCGAAATCTTTCGGGTTCACGCAGTCGGTAGCGCCCAGTTGCCTGGCGATTTCGAACTTGGCCGGGTTGATGTCGATGGCAATGATGCGCGAGGCCTTGGCCTTCACCGCGCCAATCACGGCCGACAGACCGATGCCGCCGAGACCGAAGATGGCCACGGTGTCACCCGGTTTGACCTTGGCAGTGTTGATCACTGCACCGATACCGGTGGTCACGCCGCAACCGAGCAGGCAGACCTTTTCCAGCGGTGCATCCTTGGAGATCTTGGCCACGGAGATTTCCGGCAGCACGGTGTACTCGGAGAACGTCGAGGTACCCATGTAGTGGAAAATCGTTTGGCCCTTGTAGGAAAAGCGCGAAGTGCCGTCCGGCATCAGGCCCTTGCCCTGAGTGGCCCGAATCGCCTGACACAGGTTGGTCTTGCCCGATTTGCAGAACTTGCACTGGCCGCATTCCGGGGTGTACAGCGGAATCACGTGGTCGCCGACGGCCACCGAGGTCACGCCCTCGCCGATCGCTTCAACGATGGCACCACCTTCGTGGCCGAGGATCGACGGGAAGATACCTTCCGGGTCAGCACCGGACAGGGTGTAGGCGTCAGTGTGGCAAACGCCGGAAGCCACCACGCGCAGCAACACTTCACCGGCCTTGGGCATGGCGACATCGACTTCTACGATTTCCAGCGGCTTCTTGGCCTCGAAGGCAACGGCGGCGCGCGACTTGATCATGCTGACTCTCCAGTGAATCCATTGAATAAAAACCAGACAGGGAGTGTAGTCCAGCGCTGAATGATGAATAATCCGGACAAAAGCAAAACATTATTGCCATACAGGGATAATCCCCATGTCCGAAAACCGCTGGGAAGGTATCGACGAGTTCGTCGCCGTTGCCGAGTGCAGCCAGTTCACCGCCGCCGCCGAACGCCTGGGTGTTTCTTCCTCGCATGTCAGTCGACAAATCGTACGACTCGAAGAGCGACTGCAGACACGACTGCTGTATCGCAGCACCCGGCGTGTCACCTTGACCGAAGCCGGCCAGACCTTCCTGCAACATTGCCAGCGTCTGCAGGATGGTCGCGAAGAAGCACTGCGTGCGGTCGGCGACCTGACCAGCGAACCCAAAGGCATGCTGCGCATGACCTGCGCCGTGGCCTATGGCGAGCGCTTCATCGTGCCGCTGGTGACGCGGTTCATGGGGCACTATCCGCAACTGCGCATCGATATCGAACTGACCAACCGGCAACTCGATCTGGTGCACGAAGGCCTGGACCTGGCTATCCGCCTCGGGCGTCTTCAGGATTCTCGGTTGGTGGCGACCCGACTGGCACCGCGGCGCATGTACCTCTGCGCGTCGCCGTCCTACCTCGAACGGTACGGTCGGCCACACAGTTTGTCGGAACTGAGCCGGCACAACTGCCTGATCGGCAGCTCGGACATCTGGCAACTGGAACAGAACGGGCGGGAATTTTCCCAGCGGGTACAGGGAAACTGGCGCTGCAACAGTGGGCAAGCGGTGCTGGATGCGGCGCTACAGGGCGTCGGCCTGTGTCAGTTGCCGGACTATTACGTGTTGGAGCATCTGCACAGCGGCGCGTTGATTTCTTTGCTGGAGGCGCATCAACCGCCGAATACGGCGGTGTGGGCGTTGTATCCGCAACAACGGCACTTGTCGCCGAAGGTGCGCAAACTGGTGGATTTTCTCAAGGAAGGCTTGGCCGAACGGCCGGAGTATCGGATTTAACGACGGTTGGCCCAGCGCTGGCGCAACCATTCGAGGTCTTCCGGGCGGGTGACTTTCAGGTTGTCCGCGCGACCCTCGATCAGGCGCGGCGCCATGCCGGCCCACTCCATCGCCGAAGCTTCATCGGTGATCAGCGCATCGGCCACCAGACTGTCCGCCAGTGCGCGGTGCAATGCTCCGAGGCGGAACATCTGCGGCGTGTAGGCCTGCCAGATCACGCTGCGATCCACAGTTTCGACCACTCGACCGTGCTTGTCGACCCGTTTCAGGGTGTCGCGCGCCGGCACGGCCAGCAAGCCACCGACCGGATCGCTCGCCAGCTCAGCCAGCAGTTTATCGAGATCGTCACGGCTCAGATTGGGCCGTGCCGCATCGTGCACCAGCACCCAATCCTCATCGTCGGCACCTTGGGCGTGCAGATGAAGCAAAGCGTTGAGCACCGAACCTGAACGCTCGGCGCCACCCTCGACCCGCTGAATCCGCGGATCACTGACGCAAGCCAGGTTCGGCCAATAAGGATCATCGACAGCAAGACTGACCACCAGGCCCTTGAGGCTCGGGTGATCGAGGAAACAGCCGAGGCTGTGTTCGAGAATTGTGCGCCCGCCCAGTTGCAGGTATTGCTTGGGACGGTCCGCGGCCATACGGGCACCGACGCCCGCGGCAGGAATCACGGCCCAGAAGGCCGGCAGGGAATCGATCATTGGGCCAACTGGTAAAGGGTTTCGCCGTCCTTGACCATGCCCAGTTCGTGACGAGCCCGCTCTTCAACGGTCTCCATGCCTTTCTTCAACTCGCTGACTTCAGCGTCCATCACCCGGTTGCGCTCCAGCAAGGCTTCGTTCTCGGCGTGCTGATCAGCAATCTGCTGATTCAGTTCGGCAACTTGCGCCAGACTGCCATTGCCCACCCACAGGCGGTACTGCAGACCGGCCAGCAGCAAGAGCAAGACGAGAAACAACCAGTAAGGACTGCGCATCGAATATCAGGTATCCAGTGAAAAAAGACAGCCACGCCAAAACTTTGAAGCATCTGATAGCACGAAGCCTGGAATATCCAGGCTTGTGCATATAAGGCATCAGATTAGTGGCAAATCCATCGCTGTCACGACTTTTCCGACACAATCCGGTGTCTTTTTACCATCTACAACTTAACCGCGAAACTCGGAGCGACCGTTGTACTTGGCTTTGCCATTCAACTGCTCTTCGATACGCAGCAGTTGGTTGTACTTGGAAACGCGGTCGGAACGGCACAGCGAACCGGTCTTGATCTGGCCAGCCGAAGTACCCACAGCCAGGTCGGCAATGGTCGAATCTTCGGTTTCGCCCGAACGGTGCGAGATCACGGCGGTGTAACCGGCAGCCTTGGCCATCTGGATGGCTTCCAGGGTTTCGGTCAGGGTGCCGATCTGGTTGAACTTGATCAGGATCGAGTTGGCGATCTTTTTATCGATGCCTTCTTTCAGGATCTTGGTGTTGGTCACGAACAGGTCGTCGCCGACCAGTTGGGTCTTCTCGCCGATCTTGTCGGTGAGGATCTTCCAACCAGCCCAGTCGGACTCGTCCAGACCGTCTTCGATCGAGATGATCGGGTAACGCTCGGTCAGACCTTTCAGGTAGTCGGCGAAGCCTTCAGCGGTGAACACCTGGCCTTCGCCGGACAGGTTGTACTTGCCGTCTTCGAAGAATTCGCTGGCTGCACAGTCCAGAGCCAGGGTCACGTCGGTGCCCAGCTTGTAACCGGCGTTGGCAACAGCTTCGGAGATCACTTTCAGTGCGTCTTCGTTGGACGCCAGGTTCGGCGCGAAACCGCCTTCGTCACCGACAGCAGTGCTCAGGCCACGGGCCTTCAGAACAGCTTTCAGGTGATGGAAAATCTCGGTGCCCATGCGCAGACCTTCCGAGAAAGACTTGGCGCCAACCGGCTGAACCATGAATTCCTGGATGTCGACGTTATTGTCGGCGTGTTCGCCACCGTTGATGATGTTCATCATCGGAACCGGCATCGAGTACACACCCGGAGTGCCGTTCAGGTTGGCGATGTGTGCGTACAGCGGCAGGTCTTGATCCTGCGCAGCAGCCTTGGCCGCAGCCAGGGAGACGGCGAGGATGGCGTTGGCGCCCAGGGTCGCTTTGTTTTCAGTACCGTCAAGCTTGATCATCGCGTGATCCAGGGCTTTCTGGTCGCTTGGGTCGGTGCCCAGCAGCAGATCGCGGATCGGACCGTTGATGTTGGCTACCGCCTTGAGCACGCCCTTGCCCAGGTAACGGCTCTTGTCGCCATCACGCAGCTCGAGCGCTTCACGCGAGCCAGTGGATGCACCGGACGGCGCGCAAGCGCTGCCGATGATGCCGTTGTCGAGAAGCACGTCCGCTTCCACGGTGGGATTGCCACGGGAGTCGAGAACTTCACGACCTTTGATGTCGACGATTTTTGCCATTGTTGTAAACACTCCAAAGTTGACGAAAACGACGCAGCTAGAGGAAATCTTTTTACCGTCGGCAAGTGGTGTGCAGCGGGCAGCTTGCAGACGACAACGCTCATACCCGAGGGCATGAGCGACAAATCGTGCGGTACTTTACCGGAGAATTGAGGTTTACGCGGTTTCTACCGTCGGAAAACTCTTCACCAGTTCGTCCAGGGCTTTGAGCTGGGCCAGGAATGGCTCCAGTTTGTCCAGACGCAAGGCGCAAGGGCCGTCGCATTTGGCGTTGTCCGGATCCGGGTGCGCTTCGAGGAACAGGCCCGCCAGCGACTGGCTCATGCCAGCCTTGGCCAGGTCGGTGACCTGGGCGCGGCGACCGCCGGCGGAGTCGGAACGACCGCCAGGCATTTGCAGCGAATGGGTCACGTCGAAGAATACCGGGTACTCGAACTGCTTCATGATGCCGAAGCCGAGCATGTCGACCACGAGGTTGTTGTAGCCGAAGCTCGAACCGCGCTCGCAGAGGATCAATTGATCGTTGCCCGCTTCCACGCACTTGTTCAGGATGTGTTTCATTTCCTGAGGCGCGAGGAACTGGGCTTTCTTGATGTTGATGACGGCATTGGTCTTGGCCATGGCGACCACGAGGTCGGTCTGGCGCGACAGGAAGGCCGGCAGCTGGATGATGTCGCAGACCTCAGCGACGACCGCGGCCTGGTCAGGCTCGTGGACGTCGGTGATGATCGGCACGCCGAAGGCTTGTTTGATGTCCTGGAAGATGCGCATGCCCTCTTCCAGGCCAGGACCGCGATAGGAGGTCACAGAAGAACGGTTGGCCTTGTCGAAACTGGCCTTGAACACGTAAGGGATACCGAGTTTTTCGGTGACCTTCACGTACTCTTCGCAAACCTGCATGGCCATGTCACGGCTTTCCAGCACATTCATGCCGCCGAACAGCACCATGGGTTTGTCGTTGGCAATCTCGATGTCGCCGACGCGGATGATCTTCTGTGCCATCGGGGTTACGCCTTCTTCTGGTGTTGAGCCAATGCCGCTTTGACGAAGCCGCTGAACAGCGGATGGCCATCGCGTGGCGTCGAGGTGAACTCTGGGTGGAACTGGCAAGCGACGAACCATGGATGATCCGGTGCTTCGACCACTTCAACCAGCGCAGCATCAGCGGAGCGACCGGAAATCTTCAGGCCGGCCTCGATGATTTGCGGCAGCAGGTTGTTGTTCACTTCGTAACGGTGACGGTGACGCTCGACAATCACATCCTTGCCGTAGCAGTCGTGCACCTTGGAGCCGGCTTCCAGCAGGCATTCCTGAGCGCCGAGGCGCATGGTGCCGCCCAGATCGGACGATTCGGTACGGGTTTCGACTGCACCGGTGGCGTCTTCCCACTCGGTGATCAGACCGACAACCGGATGGCCGCTGGCACGATCGAACTCGGTGGAGTTGGCGTCTTTCCAGCCCATCACATTACGGGCGAACTCGATGACCGCCACTTGCATGCCCAGGCAGATACCCAGGTATGGAACCTTGTTTTCGCGAGCGTATTGAACGGCAGTGATCTTGCCTTCCACGCCACGCAGACCGAAGCCGCCCGGTACGAGGATCGCGTCGACGCCTTCCAGCAGCGCGGTGCCCTGGTTCTCGATGTCTTCGGAATCGATGTAGCGCAGGTTGACCTTGGTGCGGTTGGTGATGCCGGCGTGACTCATCGCTTCGATCAGCGACTTGTAGGCGTCCAGCAGCTCCATGTACTTGCCGACCATCGCGATGGTGACTTCGTGCTCTGGATTGAGCTTGGCATCGACGACCTTTTCCCACTCGGACAGGTCGGCGCCATTGCATTGCAGGCCGAAACGCTCGACGACGAAATCGTCCAGACCCTGGGCGTGCAGCACGGCCGGGATCTTGTAGATGGTGTCGACGTCTTCCAGGGAGATCACCGCACGCTCTTCAACGTTGGTGAACAGCGCGATCTTGCGACGCGACGACACATCCACCGGATGGTCGGAGCGGCAGATCAGCACGTCTGGCTGCAGGCCGATCGAACGCAGCTCTTTTACGGAGTGCTGGGTCGGCTTGGTCTTGGTCTCGCCAGCGGTGGCGATGTACGGAACCAGAGTCAGGTGCATCAGCATCGCGCGCTTGGAACCGACTTCCACACGCAGCTGGCGGATGGCTTCGAGGAACGGTTGCGATTCGATATCGCCAACGGTACCGCCGATTTCCACCAGGGCCACGTCGGCATCGCCGGCGCCCTTGATGATGCGACGCTTGATTTCGTCGGTGATGTGCGGAATTACCTGGATGGTTGCACCCAGGTAGTCACCACGGCGCTCTTTGCGCAGCACGTGCTCGTAAACACGGCCAGTGGTGAAGTTGTTGTTCTGGGTCATGGTCGTGCGGATGAACCGCTCGTAGTGGCCCAGGTCCAGGTCGGTCTCGGCGCCGTCGTGGGTGACGAACACTTCACCGTGCTGGAACGGGCTCATGGTGCCCGGGTCGACGTTGATGTACGGATCCAGCTTCAGCATGGTGACCTTAAGCCCCCGCGCCTCCAGGATGGCCGCCAATGAAGCCGATGCAATGCCTTTCCCCAAAGAAGAAACAACACCGCCCGTGACGAATATGTAGCGCGTCATGAAAAACCCTAGAAGTCTGCGTTAAAGCGGTCCGAGCCGCCGGGGAAAGCGAAGGAAGGCCGAAGCCCCCGATCACCTGCATTAATCACAGTGCACCTTTCAAAAAAACCGCCGCGTTGGGACAGACCGGAAGTGAAAACACCGGTACGTTGCTCGCTACACATTTTTTGGAATCGCCCAGCAAAGACTGCTTGGTAATCGGCAACTCCTGCAATTCAGGCGAATCCACAGAAGTTGTATCAAGAAGGGAGCGTAGTCTACCGGAATGCCCCCTTCAGCTCAAACCTTGATCTTCATCAAAAGGCACCCAATGCAATTGCCAGCCTTCCTGCACGTTGCCATCAAGCCCCGGCAGGTTCGCCACGGCAAGCAATTCCTCACCGCGAAACAGCAGCGGCAATCTGCCACGCACGAAGCCCGGCACCGCACGTTCATTGAGCAGACGCTTGAGATCGCGATGACCGCGATCCGCCAGATGCATCACTTCGCCGCCCAGCCGATAGTGGATGCGCAGCGGCCCTGCGGGAGTCTGACCGCTGAACATGACACGCCCGTTATCGGGCAAGCGTAGCGCCAGCGACGGGTCATGCCAGTCGCCGCTGACCACTGGCGCGCGCAACCATTGCCCGCTGAGCCACCACAGGCGACCAGTGCTTCGATGCAACTCCCCGTCCGCCAGACGCCAGACCGGCGAGGCATCGTTGCCGGCATCACGCAAATCGAGCCAACCCGACCAATGGTCGGTATCCGGCAGTCGGGTGAGCGGTTCCAGCCAATGACTGAGTGCATTTCTCTGGCGGGCATCGGACAACCCGGCGATGGCCGCAAACGCCAGCGATGGCAAACCCAACCACTCGAAATCATCGGACAAGGTCGCTTGAGCCAGATCAATCTGCGCCAGCTCATCGAGCAAACCTTGCGCCTCACGCAAATGTGCCGTACTGCGGGCCATGCTGGCGTGAGCCTGCGGCCAGCGACCGGTCAGCAGCGGCATGACCTGATGGCGCAGGTAATTGCGCGAGAACTGTCGATCCTGATTCGACGGATCCTCTACCCAGTGCAGGCCATGGTCCCGCGCATAGACTTCCAGCTCGGCCCGCGTGACGTCGAGCAAGGGCCGAACCAGACTGCCCTGCCCCAACGCTCGTTGCGCCGGCATGCCGGAGAGGCCTCGGACCCCGGCGCCGCGCAACAGACGGAACAGCAGTGTTTCAGCCTGATCATCGCGGTGTTGTCCGGTCAATAACACATCGTTGGCCTGAATCGCCGCACTGAACGCCGCATAACGCGCATCCCGCGCCGCCCGCTCCAGGCTCGCCCCCGGCTGCACCTGCACACGCACCACCTGCAACGACACCGCCAGCCCATCGCAGACCACCTGGCAATGCGCCGGCCACGCGTCGGCCGCAGCCTGAAGGCCGTGATGGACATGGATGGCGCCTAGCGCCGGAAGGGATTCGGTTTTGGCGAGACCGGCCAGAAGGTGCAGCAGGACGGTGGAATCGAGTCCACCCGAGTAGGCGATGCGCCAATGGGAAGCACCGAGCCAGGGCTTGAGATTGCGCAAAAGCCTGGAAGGCAAATCAATCGTCGACTGATCCATTTCTTTCCCTTGGCACAAATCAAATGTGGGAGCGAACCGGCTCGCGATAGCGGTGCAACAGCCAACTCATTGGTTGAATGTTACCCCTCATCGCGAGCAGGCTCGCTCCCACATCGGGTATTGCGCGGTCGACTTAGAGGCCGTAGCTCATCAGACGATCGTAACGACGCTTGAGCAGCGCTTCGTTGTCGAACTTCTTCAGCATCGCCAGTTGCGAGCTCAGCTCGGCACGGATCGAGGCCGCAGCAGCCGCCGGATCACGGTGGGCGCCGCCCAGAGGCTCGCCAATCACTTTGTCGACGATGCCCAGGCCTTTCAAGCGCTCGGCGGTGATGCCCATCGCTTCAGCGGCATCCGGGGCCTTTTCTGCGGTTTTCCACAGAATCGAAGCACAACCTTCCGGCGAGATCACCGCGTAGGTCGAGTACTGCAGCATGTTCAACTGATCGCAGACACCGATCGCCAGTGCACCGCCGGAACCACCCTCACCAATCACGGTGGCGATGATCGGGGTTTTCAGGCGAGCCATGACGCGCAGGTTCCAGGCAATCGCTTCGCTCTGGTTGCGCTCTTCAGCGTCGATGCCAGGGTAGGCACCCGGGGTGTCGATGAAGGTCAGGATCGGCATCTTGAAGCGCTCGGCCATTTCCATCAGGCGGCAAGCCTTGCGGTAGCCTTCCGGACGTGGCATGCCGAAGTTGCGGCGTACCTTTTCGCGCACTTCACGGCCCTTCTGGTGACCGATCACCATCACTGGCTGGTCTTCCAGACGTGCCACGCCGCCCACAATGGCCGCGTCGTCGGAGAAGTGACGATCACCGTGCAGTTCGTCGAACTCGGTGAAGATGTGCTCGATGTAGTCCAGGGTGTATGGACGTTTCGGGTGACGCGCCAGACGTGCGATCTGCCAGCTGGTCAGCTTGCCGAAAATGTCTTCGGTGAGCGTTTTGCTCTTGTCCTGCAGGCGGGAGATCTCATCGCCGATATTCAGCGAATTGTCATTACCGACCAAGCGCAACTCTTCGATCTTGGCTTGCAGGTCGGCGATCGGCTGTTCGAAATCTAGAAAATTCGGGTTCATAGGCGTCCGTCTAGGGTCGTGTCCCAAGTGAGCTTGGGCCGGCCGGTTGTCTATTCGCGCCCTACCTTAAGGGAGAGGCGCGCTAAGGTCGAGATTAAAAATTCAGGTTGCGGGCAGGCGGTTTGATATCACCTGCCGGTCAACGGTATTGGAGGAAGACGTTGTCTCGCCCGAACTGGTCACGCAGGGCTTGAATCAAGGCATCCGCCGGGTCGATCCGCCAGGTCTCGCCAAACTGCAGCAAGGTCTTCGCATCGGGACTGGTGTACTCCATGGTGATCGGGCATGCCCCGCGATGACGCTTGAGCAAATCACCCAACCAGCGTAGCTGATCGCCTTTCAGGTCCTGGGTCTGCAACTTCAGGCGCAGGCTCTCGGCCAGGTTGGTGCGCGCATCTTCCATGCTCATCACCCGCTTGACCCGCAGGCGCAGGCCGCCGGAGAAGTCATCGTTGCTGACTTCGCCTTCGACCACCACCATCGCATCGGTCTGCAGCAGCGATTGCGCGGAGTGGAACGCCTCGGCGAACAGTGACGCCTCGATCCGCCCGGAGCGGTCGTCGAGGGTGATGAAGCCCATCTTGTCGCCCTTTTTGTTCTTCATCACCCGCAGGGCAATGATCATCCCCGCCACGGTCTGGGTATCCCGGGCCGGTTTCAGGTCGATGATGCGCTGGCGGGCGAAACGGCGGATTTCACCTTCGTATTCGTCGATCGGGTGGCCGGTCAGGTACAGGCCAAGGGTGTCTTTTTCACCCTTGAGTCGTTCCTTGAGGGTCAGTTCCTTGGCCTTGCGATGCAGCGCGTAAACGTCCGCATCTTCCTCGACGAACAACCCGCCGAACAGGTCGGCATGGCCACTGTCGCGGGTGCGCGCAGTCTGCTCGGCCGACTTGATCGCCTCTTCCATCGCCGCCAGCAATACCGCGCGATTGCGGTCGATGTTGGCCTGATAAGCCTTTTGCTCGTCATGGAAGTACGGGCCGAGGCGATCCAGCGCGCCGCTACGGATCAAACCGTCCAGCGTGCGCTTGTTGATGCGCTTGAGGTCGACCCGGGCACAGAAGTCGAACAGGTCCTTGAACGGGCCTGCCTGACGGGCCTCGGTGATCGCTTCCACCGGGCCTTCGCCGACGCCTTTGATCGCGCCCAGGCCATACACGATGCGACCTTCGTCGTTCACCGTGAACTTGAACTCCGAGGTATTCACGTCCGGCGCGTCGAGGCGCAGCTTCATCGTGCGCACTTCTTCGATCAAGGTCACGACCTTGTCGGTGTTGTGCATATCCGCCGAAAGCACCGCCGCCATGAACGGCGCCGGGTAGTGGGCTTTCAGCCAGGCGGTCTGGTACGACACCAGGCCGTAGGCGGCGGAGTGGGATTTGTTGAAGCCGTAACCGGCGAATTTCTCTACCAGGTCGAAAATGTTACCGGCAAGGTCCGCGTCGATATTGTTGGTGGCGCAACCTTCAATGAAGCCGCCGCGCTGCTTGGCCATTTCCTCGGGCTTTTTCTTACCCATGGCCCGCCGCAGCATGTCCGCACCACCGAGAGTGTAACCGGCCATGACCTGGGCAATCTGCATCACCTGTTCCTGATACAGGATGATGCCGTAAGTCGGTGCCAGGACGGGCTTGAGGCCCTCGTACTGGTAATCCGAGTGCGGATAGGCCAGTTCGGCGCGACCGTGCTTACGGTTGATGAAGTCATCCACCATGCCCGATTGCAATGGGCCCGGACGGAACAAGGCCACCAGCGCGATCAAGTCTTCCAGGCAGTCGGGCTTGAGCTTTTTGATCAGCTCTTTCATACCGCGGGATTCAAGCTGGAATACCGCAGTGGTTTCAGCTTTTTGCAGCAGCTGATACGTCGGTTTGTCATCCAGCGGGATGAACGCGATATCCAGCGGCGGTTCGTTGACCTTGGCGCGGTCGCGATTGATCGTTTTCAGCGCCCAGTCGATGATCGTCAGCGTTCGCAGGCCGAGGAAGTCGAACTTCACCAGACCGGCCGCCTCGACGTCATCCTTGTCGAACTGGGTTACCAGGCCGTCACCGGCCTCGTCGCAATAGATCGGCGAGAAGTCGGTCAGCTTGGTCGGTGCGATCACCACACCACCGGCGTGCTTGCCGACGTTACGCACCACGCCTTCGAGCTTGCGCGCCATCTCCCAGATTTCCGCCGCTTCTTCATCGACCTTGATGAAATCGCGCAGGATTTCTTCCTGCTCGTAGGCTTTTTCCAGGGTCATGCCGACTTCGAACGGAATCATCTTCGACAGGCGATCCGCCAGGCCGAACGACTTGCCCTGCGCCCGCGCCACGTCGCGCACCACAGCTTTCGCCGCCATGGAACCGAAGGTGATGATCTGGCTCACAGCGTTACGGCCGTACTTTTCGGCCACGTAGTCGATCACGCGGTCGCGACCGTCCATGCAGAAGTCGACGTCGAAGTCGGGCATGGATACCCGTTCCGGGTTAAGGAAACGCTCGAACAGCAGGTCGTATTCCAGCGGATCGAGGTCGGTGATCTTCTGCACATAGGCCACCAGCGATCCGGCACCCGACCCCCGGCCCGGGCCCACCGGCACGCCGTTGTTCTTGGCCCACTGGATGAAGTCCATCACGATCAGGAAGTAACCGGGGAACCCCATCTGGATAATGATATCCAGCTCGAAATTCAGTCGGTCGACATAGACCTGCCGCTTGGCTTCGTAGTCTTCAGTCGTGTCCCTTGGCAGCAGAACGGTTAACCGCTCTTCCAGACCTTCGAAGGACACCTTGCGGAAATACTCATCGATGGTCATGCCATCGGGGATCGGGAAGTTGGGCAAAAAGTGCGTGCCCAGCTTCACTTCAATGTTGCAGCGCTTGGCGATCTCGACGGAGTTTTCCACCGCATCCGGCAGGTCGCTGAACAGCTCGGCCATTTCCTCGGCGCTTTTCAGGTATTGCTGATCGCTGTAGTTCTTCGAACGACGCGGATCGTCAAGGGCCCGGCCCTCACCGATGCAGACGCGGGTTTCGTGGGCGGCGAAGTCTTCCTGCTTGATGAAACGCACATCGTTGGTCGCGACCAGCGGCGCACCGAGCTTGTCGGCCAGGGCCACGGCGCCGTGCAATTGTTCTTCGTCATTCGGACGATTGGTACGCTGGATCTCCAGGTAGAAACGATCCGGGAACACCGCCATCCATTCGCGCGTCAGGACCTCGGCCTCAGCGGGGTTGCCGCCGATCATGGCCATGCCGATTTCGCCTTCTTTCGCGGCGGACAGCATGATCAGGCCTTCGTTGGCCTCGGCGACCCATTCGCGCTCGATGATGATCATGCCGTTGCGCTGACCTTCGATGAAGCCACGGGAAATCAGCTCGGTCAGGTTGCGATAACCCAGGGCGTTCATGACCAGCAGGCTGATCCGGCTCAGCGGACCCTCCGGGTCCTTGTTCGACAGCCACAGGTCGGCGCCGCAGATCGGCTTGATCCCGGCGCCCATGGTGTTTTTATAGAATTTGACCAGCGAACACATGTTGTTCTGGTCGGTAACCGCAACGGCCGGCATGCCCATGCCGGTCAGGGCCTTGACCAGCGGCTTGATCCGCACCAGCCCGTCGACCAGGGAGTATTCAGTGTGCAGGCGTAGATGAACGAATGAAGCCGGCATAGTGATCCTGTCCAGTTACATAGAGACAACAAGGCCCGGATTGTACCGGGCCCTGAACAAAACATCAGCCTCGCCGCTAAACCTGCGTGAGACCTTCCAGCGCTTCATAAGCCTGCCGCACCGGGGCAAACGAACGCCGGTGAATCGGCGTCGGCCCGAGGCGCACCAACGCTTCCAGATGAACGGGCGTCGGGTAGCCTTTATGGCCACCGATGCCGTAACCCGGATAGATCAATTCGAACGCCGCCATCTCGCGGTCGCGACTGACCTTGGCCAGAATCGACGCGGCGGCGATGGCCGGCACCTTGCTGTCGCCCTTGACCACGGCTTCGGAACGCATCGGCAGTTTCGGGCAGCGGTTGCCGTCGATCATCGCCAGCTTCGGCTGGATATGCAGACCCGCCACCGCGCGCTGCATCGCCAACATGGTGGCGTGGAGGATGTTCAACTCGTCGATCTCTTCGACTTCGGCACGGGCGATGCACCAGCTCAGTGCCTTCTCGCAGATTTCGTCGTAGAGCTTTTCACGCTTGGCTTCAGTGAGTTTCTTCGAGTCGTTGAGACCGAGTATCGGACGGTTCGGATCGAGGATCACCGCCGCCGTGACGACCGCACCGCACAACGGGCCACGACCGACTTCATCAACGCCGGCCACCAACTCTTCGACTTCGGCAACCAGGGTGAAATCCAGGCCCATCTGCATGCTTGTCTTGCTCATCGTGTTTGACCGATCAGGTTCAGAACGGCGTCAGCCGCTTGATTGGAAGCGTCCAGACGCAGGGTGCGGTGGATCTCGTCGAAGCCGCGTGTCTGCTCTTCGCCACCGTCGATCAGCGGCGACAAGGTCTGGGCGAGCGCTTCGACCGTCGCATCATCCTGCAACAATTCCGGTACCAGCAGTCGCTGGGCCAGCAGGTTCGGCAGGGAGACGTAAGGGCTCTTGACCATGCGTTTGAGAATCCAGAACGTCAGCGGTGCCAGACGATAGGCCACGACCATTGGTCGCTTGTACAGCAGCGCCTCGAGGGTCGCAGTGCCTGACGCGATCAGGACTGCGTTGCACGCCGCCAGCGCCAGATGGGATTTGCCATCGAGCAAGGTCACCGGCAAGTCGCGACCGGCCAGCAGCTCTTCAAGCTGGGCCCGACGCTCGCGATTGGCGCACGGTATGACGAAGCGCAAACCCGGGCGCATGGCGCGCAGGCGTTCGGCGGTATCGAGGAACAGCGCACCCAGACGACTGACTTCGCCGCCGCGACTGCCCGGCATCAAAGCCACCAGCGGGCCGTCCGGCAGTCCCAGTTCGGCGCGCGCAGCAGTGCGATCGGCTTCCAGTGGAATGGTATCGGCCAGCGTATGGCCGACGAACCGCACCGGTACGCCTTTCTCTTCGTAGAATCTGGCTTCAAACGGCAGCAGCGTGAGCATCAGGTCGCAGCCTTCGCGGATCTTCAGCACTCGCTTCTGCCGCCACGCCCATACCGAAGGGCTGACGTAGTGCACGGTCTTGATCCCGGCCTGACGCAGCTTGAGTTCGATATTGAGGTTGAAATCCGGCGCATCGATGCCGATGAACACATCCGGTTTTTCAGCGATCAGCGTGGCGATCAGGTCCTTGCGGCGCTTGAGCAGTTCACGCAGTCGCCCGAGGACTTCCACCAGCCCCATGACCGACAGCCGTTCCATGGGGAAGTAGGAGCTCAGGCCTTCGGCCTGCATCAACGGGCCGCCGACGCCAATGAACTCGACAGCGGGATGCTGTGCCTTGAGGGCACGCATCAGACCGGCGCCCAGAATGTCACCGGAAGCCTCACCCGCCACCAGCGCAATACGCAGATTGGCCATGATCAGCGGGTGATGCCGCGAGACGACGACTGGATGGAGTCACGAAACACCGCGACTTCCGGGAACTGGGCGGCAGGCTCGGCCAGTTCGGCCAGGGCTTGCTCGACAGTCAGTCCCTGGCGGTAGACGGTTTTATAGGCGCGTCGCAAGGCATGGATGGCATCCTCGCTGAAACCACGACGGCGCATGCCTTCGAAGTTCATGCTGCGCGCTTCGGCCGGGTTACCGAACACCGTGACGAACGCAGGAACGTCCTTGCCGATGGCGGTGCCCATGCCGGAAAAGCTGTGGGCGCCAATGTGGCAATACTGATGCACCAGGGTGAAACCGGACAGGATCGCCCAGTCCTCGACGTGCACATGCCCGGCCAACGCGGTGTTGTTGACCAGAATGCAGTGGTTGCCGATGACGCTGTCGTGGCCGATGTGGGCGTAAGCCATGATCAGGTTGTGATCGCCCAGGGTGGTTTCCGAACGATCCTGAACGGTACCACGGTGAATCGTCACGCCTTCACGGATAACGTTATGGTCACCGATCACCAGGCGGGTTTCTTCACCCTTGTACTTGAGATCAGGCGTGTCTTCGCCTACCGAGGAAAACTGGTAGATGCGATTGTGCTTGCCGATTCGGGTCGGGCCTTTGAGGATCACGTGCGGCCCGATCACTGTCCCCTCGCCGATTTCCACACCTGCGCCGATGATCGACCACGGGCCGACCTCGACACCTTCAGCCAGTACGGCCGAAGGATCGATGATTGCGCGAGGGTCAATCAAACTCATACTTTTTGTTCCGCGCAGATGATCTCGGCGGAGCAGACCGGCTTGCCATCAACCGACGCCTGGCATTCAAACTTCCAGATCTTGCGCTTGCAGCTAATGAACGTGGCCTCAAGAATCAACTGATCGCCAGGCTTGACCGGCTGGCGGAAACGCAGTTTGTCGGAGCCGACAAAGTAGTAAAGCGTGCCATCAGCGGGCTTCACGTCGAGCATCTTGAAACCGAGAATCCCGGCTGCCTGAGCCATCGCTTCGATGATCAGGACGCCCGGCATGATCGGATGCGCAGGGAAGTGACCATTGAAGAACGGTTCGTTGATGCTGACATTCTTGTAGGCGCGAATTCGCTTGCCTTCAGTATCCAGTTCCACCACCCGGTCCACCAGCAGGAACGGGTAACGGTGAGGCAGGTATTCGCGAATCTCGTTGATGTCCATCATTTCGGGGGGAAGCCTATGTAAAGATTGGGAGCGCGACTGACGCGCACTCCTCTAGCAAATCAAGGAGGCAGTCCAGAGGCTGTGCACTCTTGATATGGAAATGGTATCAGCCTTCAGATGAAGCATTACCGCCAGGGGTCACTTCCCCAGCCCGCTTTTCCAGCTGTTTCAACCGTCGCGCGAGGTCATCGAGCTGACGGATGCGTGCCGCGCTTTTGCGCCATTCGGCAGCCGGCTGCATGGCTGTACCGGAAGAATAGGCACCCGGCTCGGTAATCGAGTGAGTCACCATGGTCATCCCGGTCAGGAAAACGTTGTCGCAAATATCGATGTGCCCTACCAGGCCAACACCGCCGGCGAGCATGCAGTGCTTGCCGATCTTTGTGCTGCCGGAAATCCCCACGCACGCCGCCATGGCGGTGTGATCACCGACCTGAACGTTGTGGGCGATCTGAATCTGGTTGTCGAGCTTCACACCGTTGCCGATCACGGTATCGGCCAACGCACCGCGGTCGATGGCGGTATTCACGCCAATCTCCACATCGTCGCCAATGGTCACGCCGCCGATCTGGGCGATTTTCTGCCAGATGCCTTTCTCGTTGGCAAAGCCGAAGCCTTCACCGCCGAGCACTGCACCGGACTGGATCACCACCCGCTTGCCGATACGCACATCGTGATACAGCGTCACCCGCGGGGCCAGCCAGCCACCCTCGCCGATTTCGCTGCGGGCGCCGACAACGCAATGTGCGCCGAGCGTCACGCCCGCACCGATCCGGGCACCGGCCTCGATCACCACAAAGGGACCGATGCTGGCAGTCGAATCGACCACGGCGTCCGAAGCAATCACTGCAGCCGGATGGATACCGGCCGCGGATTTCGGCTTCGGATCGAACAGGTGGGAAATGCGTGCGTAAGCCAGATAAGGATCCGGCACCACCAACGCATTACCGGCATAACCTTCGGCATCAGCCGCTTTGAGCAGCAGTGCCGCCGCCTGCGAGCCAGCGAGGTATTTGCGGTATTGGGGGTTTGCCAGAAAGCTCAACTGAGCTGGGCCAGCCTCCTGCAAGGTGGCTAGCCCAGTAATTTGCTTCTCGGGGTCGCCACTCAGGGTGGCACCGAGGAACTCGGCCAACTGGCCGAGTTTGATAGTCACGGTCATGGGTTACTTCAGCTGATTCATGCGCTCGATAACCTGGCGCGTGATGTCATATTGAGGTTTGACATCGATCACTGCGCCACGCTCGAACACCAGGTCAAAACCACCTTTCTTGATGACTTCTTCCACTGCGCTATCCAGTTTCGGCTTGAGCTGCTTGAGCATTTCACGGTCAGCAACGGCTTTGGCTTCGTTCAGTTCCTTGGACTGGAACTGGAAGTCACGGGCCTTTTGCTTGAATTCCAGCTCCAGACGCTCACGCTCGCCCTGCTGCATCTTGTCGCCACCCGCCATCAAACGATCCTGAATGCCCTTGGCGCTGCTTTCCAGCGTCTTGAGCTTGGTCAGTTGAGGGCCGAACTTCTTCTCGGCATCCACAGCGTATTTCTTGGCTGCGTCGGATTCCAGCAGTGCCATCTGATAGTTCAGAACAGCGATTTTCATGTCGGCAAATGCCGGGCCTGCCACCAGTACGGAGGCCAGGAGAACCAATTGAGTCAACTTACGCACGATGCACTCCTACAAAATCCATTGTCGTTATCTTGGGTCAGACGCTTAGAACGTCTGGCCGAGGGAGAATTGGAACACTTGAGTTTCAGCGTTATCCGGTTTCTTGATCGGTGTGGCCAACGCGAAGCTCAAAGGACCCAGTGCGGTAACCCAGGTCACGCCGACACCGACGGAACTGGCCATGTTGCTCAGGCTGATGTCGTTGCACTTGGTGCTGGACTTCGAGCCATCGGCGTTCACAGTATCCTTGCACTGCGAGTCAAACACGTTACCCACATCCCAGAATACCGAAGTACGCAGGGAGCGCTGATCCTTGACGAATGGCAGCGGGAACAGAACCTCGACACCGCCCTGAATCAGGACGTTACCACCGAACGGAAGCGGATCCTGGTCCGGGTCTGCCAAGGTGCCAGGGTTGGTACCCTTGCTTGGCGTACTGCGTGGACCGAGGGTGCTGTCCTTGAAGCCACGTACCGAGTTGAAACCACCAGCATAGTAGTTTTCGTAGAATGGCAAGCCATCAGTCGAACCATAACCGTCGCCGTAACCCAGTTCGGTATGCAGACGCAGTGTGTAGTTCTCGGTGATCGGCTGGAACAGCTGGCCACGGTAATCAAGCTTGTAGAACGACAGGTCGCTGCCAGGAATGGTCGATTCCAGGGTCAGACTCTGGGAACGGCCACGGGTTGGTAACACGCCTTTGTTCAGGGTGGATTCGGACCAGCCGGCCGACGCCTTGAAGTTCAGGTATTGGTCGCCTTCCTTCTTGACGAAGTCGAAAATCTCGTCAACGGTGTAAGTACCGGTCTTGATCTTGTCCTGCTGAGCGGACAGACCGAAGGTCAGACGCGAAGTCTCGCTGATCGGGTAGCCAACGTTCACACCGGCACCCAGGCTGTCTACCGCATAACTTGCTACGTCGACGTCGAGGTCTTTGTAGTCGGTGGTGCGATAGAACGCGTTGTAACCCAGGCTCACGCCATCGGCGGTCCAGTAGGGGTCAACGTAGCCGAAGTTGTAGCGGCTCTGGTATTCGCTTCGGGTCAGACCGACGCTGACGCGGTTACCAGTACCCAGGAAGTTGTTCTGGGTGATCGAACCACCGAGGATCAGACCGGCGCTCTGGGCGAAACCGACGCTGGCGGTGATCGAGCCGGAAGCCTGCTCTTCAACGCTGTAGTTCACGTCAACCTGGTCGTCGACACCCGGAACGGCCGGAGTTTCAACGTTGACTTCTTTGAAGAAGCCCAGACGCTCCAGACGGGTCTTGGACTGGTCGATCAGGTAGGTCGAAGCCCAGCCACCTTCCATCTGACGCATTTCACGGCGCAGCACTTCGTCTTCGGACTTGGTGTTGCCACGGAAGTTGATGCGGTTGACGTAGGCACGCTTGCCCGGATCGACAGCGAACAGGATGTCCACGGTGTGGTCATCATCGTGCGGCTGCGGAACACCGTTGACGTTGGCGAAGGTGTAGCCCTCGTTACCCAGACGACGAGTGATCAGTTCCGAGGTGGTGGTCATCAGCTTGCGCGAGAACACCTGGCCTTTCTGCACCAGCAACAGCGACTTGACCTGATCCTCAGGGACTTTCAGGTCACCGCTGAGCTTGACGTCACGAACGGTGTACTTCTCGCCTTCGGTCACGTTGACGGTGATGTAGACGTGTTTCTTGTCCGGGGTGATGGACACCTGGGTCGAAGCGATATCCATGTTGATATAGCCGCGGTCCAGGTAGTAGGAACGCAGACGCTCCAGGTCACCGGAAAGCTTTTCACGGGCGTACTTGTCGTCGTTCTTGAAGAACGACAGCCAGTTGGTGGTTTTCAGTTCGAACAGGTCGGTCAGGTCTTCTTCAGGGAAAACCGTGTTGCCCACCACGTTGATGTGCTGAATGGCAGCGACGGTGCCTTCGTTGATCTTCACTTTCAGGCCGACACGGTTACGCGGCTGCGATACCACTTCGGTATCGACGGTGGCCGAGTAACGACCTTGCGCGACGTACTGACGTTGCAGCTCGTTACGCACGCCTTCGAGGGTCGCGCGCTGGAAGATCTCGCCTTCGGACAGACCGGATTGCTTGAGGCCTTTCATCAGGTCTTCGGTGGAGATCGCCTTGTTGCCTTCGATCTCGATGCTGGCGACCGATGGACGTTCGACGACAGTGATCACCAGAACGTTGCCTTCGCGGCCCAGCTGGATATCTTGAAAGAAACCGGTTTTGAACAACGCACGAGTGGATTCCACCAGGCGACGATCATCCGCCTGCTCGCCGACGTTCAACGGCAAGGCACCAAAGACGCTACCCGCGGAGACCCGCTGGAGGCCATTGACGCGAATATCAGAGATAGTGAAGGACTCGGCGTGAACTTCGGCGATCATCAATACGGTGAGAACCGCAGTTAGCAGCAGACGTTTCATGAAGTCCTTTCTTATTCCAACTGGCAATAAACAAACTGCCGCAAAATGCGGCAGATTCGCAATTCAGCGAAGCGTTACAGTCGACCCAGATCGTTGACCAGAGCAAGCAACATCACCCCGACCACCAAACTGATACCGATCTGTATCCCCCAACCTTGCACCCGATCCGACAAGGGACGACCACGCGCCCACTCGATCAGATAAAACAACAAATGCCCCCCATCCAGTACAGGAATGGGCAGCAAATTCAGAACCCCCAGGCTAATACTCAGATAAGCAAGGAAATTCAGGAAATCAGCGACACCCGACTGGGCAGAAGCGCCCGCCACTTTAGCAATGGTTATCGGTCCACTCAAGTTTTTTACCGAGAGCTCGCCGAACAGCATTTTCTTCAGTGAATCCAGCGTCAGGACACTCATGGTCCAGGTACGCCGGGCACCCTCGCCAATCGCGGCCAAAGGACCGTAACTGACCTCGCGGATCATCTCCGGCGGCCAGTCGACAGCTTTCACTCCCGCCCCCAGATAACCACTTGGCGATTTGCTCTCGCCGCGCGCAGCCAGGGTCACAGGGACGTCGATTTGAGCACCGTCGCGCTCAATGTGCAGCATGATTTTGGTATCAGGACGCGTACGAACGGTGTCGACCACTTGCTGCCAGTCATCCAGTGCCTTGCCATCCAGCGCCAGCAGACGGTCGCCGGTTTTCAGCCCGGCTGCCTGAGCCGGGCCTTTCGGATCGAGTTCAGCGAGAATCGGCGGCAATGCCGGACGCCACGGGCGAATACCCAAGGAGCGAATCGGATCCGGCTCGTCGGCACCCTTCAGCCAGTGATCGAGTGCAAGTTCACGTGGCGAATCGGCCGTGGAGCCCTGCTCGCGCACCAGCACCTGCAAGGAACCACTTTCCCCCAGACGACGCACCAATTGCAGATTGACCGCAGCCCAGCCAGAAGTCGGCTCGCCGTCGATGGCAATGATTTCCTGGCCCGCACTCAGCCCGGCCTTTGCCGCGAGACTGCCGGACTCGACCGCACCGATGACCGGACGCACCTGTTCGCTGCCCAGCATGGCCAGCACCCAGAAGAACACCATGGCCAGCAGGAAGTTGGCGACCGGGCCAGCTGCAACGATGGCAATACGCTGACGAACGGACTTGCGATTGAAGGATTGATGAAGCTGATCAGCGGGCACTTCGCCTTCACGCTCGTCGAGCATCTTGACGTAGCCACCCAGCGGAATGGCCGCGACAACAAACTCGGTACCCTGCTTGTCATGCCAGCGCAGTAATGGCATGCCGAAGCCTACGGAAAAGCGCAAAACCTTGACGCCACAGCGACGCGCGACCCAGAAGTGGCCGAATTCGTGAAAGGTGACCAGCACACCCAAGGCGATCAGGGTGCCGGCAATCATATAGAGCGCGCTCATCTACTTTCTCCGCAATCCTGTCCTATGCCGCGTAGAGCCTGTACCGCAGGGTCTATCGACCGTGACGGGTCAACCATTGCCCGGCCAGAGCGCGTGCTGCCGCGTCCGCCGTGAACACCGCATCGAGATCATTCAGAGCAACCACTGGCTCGAGATTCAACACTTCCTCGATGATACTCGCGATTTCCAGGTAGCGAACCCGCCCGTCGAGAAACGCTGCCACTGCCACTTCATTCGCGGCATTGAGCATGGCCGGGGCACTGTTGCCGGCCTCAGCCGCCTGACGCGCAAGTCGCAGGCACGGGAAGCGCTCTTCATCGGGAGCTTCGAAGTCCAGGCGCGCGATGGCAAACAGGTCCAATGGCGCCACGCCGGAATCGATGCGCTCAGGCCAGGCCAGCGCATTGGCGATCGGGGTGCGCATGTCGGGATTGCCCAACTGCGCCAGCACCGAGCCGTCCACATAATCAACCAGAGAATGAATCACGCTCTGTGGATGGATCACCACTTCGACTTGCGACGGCCTGGCATCAAATAACCAGCAGGCCTCGATCAATTCGAGGCCCTTGTTCATCATGCTGGCCGAATCCACGGAAATCTTGCGGCCCATGGACCAGTTCGGATGAGCACAGGCCTGGTCGGGTGAAACATGCGCCAGTTCGGCCATCGGCGTCTGCCGGAAAGGACCGCCGGAGGCTGTCAGCAAAATCCGACGTACGCCGACAGTACTCAAGCCACGGGCAAAATCCTGCGGCATGCACTGGAAAATCGCATTGTGCTCGCTGTCGATTGGCAGCAGGACCGAACCGCTCTTGCGCACAGCGTCCATGAACAAGGCGCCGGACATCACCAGCGCCTCCTTGTTGGCCAGGAGGATCTTCTTGCCTGCCTCGACCGCCGCAAGGGTCGGACGCAGACCGGCGGCGCCGACGATGGCAGCCATTACGGCATCCACCTCAGGGGCAGCCGCGACCTGACACAGGCCCTCCTCCCCCACCAGCACCCGAGTCGACAGCCCCGCGGCACGCAAGTCGTCCTGCAAGCCACGAGCGGCGCCGACTTCCGGCACTACAGCAAACTGAGGGACATGGCGCACGCACAAGGCAAACAGCTCACTAAGACGAGTAAAGCCGCTCAGTGCAAAAACCTGATATCGCTCAGGGTGACGAGCAATGACATCGAGGGTGCTCAGACCGATCGAGCCGGTTGCCCCCAGTACGGTAATCTGCTGCGGGCGACTCACGGCGCAGCCATCCACAGCAACACCGCGAATACCGGGATCGCCGCTGTCAGACTGTCAATGCGATCCAGTACGCCGCCATGACCAGGCAGCAGATTACTGCTGTCCTTGATGCCGGACTGGCGCTTGAACATGCTTTCAGTCAGATCGCCCACCACCGAGATGAACACGATCAGCGCAGCGCCGATCAACCCCTTGAACAACTGCGCCACCGTCCAGTCACGAAACAGAGCGACCAGCGTGGTGATCACCAGGCTCAGCGCCAGACCGCCATACACGCCTTCCCAGCTCTTGCCCGGACTGACTTGCGGGGCCAGCTTGCGCTTGCCGAAAGCGCGGCCGGAGAAATAGGCACCGATATCGGCGCCCCAGACCAGCACCATCACTACCATGATCAGCCAGTTGCCCAGCGGGTATTGCTTGATCTGGACCAGCCCTTGCCAGGCCGGCAGCAGAATCAACAAACCAATCACCAGTTTGCTGGCGGCGCTGGCCCAGCGCTCACTGGAGCGCGGATAGGTCAGCACCAGCCAGGTCGCCACCGCCCACCAGATCACCGAGGCGCCGAGCACCCAAGGCGCCAGCCCCGGCAGGATGTACATGACGAACAACATCAGCGCGACCACTGCCGCATAACCGACGCGGAACGATTGCGCAGTAAAGCCGGCCAGGCGCGCCCATTCCCAGGCACCCAGACTCACGACCAGCCCGATGAACAGCGCAAAACCGGAACCCTCGAGCAGGAAAAACCCGCCCAGGGCGATCGGCAGCAGGATCAGCGCAGTGATGATTCGTTGTTTAAGCATTAAACCCGGGCTCCAGCTTCGATCTGCTCGCTCGTTTTACCGAAACGACGCTGACGCGAAGCGAAATCGGCCAGCGCAATACGCATGGCATCGTGTTTGAAGTCCGGCCAGAACAGGTCGGAGAAGTACAACTCGGCATAGGCCAGTTGCCACAGCAAGAAGTTGCTGATGCGGTGCTCGCCGCCAGTGCGGATGCACAGATCCGGCAGCGGCAGGTCACCGGTCGCCAGACAGGTTTGCAACAGATCCGGCGTGATGTCTTCCGGACGCAGATGCCCGGCCTGAACCTCACGAGCCAGACGCTGCGCCGCTTGCGCGATATCCCACTGACCGCCGTAGTTGGCAGCGATCTGCAGGACAAAACGATTGGCGCCCGCGGTCATGGCCTCGGCTTCGCGCATGGCAGCTTGAAGCTCGGGATGGAAACGCGAGCGGTCGCCAATGATGCGCAGACTGATGTTGTTGTCGTTGAGGCGCTTGGCCTCACGACGCAATGCCTTGAAGAACAGATCCATCAAGGCACTGACCTCATCGGCCGGGCGCTGCCAGTTCTCACTGGAAAAGGCGAACAAGGTCAGCACCTCGACCCCGGCCTCGGCACACACCTCGATCACCGCCCGAACAGCGTCCACGCCCGCTTTATGCCCGGCGACACCCGGCATAAAGCGTTTTTTCGCCCAGCGATTGTTGCCATCCATGATGATCGCGACATGGCGCGGCACCGCGGACGGCGCAGTCTGCTTGGTCTTATCCATTTAAAGCTCGACCCTTATACGGCCATCAGGTCTTTTTCTTTCTCTGCCAGCTTCGCGTCGATTTCAGCCACGAACTTCTTGGTCAGATCGTCGATTTCGCCAGTGGCACGACGCTCTTCGTCTTCACTGATTTCTTTCTCTTTAACCAGATCCTTCAGCGAGCTGTTGGCATCGCGACGAATGTTGCGCACGGCAACACGAGCGTCTTCAGCCACGTCACGCGCCTGCTTGGTGAAACCACGACGGGTTTCTTCAGTCAGGGCCGGCATGCTGATCAGCAACAGTTCACCGAGGTTGGTCGGGTTCAGGTTCAGACCCGCGCTACCAATCGCCTTGTCGACAGCACCGAGCATGTTGCGCTCGAACGCAACCACTTGCAGGGTACGGGCGTCCTTGACGGTGATGTTGGCCACTTGCTTGATCGGGGTATCGGAACCGTAGTACGGAACCATTACGCCCTCCAGGATGCTTGGGTGCGCTTGACCGGTACGAATGCGGCCGAAGTTGTGAGCCAGAGACTCGACGGACTTCGTCATGCGCTCTTTAGCGTCTTTCTTGATTTCGTTGATCATTGTTGACCTTCCTCGATCAGGGTGCCTTCAGCGCCGCCATGGACGATGTTCAGCAGGGCACCAGGCTTGTTCATGTTGAATACGCGCAGCGGCATCTTGTGGTCGCGGCACAGGCAGATGGCCGTCAGATCCATTACACCCAGCTTGCGATCCAGTACTTCATCATAAGTCAGATGATCGAACTTCTCGGCATGCGGGTCTTTGAACGGGTCGGCAGTGTAGACGCCGTCGACCTTGGTCGCCTTGAGCACGACGTCCGCATCGATTTCGATTGCGCGCAGGCAGGCTGCCGAATCCGTGGTAAAGAACGGATTGCCGGTACCGGCCGCGAAAATCACCACGTCCTTGGAGTTCAGGTGACGCATGGCCTTGCGACGATCATAGTGATCGGTCACACCGACCATGGAGATGGCCGACATCACGATGGCCGAGATATTGGCACGTTCCAGCGCATCGCGCATGGCCAGGGCGTTCATCACAGTGGCCAGCATGCCCATATGGTCGCCCGTGACCCGATCCATGCCGGCCTTGCTCAGCGCTTCACCGCGGAACAGGTTGCCGCCACCGATCACCAGACCGACCTGCACGCCGATACCGACCAACTGGCCGACTTCCAGCGCCATGCGATCCAGCACTTTCGGATCGATCCCGAACTCTTCCGAGCCCATCAGGGCCTCGCCGCTAAGCTTGAGTAGAATGCGTTTATAGCGAGCCTGATAACCACTGCCCTGCTGAGCCATTGCGAATCTCTCCTGCGGCGTATTTAAAAATTCTTTGCGAGCTGTTTACAGCTGGCGCTCACTCTAGCTTGGCGCTGCTTCAGCGCCATCGGAACATGGCTTTGTAAGTCAGTTCCAAGGGGAAACCAATTAAAAATTGGTAACCCTATCTGAAAAGAGGCTGCGCGCGTGAGCGGGCAGCCTCTTTCGGGCGACAGTTGAAAAACCGTCTTATTGCTTGGCGGCAGCCAGCTGGGCAGCAACTTCTTCAGCGAAGTTGTCGACCGGCTTCTCGATGCCTTCGCCTACTTTGAAGTAGGTGAAGGAAACGATTTCAGCACCGGCTTTCTTGGCCAGATCGCCAACCTTGACTTCAGGGTTCTTGACGAACGCCTGCTCAACCAGGCTCGCTTCTGCCAGGAACTTGCTGATACGGCCTTTGACCATGTTCTCAACAATGTTTTCTGGCTTGCCTTTGATCTTCTCTTCGTTCAGCTGCAGGAACACAGCCTTCTCGCGCTCGATCGCTTCGTCGGAGACTTGCGAAGGCAGCAGGAACTCAGGGTTGCTTGCAGCAACGTGCATCGCGATGTCTTTGGCCAGCTCGACGTCACCGCCTTTCAGGACAACAGCAACACCGATCTTGTTACCGTGCAGGTAGGTGCCGACAACGTCACCCTCTACGCGTACCAGACGACGGATGTTGACGTTCTCGCCAACTTTGGCAACCAGAGCTTCACGAGCCGATTCCTGAGCGGCGATCAGCGGAGCTGCGTCGGTCAGTTTTTCGTCGAAGGCTTTTTCTACGCTGGCAGCAACGAAGTTTTTGAAGTCGTCTTGCAGGGCCAGGAAGTCGGTCTGCGAGTTGACTTCCAGCAGTACGGCTGCCTTGTCGTTCGACTTGATGGCGATTGCGCCTTCAGCGGCAACGTTGCCAGCTTTCTTGGCAGCCTTGATCGCGCCCGAAGCACGCATGTCATCAATGGCTTTTTCGATGTCGCCGTCAGCCTTTTCCAGGGCTTTCTTGCAATCCATCATGCCTTCGCCGGTACGCTCGCGCAGTTCTTTAACCAACGCTGCAGTAATTGCTGCCATTTTCAAATTCCTCTTGGATAGGTTTTCAACCATTCCACCCGATCGAACGGGCGTTCAATTCTTCCCGAGCCACCTTGTAGCCGCTGCACGTTACAAATGCTGTAGCTGCGCTGCCGACAAGTTGGTTTTCGAGGTGGCAAAAAGGGGGCCAAGCCCCCTTTTTGCTTACTGAGTCAACGCCAGGGCGTCAATTACTCAGCTGCAGCCTGAGTTTCTTCAGCTGCGAACTCAACAGTACCGCCAGCAACGTTGTTGCGACCGCGGATTACTGCGTCAGCCATCGAACCCATGTACAGCTGGATAGCGCGGATTGCGTCATCGTTGCCTGGGATGATGTAGTCAACGCCTTCCGGGCTGCTGTTGGTATCGACAACGCCGATGACCGGGATGCCCAGCTTGTTGGCTTCGGTGATCGCGATGCGCTCGTGGTCAACGTCGATCACGAACAGTGCGTCTGGCAGACCGCCCATGTCCTTGATGCCGCCCAGGGAGCGATCCAGCTTCTCAAGATCACGGGAGCGCATCAGCGCTTCTTTCTTGGTCAGCTTGGCGAAAGTACCGTCTTCGGCTTGTACTTCAAGGTCACGCAGACGCTTGATGGAAGCACGGATGGTTTTGAAGTTGGTCAGCATGCCGCCCAACCAGCGGTGATCGACGTACGGCGAACCGCAACGTGCTGCTTCTTCAGCAACGATCTTGCCAGCGGAACGCTTGGTGCCGACGAACAGAATCTTGTTTTTGCCCTGGGCCAGACGCTCTACGAAAGTCAGAGCTTCGTTGAACATTGGCAGGGTTTTTTCAAGGTTGATGATGTGAATCTTGTTACGCGCGCCGAAAATGTATTTACCCATTTTCGGGTTCCAGTAACGGGTTTGGTGACCGAAGTGCACACCGGCCTTCAGCATATCGCGCATGTTGACTTGGGACATGATAGTTCCTTGATAAGTCGGGTTGGGCCTCCACGTATCCCAATGACCAACCCCTGATCCGAGGATCAAAGGCACCCAGGTCATCGTGTCGACACGTGTGTGGGTTAATGCTCCCGGAGCTATCCCCGGAAAGCGGCGCATTTTATATCACAGGAAGGGCGCAAACGGAACCCGGAATCTGTAATCGCGTCAGGGACATGGGCGCCAGCCCCTTGGAATCGCCCTGCCGCGCACTATTGTATAGGTCGAAGCGATGCACGCAGGCGCGGATTTGCGCCTTTGGTCTGTTAGAATCGCGTTTTTCAGGGCCACCAGGCGAAAACCGCCGCCCTGCCCGTATCAACAAGCGCCGCCGAGCGCAGAGAGAGCCTGTATGACCGTCACCCTCAAAACCCCCGAGGACATCGCCGCCATGCGTGTCGCCGGCAAACTGGCCGCCGATGTGCTGGAAATGATTGCCGAACACGTCAAGCCGGGCGTGACCACCGATGAGCTGAACCAGATCTGCCACGACTACATTGTCGACGTGCAGAAGGCCATCCCTGCCCCGCTCAACTACAAGGGCTACCCGAAGTCGATCTGCACCTCGATCAACCACGTGGTCTGCCACGGCATCCCGAACGACAAGCCGCTGAAGAACGGCGACACCCTGAACATTGATGTCACCGTGATCAAGGACGGTTACCACGGCGACACCAGCCGCATGTTCCACGTCGGCACCGTGCCGGTCTGGGCCGAGCGCCTGTCCCAGGTCACCCAGGAATGCATGTACAAGGCGATCGAGATCGTCAAACCCGGCTGCCGTCTCGGCGACATCGGCGAGATCATCCAGAAGCACGCTGAAAAGAACGGCTTCTCCGTAGTGCGCGAGTTCTGCGGTCACGGCATCGGCAAGGTGTTCCACGAAGAGCCGCAGATCCTGCACTACGGCCGCGCCGGCACCGGCATGGAACTGAAGGCCGGGATGACCTTCACCATCGAACCGATGATCAACCAGGGCAAGGCCGACACCAAGGTACTGGGCGACGGCTGGACCGCGATCACCAAGGATCGCAAGCTGTCGGCACAGTGGGAACACACTTTGCTTGTCACCGACACCGGCTATGAGATCTTCACCCTGCGCAGCGATGACACGATCCCGCGCGTATCGGCCTGATCCCGACACCGCTCCCAGCCTATAGAAGGAAAGCCAATCGATGCCGCAGGTGGATCCCGAACTCTTCGACCGCGGCCAGTTCCAGGCTGAACTGGCCCTGAAAGCGAGCCCTATCGCCGCCTTCAAGAAGGCGATCCGCCAGGCCCGCGAAGTGCTCGATGCACGTTTTCGCAGCGGCCGCGACATCCGGCGGCTGATCGAGGATCGCGCCTGGTTCGTCGACAACATCCTGCAAAAGGCCTGGGACCAGTTCAACTGGAGCGAAGACGCCGACATCGCGCTGGTCGCGGTCGGCGGCTACGGTCGCGGTGAGTTGCACCCCTATTCCGATATCGACCTGCTGATCCTGCTGGACAGCGCCGATCACGAAATCTTCCGCGATTCCATCGAGCGTTTTCTCACACTGTTGTGGGACATCGGCCTGGAAGTCGGTCAGAGCGTTCGTTCGGTGGACGAGTGCGCCGAAGAGGCCCGCGCCGACCTGACGGTGGTCACCAACCTGATGGAAAGCCGCACCATCTGCGGCCCCGAGCGTCTGCGCCAGCGCATGCTCGATGTCACCAGCACCGCCCATATGTGGCCGGCCAAGGAGTTCTTCCTGGCCAAGCGCGCCGAGCAGAAGGCCCGCCACCACAAGTACAACGACACCGAATACAACCTGGAACCCAACGTCAAAGGCTCGCCCGGCGGACTACGGGATATTCAGACGATTCTGTGGGTTGCCCGTCGCCAGTACGGCACCCTGAACCTGCGCGCCCTGGCAGGCGAAGGCTTCCTGGTCGAGAGCGAAAACGCACTGCTGGCGTCGTCCCAGGAATTCCTGTGGAAAGTGCGCTATGCCCTGCACATGCTGGCCGGGCGCTCCGAAGACCGCCTGCTGTTCGATCATCAACGCACCATTGCGGGGCTGCTGGGGTTTGAAGGTGACGACGCCAAGCAGGCCGTCGAAAACTTCATGCAGCAGTATTTCCGCGTGGTGATGAGCATCGCCCAGCTCAGCGACCTGATCATCCAGCACTTCGAGGAAGTCATCCTCGCCCCGGAAGACGAAGCGCCACCACAGCCGATCAACTCGCGCTTCCAGCTGCACGACGGTTACATCGAGGCACGCAACGACAACGTGTTCCGCCGTACACCATTCGCCATGCTCGAGATTTTCGTGCTGATGGCCCAGCAGCCGGAAATCAAAGGCGTGCGCGCCGACACCATTCGTCTGCTGCGGGAAAACCGTCACCTGATCGACGACAATTTCCGCAACGACATCCGCAATACCAGCCTGTTCATCGAACTGTTCAAGTGCAAGATCGGCATCCACCGCAACCTGCGGCGAATGAACCGCTACGGCATTCTCGGGCGCTACCTGCCGGAGTTCGGCTTCATCGTCGGGCAGATGCAGCACGACCTGTTCCATATTTATACGGTCGACGCGCACACGCTGAATCTGATCAAGCACCTGCGTAAATTGCAGTACACCCAGGTGTCGGAAAAATTCCCGCTGGCCGCCAAACTCATGGCCAAGTTGCCCAAGCCCGAACTCATCTACATGGCAGGCCTGTATCACGACATCGGCAAGGGCCGGCATGGCGACCACTCGGAGATCGGCGCGGTCGATGCCGAGGCGTTCTGCCAGCGTCACCAACTGCCGGTGTGGGACAGCCGCCTGATCGTCTGGCTGGTGCAAAACCACCTGGTGATGTCGACCACCGCCCAGCGCAAGGATTTGTCCGACCCGCAGGTGATCCACGACTTCGCCCTGGCGGTCGGTGATGAAACCCGTCTGGATTACCTGTACGTGCTGACCGTGGCCGACATCAACGCGACCAACCCGACCCTGTGGAACTCCTGGCGCGCCAGCCTGTTGCGCCAGCTCTACACCGAGACCAAGCGCGCCCTGCGCCGCGGCCTGGAAAACCCGGTGGATCGCGAAGAACAGATCCGCCAGACCCAGAGCGCAGCGCTGGATATTCTGGTGCGCGGCGGCACCGATCCGGACGATGTCGAGCAGTTGTGGGCGCAACTGGGCGATGACTATTTCCTGCGCCACACTGCCGGCGACGTGGCCTGGCACAGCGATGCGATTCTCCAGCAGCCGGCCGACGGCGGGCCGCTGGTGCTGATCAAGGAAACCACCCAGCGCGAATTCGAGGGTGGCACGCAGATCTTCATTTATGCGCCGGACCAGCACGATTTCTTTGCTGTGACCGTGGCCGCGATGGACCAGCTCAACCTGAACATTCACGACGCCCGGGTCATCACCTCCAGCAGCCAGTTCACCCTCGACACCTACATCGTGCTCGACACCGAAGGCGAATCCATCGGCGACAATCCGACCCGGGTCAAACAGATCCGCGACGGCCTGACCGAAGCCCTGCGCAACCCGGACGATTACCCGACCATCATCCAGCGTCGGGTGCCGCGCCAGCTCAAGCACTTTGCGTTCGCACCACAAGTGACGATCCACAACGACGCCCAACGTCCGGTGACGGTGCTGGAACTCACCGCACCCGACCGTCCAGGCCTGCTGGCACGGATCGGCGGGATTTTCCTGGAGTTCGATCTGTCGCTGCAGAACGCCAAGATCGCCACCCTGGGCGAGCGGGTGGAAGACGTGTTCTTCATCACCGACGCCCACAATCAGCCGCTGTCCGACCCGCTGCTGTGCAGCCGTTTGCAGGATGCCATCGTCGAGCAGCTCAGCGTCAATCAGGAACCCGATATCAAACTGTCGCGTATCAGCATTTGACTGAGCGCCCGGATTCAACCGCTTTGCACGAGACCCAGCACCGATGAACAACGCTCTGACCCAGTTGCAGCCCTACCCGTTCGAAAAGCTCCGCGCCCTGCTCGGCAGCGTCACGCCGAACCCGGACAAGCGCCCGATCGCGCTGTCCATCGGCGAGCCGAAACACCGTTCGCCAAGCTTTGTCGCCGAGGCGCTGGCCAACAATCTGGATCAGATGGCGGTGTACCCGACCACCCTGGGCATCCCGGCCCTGCGCGAGGCCATTGCGGCCTGGTGCGAACGTCGCTTCAACGTACCGGGCGGCTGGATCGATCCGGCGCGCAATGTGCTGCCGGTCAACGGCACCCGTGAAGCGCTGTTCGCCTTCACCCAGACCGTGGTCAACCGTGGTGACGACGCGCTGGTGGTCAGCCCGAACCCGTTCTATCAGATCTACGAAGGTGCGGCGTTCCTCGCCGGCGCCAAGCCGCACTACCTGCCATGCCTGGATGAAAACGGCTTCAACCCGGACTTCGACGCGGTGTCGCCGGAGATCTGGAAACGCTGCCAGATCCTGTTCCTGTGCTCGCCAGGCAACCCGACCGGCGCGCTGATTCCGGTCGACGTGCTGAAAAAGCTGATCGCCCTGGCCGACGAGTACGACTTCGTGATCGCCGCCGACGAGTGCTACAGCGAGCTGTACTTCGACGAGCAAACGCCACCGCCGGGCCTGCTCAGCGCTTGCGCCGAACTGGGTCGCAAGGACTTCAAGCGTTGCGTGGTGTTCCACAGTCTGTCCAAGCGTTCGAATCTACCGGGCCTGCGCTCCGGTTTCGTTGCCGGCGACGCCGATATCCTCAAGGGCTTCCTGCTGTATCGCACTTACCACGGCTGCGCGATGCCGGTTCAGACGCAACTGGCCAGCGTTGCCGCGTGGAACGATGAAGTGCATGTACGCGCCAACCGTGCGCTGTATCGCGAGAAGTTCGACGCCGTGCTGGCGATCCTGAGCCCAGTGATGGATGTGCAGCGTCCGGACGGCAGCTTCTACCTGTGGCCGAACGTGCAAGGCGATGACGCAGCGTTCTGCCGGGACCTGTTTGCCGAAGAACACGTGACCGTGGTGCCGGGTTCGTACCTGTCCCGGGATGTCGACGGGGTCAACCCCGGTGCCGGTCGTGTACGCATGGCGCTGGTTGCGCCGCTGGCGGAATGCGTGGAAGCGGCCGAACGCATCCGCGATTTCGTCCTGCGCCACAAATAATGCCTGAACGCCCGCGCCGGACAATCCGGCACGGGCGCCTCATACAACAAGTTACAGATCCTCCAACTATTTACCCCACTTGCCGTCCGGCCAGACGTTAGTCTTGAGCCGCGCATATCTCTGCGCCTAAAACAAACTCAAGACTTTAACTTCAAGGAAGAAGTGAACATGAACAACCTGCTGGATTGCCAACTTATTCAATGGCCCGATGATCAAGCTGCGTACACGGCGGCCATCAATGAAAACCCCGCCAATGCAGGCGCAAATACAGGCACCCGACGCAAACGCTCCATCATTAACTATTCAAAGCTATGGGCCAACGGCCGAACCTTGAAAGTGGCTTTCATGGATTCACCCGATACCAATCACAAGAACAGGATTATCGCTGCGGCCAGGCAATGGCTGCCGTACATCAACCTGAAGTTTGAATTTGTCGACGATTTGAAAGGCGACATCCGTATTGCAACAAAGAACAATGACAACAGCTCGATGCTGGGCACCGATGCCCTGTTGATCCATCCCGACCATCCCACCATGAACCTGGGGGTCAAACCGGAACATGAAGACTTCGAGGTGATCGTGATCCACGAATTCGGCCACGCATTGGGTGCGATGCACGAACATCAGCACCCAAGGGCCAATATTCCGTGGGATAAGCCGAAGGTGTATGAGTTCTACAAGAACCGTGAAATGAACCCGCTGACCGAGGAGCAGGTCGACAGGAACCTGTTCGCATCCTTCGACACACTGGACGCGATCTATACCTCCTACGACCGAAAATCGATCATGCATCACCCGGTGGCAAACACATTGACAGTGGGTAACTGGGAGGTGCCGATCAACCGCAAGATCAGCAAGAAAGACAAACGTCTGATGAGATTGCTCTATCCCAAGTAACGCTTTTCCTATTTGACCTGCCCCAGATTCGCCTCACTCAAATCCAGCTCGCCCAACACTTCACGCAGCACGTCATCGCCAATCTGGTGCTGACGGCTGAGGCTGTACAACTCAAGGCGTTGCGCGCGCAGCGCCTTGAGACGCAAGCGGCGCTCAAGCAGATCCATCTGGAATGCCAGCGCCTGGGCTTCAGCCGAATCGTTGAACACCTCCAGTTGATGGCGATACTCGGACATGATCCGCGCCTTGAGCTCCGCCGACAGTGCCGCTTGCGCAGCATCCTGCGGGTTGACCTCTTCGACTTCCAGCGCGTGGATCGCCGCTTCGGCGGTCTTGCGCCAGGCGTCACGGACTTCCTGGCGGCGTTTGTCGTCGGGGCTTTTCTGGATTCCGCGCAGCAGCAACGGCAAGGCGATGCAGGCTGCAACCAGCGACATCAGAATCACCCCGGCGGCGATGAAGATCAGCAAATCACGCTCGGGAAACGCCTCGCTGCCCATCAGCATCGGCACCGACATCACGCCCGCCAGGGTCACCGCACCGCGCACACCGCCGACGGTCAGCAGCCAGCAGGACCGGGCAGTCGGCACTTGTGTCAATTCACCCTTGCCGCGCAAGCGACGCAGCAACACCGACAGGCGCCAGATGCTCTGCACCCAGATAAAGCGCAACAGCACCAGCGCCAGGAAAATCGCCACCACGTCGAGGCAGCGGTAGAACAGCGTCGGCCACAATGACGTTTCGTGGCTGACCACAGCCTTGATGATGTCCGGCAATTGCAGGCCGAGAAGCAGGAAGATCAAACCGTTGAAGGCGAACTCCAGCAACGACCAGACGCTGCGGTTGAGCAAACGGGTGCTGGTCTGGCGCGGCAGCAGGTCGAGCCAGCTCTGCATCATCCCCGCCGCCACCGCCGAAAGAATGCCCGAGGCGCCGAGTCGCTCGGCCAACACGTAAGCGGCAAACGGCAGCAGCAACATGAACACCACATGGGTCGCCGGATCGTCCCAGCCCCGAGCGATCATCCATGCCCGCAGCCGCCCCACCAACCAACTCAATGCCACACCGACTGCGAGCCCGCCGACCGCCACCAGCACGAACGTCAGACTGGCGTTGGCCAAGGAAAACGCACCGGTGACCGCCGCCACCAGGGCGAACTTGAACGTCACCAGGCCCGAGGCATCGTTCATCAGCGCTTCGCCTTGCAGCATGTGCATCAGCGGCGTCGGCAAGCGGTTCTGCGAAATCGCCGACACCGCCACGGCGTCGGTCGGCGACAACACCGCCGCCAGCGCGAACGCCACCGGCAATGGAATCGTCGGCAGCAGCCAGTGAATGAAGTAGCCGGCACCTACCACGGTAAACAGCACCAACCCGACCGCCAGCGTCAGCACCGGCCCGCGCAGACGCCACAGTTCGCGCTTGGGCATGCGCCAGCCATCGGAAAACAGCAGCGGCGGCAGGAACAGAAACAGGAACAGCTCGGGATCCAGAGCCACGTGCAGGCCGAGAGTCGGCCAGGCCAGCAAAGCCCCGGCGGCGATCTGTACCAGCGGCAGCGGCAACGGGATGACCCGTCCGACCAGACGCGAAACACTGACCAGCATCAGCAGGATCAGGACCGTATAAGCGGTTTGCATAAAGCGGAAATCTCAGACAATCGACAGCGTTGAACTGCCATATTAGCCGCTTAGGCTGTGGCTGACCGTTGCACCTATGTCGCAGCCCCCGTCCGGGAAATCAACCTCGGCCGCCGCGAAACGGTTTGGTCATGGCATAATCCGACACCATTTTTCTCCAGCACCTGTAAAGGGGGCGATTCCTTGACCGTTTCAAGCAAAACGTTGCACCTTTTCGGCATCAAAGCCTGCGACACCATGAAAAAGGCGCGCACCTGGCTCGATGAACACGCTGTCAGCTACGACTTCCACGATTACAAAACCGCCGGCATCGACCGTGAACACCTGACCCAATGGTGTGACGAACACGGCTGGCAAACGGTGTTGAACCGCGCAGGCACGACCTTTCGCAAACTCGACGACGAACGCAAAGCCGATCTCGACCAGTCGAAAGCCATCGAACTGATGCTCGCTCAACCCTCGATGATCAAGCGCCCGGTGCTCGATCTCGGTGACCGAACCCTGATTGGCTTCAAGCCAGATATCTACGCGGCCGCCCTCAAGTAAGCAGCCCGTCACTTTTTGCAGAGGTATTCACATGTCCAATTCCCTGTTCAGTATTGCCTTCGGCGTCGGCACCCAGAACCGTCAAGGCGCATGGCTGGAAGTGTTCTACGCTCAGCCGCTGCTCAATCCTTCGGCCGAGCTGGTCGCCGCTGTTGCACCGATCCTCGGTTACACCGAAGGCAACCAGGCCATCACCTTCACCACCGCACAAGCCGCCCAACTGGCTGAAGCCGTGAAAGGCATCGACGCGGTACAAGGCAAGCTGCTGACCCGCCTGGCCGAAAGCCACAAGCCGCTGGTCGCCACCCTGCTGGCCGAAGACGCGCAACTGACTTCCACGCCTGAGGCTTACCTCAAGTTGCACCTGCTGTCCCATCGTCTGGTCAAGCCGCACGGCGTGAGCCTGGCCGGGATCTTCCCGCTGCTGCCAAACGTTGCCTGGACCAGCCAGGGCGCGATCGACCTGAGCGAACTGGCCGAGCTGCAACTCGAAGCCCGTCTGCGCGGCGAGCTGCTGGAAGTGTTCTCGGTGGACAAGTTCCCGAAAATGACCGACTACGTGGTTCCGGCCGGCGTGCGTATCGCTGACGCCGCACGTCTGCGTCTGGGCGCCTATGTGGGCGAAGGCACCACCGTGATGCACGAAGGTTTCATCAACTTCAACGCCGGTACCGAAGGCCCGGGCATGATCGAAGGCCGCGTCTCCGCTGGCGTGTTCGTCGGCAAGGGTTCGGACCTGGGCGGCGGCTGCTCGACCATGGGCACCCTGTCGGGCGGCGGCAACATCGTGATCAAGGTCGGCGAAGGCTGCCTGATCGGCGCCAACGCCGGTATCGGTATCCCGTTGGGCGACCGCAACACCGTCGAGTCGGGCCTGTACGTGACCGCCGGCACCAAGGTGGCGCTGCTGGACGAGCACAACAACCTGGTCAAAGTGGTCAAGGCCCGTGAACTGGCCGGTCAGACCGACCTGCTGTTCCGTCGCAATTCGGAAACCGGTGCCGTGGAATGCAAGACCCACAAATCGGCGATCGAACTGAACGAAGCGCTGCACGCTCACAACTAAGCGCCGCGTAATCCTTCTGTGGGAGCGGGCTTGCTCGCTTCCACAGGGTTTGGCGTACACCCGCCCAAGTTCACCAGGGCTCGAAAGCATGATGATTCCCTCCCCCTGGCGCGCCGATTTCCCGGCCATCGCCGCCCTGCAACGGCAAGACCAGACCTATCTGGACAACGCCGCCACCACGCAAAAACCCCAGGCCCTGCTTGACGCACTGGCGCATTACTACGCCAATGGCGCAGCCAACGTGCATCGTGCCCAGCATCTGCCCGGCGCTCACGCTACGCAGGCGTTCGAGGACAGTCGCCTGAAGGTTGCCCAGTGGCTGAATGCCGGTGACAGCGGGCAGATCATCTTCACCCACGGCGCCACCAGCGCGCTGAATCTCCTGGCTTACGGCCTGGAACATCTTTTCCATCCGGGCGATGAAATTGTCATCAGCGCCCTGGAGCATCACGCCAACCTGCTGCCTTGGCAGCAACTGGCACAACGTCGCGACCTCAAACTGGTGATCCTGCCGCTGGACGATGACGGGGTGATCGACCTCACCGCCGCCGTTCACCTGATCGGCCCGCGCACCCGTCTGCTGGCGGTCAGCCAGTTGTCCAACGTGCTCGGAGCCTGGCAACCCTTGCCTGCATTGCTGGCGATGGCCAAGGCGCAGAACGCGCTGACCGTGGTCGATGGCGCTCAAGGCGTGGTTCACGGCCGGCATGACGTGCAGGCCCTGGGTTGCGACTTTTACGTATTTTCCAGCCACAAGCTGTACGGTCCCGATGGCCTTGGCGTGCTGTTCGGGCGCAACGAAGCGCTCGAGCAACTGCGCCCGTGGCAGTTCGGTGGCGAGATGGTGCTGGAAGCCAATTACCACGACGCGCGCTTCCGCCCTGCCCCGCTGGGCTTCGAGGCGGGCACGCCGCCGATTGCCAGCGTGATCGGCCTTGGCGCGACCCTCGACTACCTCGCCGGTCTGGATCTGGACGCCGTATCCGCCCACGAAGCCGCGCTGCACGATTACCTGTTGCGTGGCCTCGCTGCCCGCAATGGCATCCGTCTGCTGGGCAAGCCACAACTGGCGCTGGCCAGTTTTGTCGTCGAAGGCGTGCATAACGCCGATCTGGCGCATTTGCTGACTGAACAGGGCATTGCCGTACGTGCCGGGCACCACTGCGCGATGCCGCTGCTCAAACGCTTTGAGCTGGCCGGCGCGATTCGTGTGTCGCTGGCGCTGTACAACGATTCCGAGGATCTGGAGCGGTTCTTTGAAGCGCTGGATCAGGCACTGGAGTTGTTGCGATGAGCCTGCCGGTCGAGGCCACCGAAGCCCTGCAAACATTTCAGAACGCCGCCGGTTGGGAACAACGGGCGCGGCTGCTGATGCAGTTTGGGGATCGTCTGCCGCCGTTGAGCGATGCGGACAAGTGTGATGCCAACCGGGTGCATGGCTGCGAAAGCCAGGTGTGGCTGGTGGGCGAGTTGCGCGATGGCCGCTGGCAGTTCGCAGCGAGCAGCGATGCACGGATGATTCGCGGGTTGGTGGCGTTGCTGCTGCTGCGGGTCAACGGTCTGACCGCCGGCGAGTTGCAGCAGGTGGATCTGCCGGACTGGTTCAATCAGCTGGGGCTGTCGCGGCAGTTGTCGCCGTCGCGCAGCAATGGCCTGAATGCCGTGTTGCAGCGAATGAACGAGCTGGCCCGCTAAAAGGGCTGCTACGCAGCCCTCTGCTTCAGGCCTGAGGCTTGACCCGATCCGCCGGGCGCCGGACGCCCGCCACAATCTTGTCCACCGCCTTGGTCGCCGCGACCATGCCGAACGTCGCCGTCACCATCATCACCGCGCCAAACCCACCGGCGCAGTCCAGCTTCACGCCGTCGCCGACAAAACTCTTTTGCAGGCAGATGCTGCCGTCCGGTTTCGGATACCGCAGCTGTTCGGTGGAGAACACGCACGGCACGCTGTAGTGACGGGTCACGGTGCGCGAGAAGCCGTAATCGCGGCGCAATGTCGAGCGCACTTTCGAGGCCAGTGGATCGTTGAAGGTGCGGTTGAGGTCGCAGACCTGAATCAACGTCGGATCGATCTGCCCGCCGGCACCGCCGGTGGTGATGATCTGGATCTTGCGGCGCTTGCACCAGGCGATCAGCGCCGCCTTGGCGTTGACCGCATCGATGCAGTCGATCACGCAGTCGATGTTCGGCGTGATGTATTCGGCCATGGTGTCGCGGGTGACGAAGTCCGCCACGGCGTGCACCTTGCAGTCCGGGTTGATCCCGCGCAGACGCTCGGCCATCACCTCGACCTTGGGTTTGCCGACCGTGCTGTCCAGCGCATGCAGCTGCCGGTTGGCGTTGCTGACGCAGACATCGTCGAGGTCGAACAGCGAAATCTCGCCCACCCCGCAACGGGCCATGGCTTCCGCCGCCCAGGAACCGACGCCGCCAACGCCGACAATCGCCACGTGGGCGGCGCGCAAACGCGCCATCCCCTCAACGCCATACAAACGGGCGATGCCTGCAAACCGCGGATCTTCTGTACTCATGACCATTACCCCAAAAACCGGCGCGCATTATAGGGCCGTCGGCGGCCAAGAGCATCTTTGCGCTATGAACGGTGAGCCTGCCTGCTTTAATTAAAGCTGCACGTAACAAAGATTTGCCTTACATGCTGAAACGAAAGAACTTAAGTCGGGTTGGATTGCCCAATGTCCGGCATTTCCCTGTCTGTTGTAGGACTCGGCGAACTGCCGGTGTAGGATGCGCGCCCTCAGGCGTCAACCAGCCGACCCTTCGTTCCACAGACCTTGGAACCCGACACAGCTATGTCATCGCGTAAATTTGGACTCAACCTGGTGGTGGTTCTGGCAATCGCCGCCCTGTTCACCGGTTTCTGGGCGCTGATCAACCGCCCCGTCTCCGCGCCGAACTGGCCGGAGCAGATCTCCGGCTTCTCCTATTCACCGTTCCAGCAAGGACAGTTCCCGCAGAAGGATCAGTATCCGTCCGACGATGAAATGCGCCGCGACCTGGAGATCATGAGCAAGCTGACGGACAACATCCGTATCTACTCGGTCGATGGTTCCCTGCAGGACATCCCGAAACTGGCTGAAGAGTTCGGCCTGCGCGTGACCCTGGGGATCTGGATCAGCCCGGACCAGGAACGCAACGAGCGCGAAATCACCCGCGCCATCGAACTGGCCAATACCTCGCGCAGCGTGGTGCGCGTGGTGGTCGGCAACGAAGCGATCTTCCGCAAGGAAATCACCGCCGAACAACTCAGCGTGCTGCTCGACCGCGTACGCGCAGCGGTGAAAGTGCCGGTGACCACCTCCGAACAGTGGCACGTCTGGGAAGAGCACCCGGAGCTGGCCAAGCATGTCGACCTGATCGCCGCGCACGTTCTGCCCTACTGGGAATTCATTCCGGTGGACAAGGCCGGGCAGTTCGTTTTCGACCGCGCCCGCGACCTGAAAAAGATGTTCCCGAAAAAACCGCTGCTGCTGTCCGAAGTGGGCTGGCCGAGCAACGGCCGCATGCGCGGTGGCGCCGATGCGTCGCCGGCAGATCAGGCGATCTACCTGCGCACGCTGGTCAACAAACTCAACCGCCAGGGCTTCAACTACTTCGTGATCGAAGCGTTTGACCAGCCGTGGAAGGCCAGCGACGAAGGTTCGGTCGGCGCTTACTGGGGCGTGTTCAACGCCGCGCGCCAACAGAAATTCAACTTCGAAGGCCCGGTGGTGGCGATCCCGCAATGGCGCGTGCTGGCCATCGGTTCGGTGGTGCTGGCGCTGTTGTCGCTGACCCTGCTGATGATCGACGGCTCGGCCCTGCGCCAGCGCGGCCGGACCTTCCTGACCTTTATCGCGTTCCTGTGCGGTTCGGTGTTGGTGTGGATCGGTTACGACTACAGTCAGCAATACAGCACGTGGTTCAGCCTGACGGTGGGTTTCCTGCTGGCGCTTGGTGCGCTCGGGGTGTTCATCGTGCTGCTGACCGAGGCCCACGAACTGGCCGAGGCCGTGTGGATTCACAAGCGTCGCCGTGAATTCCTGCCGGTGGTCGGCGATTCCGACTACCGCCCGAAAGTCTCGATCCACGTGCCTTGCTACAACGAGCCGCCGGAGATGGTCAAACAGACCCTCGACGCCCTGGCCAACCTCGATTACCCGGACTTCGAAGTCCTGATCATCGACAACAACACCAAGGATCCGGCGGTCTGGGAACCGGTGCGCGACTACTGCGAAACCCTCGGCCCGCGCTTCAAGTTCTTCCACGTCTCGCCCCTGGCCGGTTTCAAGGGCGGTGCGCTGAACTACCTGATCCCGCACACCGCCAAGGACGCCGAAGTGATCGCGGTGATCGACTCCGACTACTGCGTGCACCCGAACTGGCTCAAGCACATGGTGCCGCACTTCGCCGACCCGAAAATCGCCGTGGTGCAGTCGCCGCAGGACTATCGCGACCAGAACGAAACCACCTTCAAGAAACTCTGCTACGCCGAATACAAAGGCTTCTTCCACATCGGCATGGTGACCCGCAACGACCGCGACGCGATCATCCAGCACGGCACCATGACCATGACCCGTCGCTCGGTGCTCGAAGAACTGGGCTGGGCCGACTGGTGTATCTGTGAAGACGCCGAACTCGGTCTGCGCGTATTCGAAAACGGCCTGTCGGCGGCGTATTACCACGACAGTTACGGCAAGGGTCTGATGCCGGACACCTTCATCGACTTCAAGAAGCAGCGTTTCCGCTGGGCCTACGGTGCGATCCAGATCATCAAGCGTCACACCGGCAGCCTGTTGCGCGGCAAGGACACCGAGCTGACCCGTGGCCAGCGTTACCACTTCCTCGCGGGCTGGCTGCCGTGGGTCGCGGACGGCATGAACATCTTCTTCACTGTCGGCGCGCTGTTGTGGTCGGCAGCAATGATCATCGTGCCGCAACGGGTCGATCCGCCGCTGCTGATTTTCGCAATCCCGCCACTGGCGCTGTTTGTGTTCAAGGTCGGCAAGATCATCTTCCTCTACCGTCGCGCCGTGGGCGTGAACCTGAAGGATGCGTTCTGCGCGGCACTGGCCGGTCTGGCGTTGTCGCACACCATCGCCAAAGCGGTGCTGTACGGCTTCTTCACCAGCAGCATTCCGTTCTTCCGTACGCCGAAAAACGCTGACAACCACGGCTTCTGGGTGGCGATTTCCGAGGCCCGGGAAGAGCTGTTCATCATGCTGCTGTTGTGGGGCGCGGCGCTGGGGATCTTCCTGGTGCAGGGCCTGCCGAGCAACGACATGCGCTTCTGGGTGACCATGCTGCTGGTGCAGTCGCTGCCGTACGTGGCGGCGCTGATCATGGCGTTCCTGTCGTCGCTGCCGAAACCGGCGCCGACGCCTGAACCGGCACCGGCCGTCTAAATCCTCTGCGATGCACTAAACGGCGGCCAATGGTCGCCGTTTTGCTTTAAGATAACCGCCATTTTGCGGGGCTTGGCGTGATATCCAACCCTGTGGGAGCGAGCTGACTCGCGATGGCAATGTAACAATCAGCCTTTATGTTGACTGACACACCGCCATCGCCAGCAGGCTGGCTTCCCCATTGGCCCTTGCCCAATTTCAAGCATCCGGAGTTTTCCATGACGGCCCACGCCGACCTTTCGCCGACCCTCCAACTCGCCATCGACCTGATCCGCCGTCCGTCCGTGACGCCGGTCGACGCCGATTGCCAGAAGCAGATGATGCAGCGCCTGGGCGATGCCGGTTTCACCCTGGAACCGATGCGCATCGAAGATGTGGATAACTTCTGGGCGATCCACGGCAAACATGACGGCCCGGTGCTGTGCTTCGCCGGTCACACCGACGTGGTGCCGACCGGCCCGGTGACCGCGTGGCAGATTGACCCGTTCAACGCGGTGATCGACGAGCACGGCATGCTCTGCGGCCGTGGCGCGGCGGACATGAAAGGCAGCCTGGCTTCGATGACCGTGGCGGCCGAGCGCTTTGTCGCCGACTACCCGGATCACAAGGGCAAGGTCGCGTTTCTGATCACCAGCGACGAAGAAGGCCCGGCGCATCACGGCACCAAGGCTGTGGTCGAGCGTCTGGCAGCCCGTAACGAGCGCCTGGACTGGTGCATCGTCGGCGAGCCATCGAGCACTACCCTGGTGGGCGACGTGGTGAAGAACGGTCGTCGCGGCTCCCTCGGCGCCAAACTGACCGTACGCGGCGTGCAGGGCCACGTGGCCTATCCGCACCTGGCGAAGAACCCGATCCACCTCGCGGCTCCGGCTCTGGCCGAACTGGCCGCCGAGCATTGGGATCACGGCAACGACTTCTTCCCGCCGACCAGTTTCCAGATTTCCAACGTCAACTCCGGCACCGGCGCGACCAACGTGATTCCGGGCGATCTGGTGGCGTTGTTCAACTTCCGTTTCTCCACCGAATCGACGGTCGAAGGCCTGCAAAAGCGCGTCGCCGACATCCTCGACAAGCACGGCCTGGACTGGCACATCGACTGGGCGCTGTCCGGTCTGCCGTTCCTCACCGAACCGGGCGCGCTGCTCGACGCGGTGTCGTCGAGCATCAAGCAGATCACCGGTCGCGAGACCAAGGCGTCCACCAGCGGCGGCACCTCCGATGGCCGTTTCATCGCGACCATGGGCACGCAGGTTGTTGAACTGGGCCCGGTCAACGCGACCATCCACCAGGTCAACGAGCGCGTGCTGGCGGCCGACCTCGACGTGCTGACCGAGATCTACTACCAGACCCTGATCAAGTTGCTCGCCTGATGCTCGCGTGCCCGATCTGCAGTGAACCGCTGAACCCGGTGGACAATGGCGTGGTCTGCCCCGCCGGCCACCGCTTCGACCGTGCGCGCCAGGGTTACCTGAACCTGCTGCCGGTGCAGCACAAGAACAGCCGCGACCCTGGCGACAATCAGGCCATGGTCGAGGCCCGCCGCGACTTCCTGAACGCCGGCCACTATGCGCCGGTAGCCAAGCGTCTGGCGGAACTGGCGACGAGTTATGCGCCGGCCCGCTGGGTCGATATCGGTTGTGGCGAGGGTTATTACACCGCGCAGATCGCCGAGGCCTTGCCGGATGCTGACGGTTACGCGCTGGATATTTCGAAGGAAGCGGTCAAACGCGCCTGCAAACGCAATCCGGCGCTGACCTGGTTGATCGCCAGCATGGCCCGGGTGCCTTTGGCCTCCGGCAGTTGCCAGTTTCTGGCCAGCGTCTTCAGTCCACTGGATTGGGAAGAAGCCAAGCGTCTGCTCAGCGTCGGCGGCGGCCTGATGAAAGTCGGCCCGACCAGCGGCCATCTGATGGAACTGCGCGAGCGCCTGTACGACGAAGTGCGCGAGTACACCGACGACAAGCACCTGGCCCTGGTGCCGGAAGGCATGGCGCTGGCGCACAGTGAAACCCTCGAATTCAAGCTGACGCTGGACAAGCCAGAGGATCGCGCCAACCTGCTGGCGATGACACCCCACGGCTGGCGCGCCAGTGCCGAACGCCGTGCCGCAGTGATCGAACAGCCCGAGCCGTTCGTGACCACTGTGTCGATGCGCTACGATTATTTCGTTCTTCAATAACTTTTGGTCCCGGGCAACGACCCGGGGCCGGCTAAATCCGCGAATGGATTTTTCAGACCCGCAGTGAGGATATCCATGCGCCAACCGGACATCGAGATTTACCTGAAAGACGCCGACGTCGACCACAAGGCCATTTCCGCCTGGCTGGGCGCCGCCCTTGGCCCGTGCAGCGACTGGGTACAGAAAGGTCAGACCTACAAGTGCAAGGCCGGCAACATCCCGGTGACCTGGCTGCCAAAAGCCGTGGGCAAGTGGAACAGCCTGTACCTGGAAAGCGATGCGACCCCATGGGACGACGACATCGCCTGCGCCCGCGCAGCCTTTGCCGCGCTGAACGTCGAAGTGCGCTGCGCGCCGGGGACGTGGGTCGAGGAAGAAGGTGAGGAAACGGCGGATCGCTGGATTCGGATCAGCACCGATGGTGAAGAAGAGATCACCTGGAAAACTGCCTGAACAATCGGGCGCCATGTCTATCCTGCGACGGACATGGCGCCTGATTTTTGTCCTAGATCCCTTGATCGCCAGCGGAGTAACTGAAAATAGTTGCTGCGTTAGGTGAGACTTTAATGACAGGGATACGCCTGCCTGTGCTTTTCAGAAAGTCCCGCTGAATATTCTTCGCTCCTTCCACACCGACCGCCCTGCTTGCCGTATTGAAGTAGATGAACGCCTTGATTGGCAGATTCGAAGTGTTCTGCGGCCAAGTCTGAATCATCACCTCGTTTTGTCGCCACGCGGCCAGTTCACCCGCTGGATTTTCTCGCGAAAGCAAACTGAGTTCGAACCCCGCCTTATCCACACCAAAACTGCATTGATGGTGATAGCGATTAGTGCTGTTGGCTGGATATTGCTGAAAATGCGCACGCCAGCCCGCCAGCGTGGTGAGACCTTGAGCGGCACATGGGCCACTGTTGCTCGGGAAATTGCTCGCGGCCCCGCAGCCGGCCGCGCCGCGAATCAGAGTTCCCGCATCATAGGGATATGAACACAGGACTCGAAGCGGATAGCCCCCATTGGCGGTAAAGTTCTGCCCCGTCTCCAGCACAAAACCCTGGGTTCGGCTGCCTTGCAGTTGATTCATGCCAATACCCGTCTTCATGTAACTGTATGACACCGCGCCTAATTTGACGGCACCCGGACTAGGATTCCAGGCTCGAAATGACGTCGAATCATCGACTGTGCGGATCAACACACCGCTGCAGTACCATGCGCCCTGGTTCGGACTATTTGGACAGGTATTGCTAACTGTTGAATATTGCGCGTTCAACTCATTGGCGACACGTTGGCCGTCGCCCGGAGCGGCAACCCCTGTCACCTTGATCGGTAAGGGCGATGAAGTGATCAGGTTCCCGACGCCTGCAACTTTATAGGTGTACGTCAGGCTGACCGTGCGCCCCTTGTTCTCAACGAGCCATGCCTTGGGCAGCTTGAAGCTCTGAACGCCCACAGTGGAAACCGTCTGAATGGGCGCGTCACGCAATGCCACACCTGTCAGTCGAATGCCGACGGTGTCTTTCACCGCCAGGCTTGGATAGCTGACTTGCACGTTGGCTTCAGCGCCGAGCGTATCGGCGTTCAGCTCGCCAGCCAGTGCTTCGACCACCTTGAACACGCTCTGTCCCTGAGCGCCCACCACGCGGATGCTCAATGGCGCTGAAGTGATCAGACTGCCGGCACCGCCAACCTTGTAGGTGTACGTCAGGCTGACCGTGCGCCCCTTGTTCTCAACGAGCCATGCCTTGGGCAGCTTGAAGGTTTGGACGCCCACAGTGGAAACCGCCTGAATGGGCGCGTCACGCAATGCCACACCTGTCAGTCGAATGCCGACGGTGTCTTTCACCGCCAGGCGCGGATAGCTGACTTGCACGTTGGCTTCAGCGCCGAGCGTATCGGCGTTCAGCTCGCCGGCCGGTGCTTCGACCACCTTGAACACGCTCTGTCCCTGAGCGCCTACCACGCGGATGCTCAATGGCGCTGAAGTGATCAGACTGCCGACACCGCCAACCTTGTAGGTGTACGTCAGGGTGACTGTGCGCCCCTTGTTTTCGGTGATCCATGCCTTGGACAACTTGAACGTCAGAACACCTACCGTGGAGACCGCCTGAATGGGCGCGTCACGCAATGCCACACCTGTCAGCCGAATGCCGACGGTGTCTTTCACCGCCAGGCTTGGATAGCTGACTTGCACGTTGGCTTCAGCGCCGAGCGTATCGGCGTTCAGCTCGCCAGCCGGTGCTTCGACTACTTGAAACAGTGCTGGCTGAGCAGCCGACACACCTTGGAAACTGTCCGACGGTACGGCCAAGGTATTCATTCGCCCCGAAGATGTGCTGGAACTTTTGTCTGCAGGGGGAGCGTTCGCTGTGCAACCGACAAGGCTCAGCATTAGGGCATATGCAATCGTTTTCAACATGACCGTACCCTCTCCAATGACAGCGATTCCCGGAGCTCAATCGGGCCGGGGCTGATATCAGAGAAGCTAGGGCTGGAGCAAGAAACCGTCTACTGTCATAACTGACAGGTGTTTATTCATCCAGTAGCACTTGTGGCAATTGAAAAAAGACCGTCCGCAGGCTTGAGCAGTGAACGGACGATCTTTCTGTCTTGAAGATCAGAGGCCTACAACATCCTCGGCCTGCAAGCCCTTCTGCCCTTCCACCACCGCGTATTCAACCTGCTGACCCTCGGTCAGCGAACGGTGGCCTTCGCCGCGGATCGCGCGGTAGTGCACGAACACGTCCACCCCGTCTTCGCGCTGAATGAAGCCGTAGCCCTTGGCGTCGTTGAACCACTTCACGTTGCCGGTTTCACGTGTTGCCATCTGTTCATACTCCTTTTTTATTATTGAACAGGCTTTTCGCAGGAAAGCCTTTGCGGAACGTCAGCCTGCGTCCGACGTCCATAAAAGGGCCCCGGCGACAGAGCGCCGAGTATATGACAGGCGACAAAACTCTCAACAGGAGATTACTTCGCCGCTTTTTTGCCGATTTTCGAGTAATCCGGCAAACTGTCGACCGCCCGAGCAAACGCTCGGTTTATCCACTCATGCAGAAGCCGTATGACCCGTTCCCCGTTCCGCCGTCTTGTGTTTGGCACCTTGCGCCGACTGTTGTATCTCTGGGTTCGCTCCGAGACGATCAACCAGTCGTCGTTCACCCTCAACCTCGACCGCAGTCGTCCGGTGTTCTACGTCCTGCAAAACCCATCGCTGACCGATCTGGCGGTGGTCGACACCGAATGCACCAAGGCCGGTTTGCCGCGCCCGGTGCTGCCGGTGTCAGTCGGAAATCTGCTGGAGCCGGCGGCGTTCTTCTACCTGACGCCGGACCCGGACTGGCTCGGCCGCCAGGACAAGCGCGGTGCGCCGCCGACCCTGACCCGACTGGTCAGCGCCCTCAGCCAGAATGCCGCCGAAGACGCGCAGATCATTCCGGTCAGCGTGTTCTGGGGCCAGTCGCCGGACAGCGAGAACAGCCCGTGGAAATTGCTGTTCGCCGACAGCTGGGCGGTCACCGGGCGCCTGCGTCGCCTGCTGAGCATCATGATTCTGGGCCGCAAGACCCGCGTGCAATTCTCCGCACCGATCCACCTGCGCGAGCTGATCGAACACAACAAGGGCCACGAGCGCACCGTGCGCATGGCCCAGCGAATCCTGCGGGTGCACTTTCGCAATCTCAAGGCTGCGGTGATCGGCCCGGACATTTCCCACCGCCGCAACCTCGTCAAAGGCCTGCTCAACCAGCCACTGGTCAAGCAAGCGATCCTCGACGAAGCCGAACGCGAAAACATCTCCCCGGAAAAAGCCAAGGCCCAGGCCCTGCGCTACGGCAACGAGATCGCCTCGGACTACACCTACACCGCGATCCGTTTTCTGGAAGTGGTGCTGAGCTGGTTCTGGAACAAGATTTACGACGGGATCAAGGTCAACCACATCGAAGGCGTGCAGAAGGTCGCCCAGGGTCACGAAGTGATCTACGTGCCGTGCCATCGTAGCCACATCGACTATCTGCTGCTGTCGTACTTGCTGTTTCGCAACGGCCTGACCCCTCCGCACATTGCCGCCGGGATCAACCTCAACATGCCGGTGATCGGCAGCCTGCTGCGCCGTGGCGGTGCGTTCTTCATGCGCCGCACGTTCAAGGGCAACCCGCTGTACACCTCGGTGTTCAACGAGTACCTGCACACCCTGTTCACCAAAGGCTTCCCGGTCGAATACTTCGTCGAGGGCGGCCGCTCGCGTACCGGGCGCATGCTGCAACCGAAAACCGGGATGCTGGCGATCACCATGCGCAGCTTCCTGCGTTCGTCGCGGATGCCGATCGTGTTCGTGCCGGTGTACATCGGTTACGAGCGCGTACTTGAAGGTCGTACCTACCTCGGCGAACTGCGCGGTGCGAGCAAGAAGAAAGAGTCGATTTTCGACATCTTCAAAGTCATCGGCGCGCTCAAGCAGCGCTTCGGCCAGGTGGCGGTGAACTTCGGCGAACCGATCAAGCTCGCGGAATTCCTCGACAGCGAACAACCGGGCTGGCGTCAGCAGGAACTCGGCCCGCAGTACAAACCCGCGTGGCTCAACGAAACCACCAATCGCCTCGGCGAGAAAGTCGCGCAGCATCTGAACGAAGCGGCGGCGATCAACCCGGTGAATCTGGTGGCGCTGGCGCTGCTGTCGACCACTCGGCTGGCGCTCGACGATCGGGCCATGGCGCGGGTGCTGGATCTGTACCTGGCGCTGCTGCGCAAAGTCCCGTACTCGCCGCATACCACGTTGCCGGAGGGCGATGGCCGGGCGCTGATCGAACACGTGAAAGACATGGACCTGCTGTCCGAGCAGAATGATGCGCTGGGCAAGATTCTGTATCTGGACGAGCAGAACGCCGTCCTGATGACTTACTACCGCAACAACGTGCTGCACATCTTCGCCCTGCCGGCGCTGCTGGCGAGCTTCTTCCAGAGTGCATCGCGCATGAGCCGCGAACAGATCCTGCGCTACACCCGCGCGCTGTATCCGTACCTGCAATCGGAGCTGTTCATCCGCTGGACCCTGGACGAACTGGACGCAGTGATCGATCAGTGGCTGGAAGCGTTCGTCGAACAAGGCCTGCTGCGCTTCGAAAAAGACGTGTACCTGCGCCCGGCACCGAGTTCGCGGCATTTCGTGCTGCTGACCCTGCTGTCGAAGAGCATCGCCCAGACCCTGCAACGCTTCTACATGACCGTGTCGTTGCTGCTCAACGCAGGCCAGAACACCATCAGCGCCGAAGAGCTGGAAGACCTGTGCACGGTCATGGCCCAACGCCTGTCGATCCTGCATGGCCTGAACGCACCGGAGTTCTTCGACAAGAGCCTGTTCCGCCACTTCATCCAGACCATGCTCGACCTCGACGTGTTGCGTCGCGACGAAGCAGGCAAATTGAGCTATCACGAACTGCTCGGCGAACTGGCCGAAGGCGCAGCCAAACGGGTATTGCCGGCGGAGATTCGTTTGTCGATTCGTCAGGTGGCGTTGCATCGCAGTGAAGATGCAGCCGATCAGCCCGCCGCCCCTGCGCAGAGCGACTAGATTCCTACAGGCGCCAGGCTTCTTCTGGCGCCGTCGATATGGAGATATCCGATGAAAAAACTATCCCTGCTGGCCGCCGCCACACTGCTCAGCGCCTGCCAATCGACCTCGCCAGCCGGCAAAGCCAGCCTCGACGGTGAAGTGTTCTACCTGCAACGCATCGCCCTGCCACCGAGCGCAACCTTGAGCGTAAGCCTGCAGGACGTCTCGCTGGCCGATGCTCCGGCGGTAGTGCTCGACGAACAGAAAGGCCCGGTCAAAGGCCAGGTGCCACTGCCATTTCACTTGAGCTACGATCCGGCCCAGGTCAAACCCGGCCACCGCTATTCGGTCAGCGCACGCATCGAAGTCAACGGCGAGCTGATGTTCATCACCACCGAAAACCATGCCGTGCAGCTTGATGGCAAGGATCCGCAGCCGCTGAAGATCCGCGTCGACGCCGCCCGCTAATTCTTTTGAACAAGGAAGCTTTCATGCTCCGTCCAACCCTTCGCTTCGCCGGCCTGTGCGCGGGCCTGATGATCTCCGCCAACGCTATGGCCCTGTCACTGAGCGACCTGTCGCAAGGCGACGCCACCGGCGGCCTCAAGGACGCCCTGACCCAAGGTGCGCAACTGGCCGTCAAACAACTCGGCACGCCGGGCGGCTTCAGCAATAACCCGGACGTGAAAATCGAGCTGCCGGGCAAACTCGGCAAAGTTGCCGGCAAGATGAAAGCGTTCGGCATGGGCGCCCAGGTCGATGAGCTGGAAACCGCCATGAACAAGGCCGCGGAAACCGCCGTGACCCAGGCCCAGCCGATCCTGGTCGATGCCGTGAAGAAAATGAGCGTAGCCGACGCCAAAGGCATCCTCAGCGGTGGCAACGACTCCGCGACGCAGTACCTGGACAAATCCAGCCGCGAACAGATCCGCGCCAAGTTCCTGCCGATCGTCAAACAGGCGACCGACAAAGTCGGCGTGGCGCAGAAATACAACGCCTTCGCCGGCCAGGCTGCAACGTTGGGCGTAGTGGATGCAAAAAGCGCCAATGTCGAAAACTACGTCACCGAACAGGCACTGAACGGCCTGTTCGAAATGATCGGCAAACAGGAAGAAACCATTCGCAAGAACCCGGCCGCTGCGGCGACGAGTCTGGCGAAGAAGGTGTTTGGCAGCCTCTAGGCCGACGCTGCACGGGAGCGAGACAACTCGCTCCCGTCCTTTAACTCTCTGGCTGGACTGCGTAAAAAGAACACCCACTCGCTGCCCATTTTCCTTTTCTCGAAGACCTGCAACTCGACCAGCCCATTCAGGGCTGACATCGCCGTGCTGCAAGAACAGCCCAAGTGCTCCCCCACGTTGCTCGCCGTAAACTCCTTCGCCACTCCACTCTTGGCCACCTGATACAGCGCCCGCTGCCTTTGCGTCAGCCGCTCGAAAAAACCCGACGCCATCAGCCAGCGCTCAAAGTCCTCCGTGTACGCCAGACTTTTGCGGTAGACATCCGTGAAGCGACTGACTGCACGCTGAATCACCGAACACTGGAACTCGATGAAATACGTCAGATCCAGTTCGTCGGCCTCGCTGTGCAAATACGACCGCCCGTACTTCACCGGTGCGTTGCGCAGCAAAGGACTGATCGCAATGTAGCGAAATGCCGAAAACTCGTGCTTGAACATGAACCAGTAGAACAGCGCCCTCGCGACCCGTCCGTTGCCATCGCGAAACGGATGTTCGTAGCCCAGAGAAAAATGCAGCGTGATCGCCTTGATCAACGGATGCAGGTAGTCCCTTTCTTGAGGTGAACCGAGTGGCTGATTGATCCAGCGTACGAGCCTCTGCAAACGCATCACCAGCCCGACAGCCGGCGGCGGTGCATGCACCGTGTTGCCCTCGCCATCCTGTACCACCACTTCATCGTTCGTCCTGAAAAAACCGGGACTGTATTGCGCGTCATCGATCCCCTCGACGCCCACCCGATGCATTGCCGCGATCAAGTCGACGCTCAAGGGCTGGTAACGGTTTTCCCAGGCGAAATTCATCATCCTGTAATTGCCCATGACCATGCGCTCATCCGGCGTGCGCGGCTGCCGTTGATACTTGAGCATGTCCTTGGCAACTCGCGTGGTCGTGGCCGCACCTTCCAACTGGCTGCTGGCGATCACTTCGTCTTCGATCAGATCATTGAGCAAATAACTGAAATGCGACCGTTCGCCAATCTGCCCGGTCATGCATTCCAGCGAAGCGGAAGTCGTCTGCAGATCGACGGCCGAAAGGGTTTTCCGTGCCGATGGCGTCAGCAAATACTTGCCCCACTGCGGTGGCTCGCTCAATGGCAGGAGATTGACGTACTGCGCAGCCCTCGCCCTCTTCACCAACGCCCAACACAAACGAGCATCCAGCCCCGGCGCCCAGCGATAGCGCAAATCCTCAAAAGGCAAATAACGCCCCCGATCATCAAGAGGCTTGAGCAGCGCCAGATAATCCACCAGATGCTGCTTGTGAGGCGCCCGCGCCAACAAATAGAACACCGGATCAGACCGTCCTTTCAATACCGGCGGCTTCTTCACAAAAAACCTCTCGATCACTCATAAAAACAGAGGATCGAGTACAACACCCAAGACCGGACGTCCTCAATATCAGAGAATTCTGAAAAAGCTGTAGGAGCCCCCACAGCATGCGGCGCAGCCGCCCCACTCAACACGATGAGCGTTAGCTCAAGTACCGCTTTTGACGTGCCGGCCCCATCGGCAGGCTGAGTGGAGGGATTTATCCGGGGGTAGGCGCGAAGCGCCGTTCGACGAAGTCGAATACATCGAGAGGAGGTGCAGCGAAGCAAACCGGAGGCGATGCCCCCGGATGAATCCCGGAACGAAGGAACACCGAGCCAAAGCGAGGTGCCGAACGCCGGGGCCCAGCCTTTTGCTTACTTTTTGGCGTTTGAAAAAGTGAGCCGCTGTAAGAGCGGAACCGCCAGCGGCAGCACCCGAAGAAACGGATATTCACAAAGAACACCCAGAGCATGGCCGGCCCAAAGGCCGCCACGCTCAAACAAAATCAAACCTCCTTACGCACCCGGAACCAAGCCGCATACAACGCCGGCAAAAACAAAAGCGTCAGAGCCGTCGCCACAATCAACCCCCCCATGATCGCCACCGCCATCGGCCCGAAAAACACACTGCGCGACAACGGAATCATCGCCAGCACCGCCGCCAAAGCCGTCAACACAATCGGCCGAAACCGCCGCACCGTCGCCTCGATAATCGCCTGCCAAGGCCTGAGCCCCGCCGCGATATCCTGCTCGATCTGATCCACCAGAATCACCGAGTTGCGCATGATCATCCCCGACAACGCAATCGTCCCGAGCATCGCCACAAACCCGAACGGCTGACGGAACACCAACAGAAACAGCGTCACCCCGATCAACCCCAGCGGCGCCGTCAGAAACACCATCGCCGTGCGCGAGAAACTGCGCAGCTGCACCATCAGCAACGTCAGCACCACGACAATGAACATCGGCACACCGGCATTCACCGACTTCTGCCCGCGCTCGGAATCCTCGACGGTACCGCCGACATCCAGCAGATAACCGTCAGGCAATTCAGCGCGAATCGGATCGAGGGTCGGCATGATCTGTTTGACCAGCGACGCCGGCTGCTCCTTGCCGTAAATGTCCGCACGCACGGTCACGGTCGGCAGCCGGTTGCGGTGCCAGATGATGCCTTCCTCGAAGCCATATTCCAGCGTGGCAATCTGCGACAGCGCAACGCTGCGGCCGTTGTCGGTCGGTACTGCCAGACTCGGCAGCAGCGACAGTTCGGTGCGCTCGTGCACGGTGCCGCGCAGGAGGATTTCAATCAATTCGTTGTCTTCGCGGTACTGGCTGACGCTGGAACCGGTCAACGAACTCTGGAGGAATTTCGCCAGATTCGCCGTGCTCACACCCAGTGCCCGGGCGCGATCCTGATCGATGTTCAGGTACACGACCTTGCTCGGCTCTTCCCAGTCCAGATGCACGTTCACCACATGCGGATTCTCGCGAACCTTGGCCGCGACTTTCCGCGCCAGGGCCCGGACTTCTTCGATGTGCTCGCCGGTGACACGGAACTGCACCGGATAACCGACCGGTGGGCCGTTTTCCAGCCGCGTGACCCGCGAGCGCAGGGCCGGGAATTGCTCGTTCAAGGTATCGATCAGCCACGTACGCAGCGCTTCACGCTCCTCGATGGTTTTCGCCAGCACGACGAACTGGGCGAAGCTCGCCGCCGGCAGTTGTTGATCCAGCGGCAGGTAGAAACGCGGCGATCCGGTGCCGACGTAGGCCACGTAATTGTCGATGCCGGCGTGATCCTTGAGCATCGCTTCCAGTCGCTTGACCTCGGCGGTGGTGTTGGCCAGCGAAGCGCCTTCGGCCAGTTTCAGATCGACCATCAGCTCCAGCCGGTTGGAGGCCGGGAAGAACTGCTGCGGGACGAACTTGAACAGCATCACCGAGGCGACGAACAGCCCCACCGTCAGCACGATCACCGTTTTGCGCCGACGCACGCACCATTCCACCAGCCGTCGTACCCGCTGGTAAAACGGTGTGGCATAAGGGTCCGGATGTCCGTCCCCCGAACCGTGTTTGGCGGCGTGAATTTTCGCCAGATCCGGCAGGAGTTTTTCCCCGAGGTACGGTACAAACATCACCGCCGCCACCCACGAAGCGAGCAACGCGATGGTGACGACCTGGAAGATCGAGCGGGTGTATTCACCGGTGCCGGACTGCGCGGTGGCAATCGGCAGGAAGCCTGCGGCGGTGATCAGCGTACCGGTGAGCATCGGGAAGGCGGTGCTGGTCCAGGCGTAACTGGCCGCCTTGATCCGGTCGAAGCCCTGCTCCATTTTGATTGCCATCATTTCCACGGCAATGATCGCGTCGTCCACCAGCAAGCCCAGCGCCAGCACCAGCGCGCCGAGGGAAATCTTGTGCAGGCCGATACCGAGGTAATACATGCAGGCGAACGTCATCGCCAGCACCAGCGGAATGGTCAGCGCCACCACCATGCCGGTGCGCACGCCGAGGGAGAAGAAACTCACCAGCAACACGATGGCCAGCGCTTCAACCAACACTTGGACGAACTCACCGACGCCACTTTTCACCGCCGCCGGCTGATCGGACACCTTGCGCAACTGCATGCCGGCCGGCAGGTTTTTCTGGATGCGGGAGAATTCGACTTCCAGGGCCTTGCCCAGCACCAGAATGTCGCCACCGTCCTTCATCGCCACCGCAAGCCCGATCGCGTCTTCGCCCATGAAGCGCATGCGCGGTGCCGGCGGATCGTTGAAACCGCGCCGCACATCGGCGACATCGGAGATACGGAACGTACGATCACCGACGCGGATCGGGAAGTTTCTGATCTCATCGACTGTCTGAAAATTCCCCGAAACCCGAAGCTGCAACCGCTCGCTGCCGGTCTCGAAGAACCCGGCGGTGGACACTGCGTTCTGCTCTTCAAGCGCCTGCTGAACGGCTGCCAGCGGCAGGCCGAGCGTGGCGAGTTTGACGTTGGACAGCTCGACCCAGATCTTCTCGTCCTGCAGCCCGAGCAGATCGACCTTGCCCACATCCTTGACCCGCTGCAGCTGGATCTGGATGCGGTCGGCGTAATCCTTGAGCACGGCGTAGTCGAAACCGTCGCCGGTCAGCGCATAGATATTGCCGAACGTGGTGCCGAATTCATCGTTGAAAAAGGGGCCCTGAATCCCCGGCGGGAGGGTCTGGCGGATGTCGCTGACCTTCTTGCGCACCTGATACCAGAGGTCCGGGATCTCCACCGAATGCATCGAGTCGCGGGCAATGAACGTGACCTGGGATTCGCCGGGACGGGAGAACGAGACAATGCGTTCGTACTCGCCGGTTTCCATCAGTTTCTTTTCGATGCGCTCGGTGACCTGACGCGAGACTTCCTGCGCCGTGGCGCCCGGCCAGCGGGTCTGGATGACCATGGCCTTGAAGGTGAACGGCGGGTCTTCACTCTGCCCCAGCTTGGTGTAGGACAAGGCGCCGACGATGGCCAGCAGAAGCATCAGGAACAGTACGATCTGGCGATTACGCAGCGCCCATTCGGAAAGGTTGAAGCGCATCGGGCCTTACTCCTTGTCCGCCAGATTGACCACACGGTTGGAGCGATCCACGGGACGCACCTGCTGCCCTTCCAGCAGCACATGCACGCCGGCGGCCACTACCCAGTCGCTGGCGTTGAGGCCTTCGAGCACCGGCACGGTTTTCTCCCCGAAAGGGCCGATGCACACGGGCGTCTTTTTCAAGGTGTTGTTGGCGCTGACGACCCAGACATAGGTCGCGCCGTTTTCGGCGGTCAGGGCCGAGAGCGGCACCGACAGCGGGATTACGTCGGCGGTCTGCACGAATACCCGGGCGCTCTGGCCGAGTTCTGCCGGGACTTTGCCGGCGGTGAATGAAATGCGCGCGGCGAAGGTACGGGATTTCGGATCGGCGGCCGGTGACAGCTCGCGGATCTGCCCGGCGAAGCGCTGGTTCTGTTGAGTCCACAGCTCCACCGACACTGGCTGGCCGACCTTGAAGCGACCGAAGCTCTGTTCCGGCAGGCTGATCAGTACTTCACGCTCACCATCGGTGGCGAGGGTGAAAACGGTCTGCCCGGCGGCGACCACTTGTCCGACTTCTACCGAGCGTTTGGCGACCACGCCATCCTGTGGCGCACGCAGCACGGCGTAACTGGCCTGATTGGTCGAGACGTTGAATTCGGCTTTGATCTGTTTGAGGCGGGCTTCGCCGGAGCGGTAGAGGTTTTCGGCATTGTCGTAGGCCGAGCGGCTGACCATCTGCCGTTCCATCAGAGTCTTGTAGCGGTCACGCTCGGCGCGCACCAGATTCAGATTGGCTTCGGCGGCAGTGACCTGGGCGCGGGTGGCTTCCAGTTGCAGGCGCACGTCCTGCGGATCGAGTTCAGCCAGCGGCTGATCGGCTTTCACGCGCTGGCCTTCCTCGACCAGTCGTCGGCTGACTTTGCCACCGATACGGAACGCCAGATCCGGTTCATACCGGGCACGAACCTCGCCCGGATAACTTTCCATCGCCTGCGCCGAAGGCTCTGGCTGCACCACCATGGCCGGTCGCACGCTGACTTGCGTCACCTCTTCCTTGCCACATGCCGACAATAAGAACGCCAGAGTGACTGGCACCGCAAAGGACAACGCATGGCGGAACATGGTGAAGGACCTTTCGCTAAGGAGGCTTGGAATAATTATACTGACCGGTATGTTATTAATAGCAAACTCACCAGTCCAGTATTAAAAGCGAAGAATGTCGAACAATCTTTCAGCTCCAAACGGCCCCGGCCGCCCGAAGGATCCGGCCAAGCGCCAGGCGATTCTCGAAGCGGCGAAAATCCTGTTCCTGAGTCACGGCTATGCCAACACCAGCATGGACGCGGTGGCCGCCGAGGCTGGCGTGTCGAAGCTGACGGTCTACAGCCATTTCAATGACAAGGAAACGCTGTTTTCTGCCGCCGTCGTCGCCAAATGCGAGGAGCAATTGCCGCCGCTGTTCTTCGAATTGCCGGATGGCATCGCGGTGGAAAATGTGTTGCTGAACATTGCCAGAGGCTTTCATCACCTGATCAACAGCAACGAGTCGGTGAACCTGCATCGCCTGATCATGGCGTTGGGCAGTCAGGATCCGAAGCTGTCGCTGATCTTCTTCGAGGCCGGTCCCCAGCGCATGGTGCAAGGCATGGAGCGCTTGCTGCGGCGGATTCATGAAACCGGCGTGCTGAGCATCGACAACCCGCACAACGCCGCCGAGCACTTCTTCTGCCTGATCAAGGGCGCGGGGAATTTCCGGCTGCTGTACGGCTGCGGTGAACCACTGACGGGCGAGGCAGCGGAAAGCCATGTGCAGGAAGTGGTCGAGCTGTTCATGCGGGCCTATCGCCCCTGAAAACAAAAATCCCACGCCATGCGTGGGATTTTCTTATGCGGCGACTCAGGCCTTGAGCGCTTTCTTCGGGTAAATGTCATAGCGACTGGACTTGCCGTCCAGCGCATGACTCGGCTTCGGCCCTTCGATGCACGGCGCCTTGCGCGGGCGCTTGACCACTACCCGGTGCGTGGCCAGCGCCAACGCCGCTTCCAGCAGGGCCGGCGCATCCGGATCATCGCCCACCAGCGGACGGAACAGGCGCATTTCCTTCTTCACCAATGCGGTTTTCTCACGGTGCGGGAACATCGGGTCGAGGTAGATCACCTGCGGTGGCTCGCCCTCCCAGTTACGCATCACGTCGATGGAGTTGCCCTTGAGCAGCGTCATCCGCGCCACGATCGGCGCCACGTCGAAATCTTCCGCCGCGCGGGCCAGGCCATCCTCCAGCAAGGCGCCGATCAGCGGCTGGCGCTCGATCAGGCTCATCTCGCAGCCCAGGCTCGCCAGCACGAACGCATCTTTCCCGAGCCCCGCCGTGGCATCCAGCACCCGCGGACGCACACCCTGGGCGATGCCGACCGCCTTGGCGATCATCTGACCGCTGCCGCCGCCGTACAACCGACGATGGGCCGCGCCACCCTCGACGAAGTCGACCCTCACCGGCCCCGGCGCATCCGGCCCCAGTTGTTGCAGTTGCAAACCCTGCTCGCCGACCTGCAAGGCGAACTCGCCGTCGGCCACCTGCAATGGCAGATTCAGGCGCTGCGCCCACTGCTCGGCCTGCGCTTCGAACGTCGGGCCGAGGGCTTCGACATGGATGCGGCAGGCCGCGGGTTGCTCAATCATGGAAAACACGCTCAAAAAAGTTAAGGATCGGCAAAAACCGCCGATAACCCAATCAACGCGCATTTTGCCAGAGCTGAGCGTCAACCGAAAAAAATGTCAGGCATTCTTCCCACATCGATTGGCTACATCTCGCCCCATGGCGATTTCAGCCGTCAAAACACTCAAGCACTGAGCGGCGTCAGTCACCTGTGGCAGGATTTCTTTGCCCAGGCGATGGCCGAGCAGTCGAGTGATGTGGTGCCCGCCTGCGGCACATTCCCACCGGTTGATCTCGATAGCCCTGAAGAACCAACCGTCGGCAGTGAACTGCACGCCCACATCATCGACCAGCGCGAATGCAACGTGGTGGAAACCCCGGTTCGCCCGCCTGAGCCGCTGTTCCTGCCGATTGCCGAAATCGACATGACACTGGCCGAGCCGTACCCTCCGTTCCCGCCTGAAGCCATCAAGACTCAGCAAAAGCAGCAGGATTTCGACAGCAGCTGGGTTCGTCCGGTCGTGATCAACAACGGCCAGCCGATTCCGGAACCGGGCCCTGCCCCGCAGAAAAAGCCGTTGTACCTGCCGATTGCCGAGTTCGACCTGGATCTGCTGCAGCCTTACCCGCCGTTCCCGCCGGAAGAAATCGTCGAACAGCAGAAAGCCCTGGACTTCGATAACGGCTGGGTACGCCCGATCGTTCAGCAGAACCTGCGCATCGCCGCCTGATCCTGCTCCGCCTCAACCCTTGAAGAATTGATTGGCCTTGGCGTACGGCATCGAACGCGAAGTGAAACCGAACGTGCCCGATTGCTGGATTTCCTCGGCAGCCCGGAAAAACTCGCCAAACGCCGCCAGTGCCAGCGCCGAGCCGGTGCTGATCCGCTTCACACCCATTTCTTCCAGCTGCTGCACGGTCAGTTTCAGGCCACCGGACATCAATACGTTGACCGGTTTCGGCGCGACTGCGCGCACCACCGCCAGGACCTCTTCAGCCGTCCTCAGACCCGGAGCGTAGAGCACATCGGCGCCAACCTCGGCAAAGGCCTGCAAACGGCGAATGGTGTCGTTGATGTCCGGATTGCCATGCAGGTAGTTTTCCGCGCGAGCCGTCAGGGTGAAGGGAAACGGCAGCGTGCGCACCGCTGCGACGGCGGCTTCTATCCGCGCCACCGCGTGTTCGAAGCAGTAGATCGGAGCATCCGGACGGCCAGTGGCATCCTCGATCGAGCCACCCACTGCACCCGCTTCGGCTGCGCGCAACAGGCTTTGCGCGGACTCGGCTGGAGCGTCAGCGAAACCGTTTTCCAGGTCCACCGCCACCGGCAGATCCGTGGCTGCGGCAATTGCCCGAACATTGTCCAGAGTCTGTTCGAGCCCCAAAGCGCCATCGGGTTTGCCCTGGGAAAACGCATAACCGGCACTGGTGGTCGCCAACGCCTGGTAGCCCAGACTGGCCAGCATCTTCGCCGAACCTGCGTCCCACGGATTGGGAATCACGAAAATCCCGGGACGTTCATGCAGGGCTTTGAAGGCTTCGGCTTTACGGGCTTGTTCTTTGCGGGCTTGGGCGTCCATCGGCAGGCTCCTGGGCAGGAAAAAGAATCCGCCTCAGAGCAGGCCAAGTTGCTCGGCAGCGGGCTCTCTGTATAGCTCAGGCAGGGACGGCAGGCCAGGCAAACGTTGCATCAGTTGTGCATGGAAACGTTGCGCTAGCTTCGCCGCCAGAAGGTTGTCGGCGGTGTGCAGGAAGATGTACGGCGTGCGCCCTTCTTCGATCCATTCGGCGATTTTCGCCACCCACGGCACCAGGAACGGATCATTGGCTTCAAGCTCGGGATGGCCGATGAAGCGCACCTGCGGAAACTGGGTGAACGCTGCCGGACGGGTTGGCACCCGGGGCTTTTTCGATTGGGCGTGGATCACCGAAGACTCGGTGGACAGACAACTGAACAACGCGCGCGGATCGAGGCAGATGCGCTCCACACCGCGATCCAGCAGCAGACGATTGAGCAGGCGTTCGCTTTCGCCCTTGGCGAAGAACTGTTCGTGCCGCACTTCCACCGCCAATGGCCGATCAAACGCGTCGATGAAGGCTGCGAGCTCTGGCAGACGTTGCGGAGTGAAGCTCTTCGACAGTTGCAGCCACAGCGGCGACACACGCTCGCCGAGAGGGCTGAGTAACTGGATAAAGGTTTCGGCGGCGGTCAGTTGATCGCGCAGATCGCCGCTATGGCTGATGTCGCCGGGGAATTTTGCGGTGAAGCGAAAGTGCTCGGGCATGACCTCCACCCAACGCTGCACGGTAGCCGGCGAGGGGCTGGCATAGAAGGTCGTGTTGCCTTCCACGGCGTTGAACACTTGCGAATAGAGACCGAGGAAATCAGAGGTCTTGGCGTCTACCGGATACAGATACTCGCGCCAGGCGTTTTCACTCCAGGACGGGCAACCGAGGTAGTAAGGCAGATCCATCAGATGTAAAGGTCGAGGCCCAGCACGTCTGCGTCCCAATCGACAAAACCGGCGGTGCTCAGGTAGCTGGCCAAGGCCATGGCCACGCTTTTCTTCATCGCACGGTGATAAATCATGTCTTGTTGGCGGGCGGGCAGATTGCTCAGGCGTTGCGCAGCGTTTTTGGCGGCACGGGCGGCCAGTTGCGCCTCGGTGGGGAATTCCAGCTCGCCGTCGATATCCTCGACGGACTCATCCAGCGCCGGATTGCCTTTGCGAGGCTTGCGCTTGATGGGGTAGGACTGAGTGGAAACGCCGTCTATACGCATAAAGTCATGCTCGGTATCGATGATGGCAATTTAGCGGCACCTGACCGACTTAGCAAATCGCCGAGTGATAACTAGAACACATAAAAGACAAAAGGTTTAAAGCGGGGCGTTGGAAACTGACGATTGGCAGGAACTGGCGGGACCCTGTGGCGGATGCCACAGGGTGATTGTCTTCAGCGGGCTTTCGGGGTGGCCACTTTATCGCGCAGGTAAACCGGCTGGGCGTCGTCGGCCGGGATCGACTCACCGCGCGCCCAGGCGAAGCGGGCCAGCGTCAGCAGGTCTTCGGCATGGGGCAGCATGCCCGCGTCGGAACCGCTCAGATTGACCGCGATGCGCTCGCCGTAGCCCCAACCGGTGCCGGCACCGAACCAGTCGCCAGTCGCATCGTCCGGCAGCGCGGCGACTTCCGGCGGCAACACCGCTTCGGTGCCGACCAGACGCATCTCCCCGGCCGTCTCGCGATAGCAGCCCCAATACACTTCATCCATGCGCGCATCGATGGCCGCCGCGACCTGGCTCACGCCGTGTTCGCGATAAGCACGTTGCGCCAGCACCGCCAGATTCGACACCGGCAACACAGGGCGATCCAGCGCAAACGCCAGGCCTTGCACCACGCCGATGGCGATGCGCACACCGGTGAAAGCGCCCGGGCCACGACCGAAGGCGATAGCGTCCACGGCTTGCAGCGTGGTGCCAGCGTCGGCCAGCAGTTGCTGGATCATCGGCAGCAGTTTCTGCGCGTGCAGGCGCGGGATCACCTCGTAATGGCTCGTGACCTTGCCGTCATGCAGCAAGGCAACGGAGCAAGCTTCAGTCGCGGTGTCCAGGGCCAGCAAGGTGCTCATCGATGTGTCCGTAAATCAGGTGGGGAAAAAGTGCGCCAGTATAAACAACTACGGCCCGCAAGCGGGCCGTGGATGATGCAGCGGATCAGGTTTTTCAGCTCAGCGCTTCAAGAACCTTGGCGGTGATCGCTTCAACCGAACCGACACCCGGGATATGGCTGTACTTCGGCTTGCCGTTGGCAGCCGACAGCTTCTGGTAGAAATCCACCAGCGGCTTGGTCTGCGAGTGGTAGACCGACAGGCGATGACGCACGGTTTCTTCGGTGTCGTCCTTGCGCTGCACCAGCTCTTCACCGGTGATGTCGTCTTTACCGGCAATTTTCGGCGGGTTGTAGACGATGTGGTACACGCGACCGCTGGCCTCGTGAACGCGACGGCCAGCGATACGCTGAACGATTTCTTCGTCTTCAACAGCGATTTCAACCACGGCATCCAGCTCGACACCGGCAGTCACCAGCGCTTCAGCCTGAGGAATGGTGCGCGGGAAACCGTCGAACAGGAAACCGTTGGCGCAGTCAGCCTGAGCGATGCGGTCCTTGACCAGTGCGATGATCAGGTCATCCGACACCAGGCCGCCGGCATCCATGATGCTCTTGGCTTGAACGCCCAGCGGAGTGCCGGCCTTGACCGCAGCACGCAGCATGTCGCCGGTGGAGATTTGCGGGATGCCGAATTTCTCGGTGATGAACTTAGCCTGAGTACCTTTACCGGCCCCGGGAGCTCCCAGCAGAATGACGCGCATTAGATGTGCTCCTCAATTTTTTTATAAAAAGCTTTTGCAAAACAACGGATTCGCCTCATGGGGCGAAATCCTGGAAATAGGGTCGTGACCGCCCAAACGGCCAGAGGCTGACCAAGATACACAGCAGGCTGCGCCCACACAAGACGCCAAAAGTCGGAGAAACCGGCGCCTGCCGCGACCTTGCGACGCGGTTCCCCAAGTCGCAACCCCATCATTAACTGTCGCCTGACCGCATTTTCCCCACGATCAATAAACGGCACCCGACGTTTGCCCCGGGTGCCCCGCCCCACGCAGAAAACCTTAGCCGGTATTTCGCAAACCGGCGGCAATCCCCGCCACAGACACCAGCAACGCCTGTTCCACCGGGCTGCCCTGCTCGACATTCTGCTGCCGCGAACGCGCCAGCAGCTCAGCCTGCAATAGATGCAGCGGGTCGAGATAGGTGTTGCGCAGACGGATGAATTCGAGGGTGTCCGGGCTATGTGCCAGCAGTTGCGACTGACCGGTCAGGCCGAGGACCACGGAACATGCCTGCGACAATAGGTCGCGTAAGTGCACACCCAAAGGTAACAAGTCCGACTCAACCAGTCGCTCGTCGTAGGACAGCGCAATGTCGGCGTCAGCCTTGGCCAGCACCATCTCCAGCATGTCGATGCGCGTACGGAAAAACGGCCACTGCTCGCGCATCTGCCCCAGCAATTCGCCTTCGCCACGCGCCAGCGCCTTGCTCAACGCGGTTTCCCAGCCGAGCCAGGCCGGCAGCATCAGGCGGGTCTGGGTCCAGCCGAAGATCCACGGAATCGCCCGCAGGCTTTCAATGCCGCCAGCACGGCGCTTGGCCGGACGACTGCCCAACGGCAAACGTCCCAACTCCTGCTCTGGCGTTGACTGGCGGAAATACTCGACGAATTGTGGGTTTTCCCGCACCACGGCACGGTAAGCGGCGACACCGTCGGCGGCCAATTCGTCCATCAGATGTCGCCATTCCGGCGTCGGTGGCGGCGGTGGCAGCAAGGTCGCTTCGAGCACGGCAGCCAGATAGAGATTGAGGTTTTGTTCGGCGATGTCAGGCAGGCCGAATTTGAATCGAATCATTTCCCCCTGCTCGGTGGTGCGGAAACGCCCGGCCACCGAACCCGGCGGCTGCGACAGGATCGCCGCGTGAGCCGGGCCACCACCACGGCCCACGGTGCCACCGCGACCGTGGAACAGCAGCAGTTCGACTTGCTGCTCGCGGCAGATTTCCACCAGCCGTTCCTGCGCCCGATATTGCGCCCAGGCCGCCGCGGTGGTGCCGGCATCCTTGGCCGAGTCGGAATAGCCGATCATCACTTCCTGCGGGCCTTGCAGGCGCGCGCGATAACCCGGCAGCAGCAACAGGCGCTCGATCACCGGGCCGGCGTTGTCGAGGTCGGCGAGGGTTTCGAACAGCGGCACCACGCGCATTGGCCGCAGTACGCCAGACTCTTTGAGCAGCAGTTGCACCGCCAATACATCGGAGGCAGCGCCGGCCATGGAGATCACGTAGGAGCCCAGCGAAGCGCCCGGCGCGGCAGCGATTTCCTTGCAGGTGGCGAGCACTTCGGCAGTGTCCGCCGAGGGTTTGAAATGCGCCGGCAGCAACGGCCGACGATTTTGCAGTTCGCGGGTCAGGAAGCTGATGCGTTGTTCTTCGTCCCAGTCTTCATAGCGACCGAGGCCGAGGTAATCGGTGATTTCGGTCATGGCCGCGCTGTGTCGCGACGAATCCTGACGCACATCGAGGCGCACCAGGAACAGGCCGAAGGTCACGGCCCGGCGCAAGCAATCGAGCAACGGCCCGTCGGCGATCACGCCCATGCCGCACTCGTGCAGCGAGTGGTAGCACAGCTCCAGCGGATCGAGCAGGTCGCGGTTGTTGTGCAACACATCGGCCGGTGCCGGAGTGGTCGCCGCCAAAGATGCATGGGCCCAGTTGCGCGTGGCGCGCAGGCGCTCGCGCAATTGCTTGAGCACGGCGCGATAGGGTTCGGCGCTGTCGCCGGCCTTGGCCTTGAGCGATTCGCTGGCCTGTTGCATCGACAGTTCAGCCGCCAGGTGATCGACATCGCGCAAATACAAATCTGCTGCCATCCAGCGCGCCAGCAACAGTACTTCGCGGGTCACGGCAGCGGTCACGTTCGGGTTGCCGTCACGGTCGCCGCCCATCCACGAAGCGAAGCGGATCGGCGCAGCCTCCAGCGGCAAACGCAGGCCCGTGGCGGCGAACAGTGCCTGATCGGCCTTGCGCATATGGTTGGGAATCGCCTGCCACAGCGAGTGCTCGATCACTGCAAAACCCCATTTGGCCTCGTCCACCGGGGTCGGCCGGGTGCGGCGGATTTCTTCGGTGTGCCAGGCTTCGGCGATCAAACGTTGCAGGGTGTTCTGGATCTGCTCGCGCTCGGCGCTGGTCAGGTCGCGGTGATCCTGGGCCGCCAGTTGCGCGGCGATCGCGTCGTACTTCTGGATCAGCGTGCGCCGGGCCACTTCGGTCGGGTGCGCGGTCAGCACCAGTTCGATTTCCAGTCGCGACAACTGTCGGGCAAGGGAGTCGGCGCTGTGCCCTTCTTCACGTAAACGGGCGAGCAATTCCGGCAGCACGCGGGACTCGAACGGTGCGGCCTGCGACTCTTCGCGGCGATGGATGAGCTGGTACTGCTCGGCGATGTTCGCCAGGTTGAGAAACTGGTTGAACGCCCGCGCCACCGGGAGCAATTCGTCTTCGCTCAACTGATTGAGGCTGGCGCTGAGTTCGGCGTCCATCGAGCCGCGCCGGTCAGCCTTGGCGCCCTTGCGAATCTGCTCGATCTTGTCGAGAAACGCCTCGCCGTACTGGTCACGGATGGTGTTGCCCAACAGCTCACCGAGCAGGTGAACGTCTTCGCGCAAGCGTGCATCAATATCGGTCATCAGCATCTCTCCAGCAGTAATCGGTGACGGATCGCAAGTGAGTGGATGAACAGAGAGTGCCGCTCTGGGACGCTTCTTACAAGCAGACGACGAAGGGACTTTAAACCTTGAGGCTTGAAGCTAGTCTCAACAGTAAGCCCCACAACGGCTTGCCGCCGGCTGACGGCGGACACTCACCCAGACCTGCCACGAGCAGGTGCGACATGAGGTCATTATGAAAATCCGTGAACTCGCCCAGCATTGGGAAGAAACCGCCAAGGGTCGTCTGACCGAGACCGGCTACACGATTCATCTGGATGTGGAAGCGGCCGCACGGCTGGCCGCGATCGCCGAGATGTACCCCAAACGCCACGCCGAAGAACTGCTCGGCGAGCTGATCGGCGCCGCCCTCGAAGAGTTCGAAGCAAGCCTGCCGTATGTCAAAGGTTCGACCGTGGTCGCCACTGATGAGGAAGGTGATCCACTGTATGAAGACGTCGGCCCGACGCCGCGTTTTCTCGCGTTGTCGCGGCGTCATCTGCACGATTTATCGGCCGCCGTCGGTAAGCAGAAACACTGATTTTTCCTGCCTCTCCTCTCCCTTGAACAGCCCTGTCCCCGAGTCTGAAATGGCTCGGGGATACCGCTGCGCGCGTCCAAAGTTCCCGGTTTAGAGCCCTGTCCATTCGGTCAGAATATTTTTTGGCGATGAGCCATCTTTTCTGAACTTTTAAAAAAAGCCTTCGGTCGGAACAGGTAACCACGCCTGGAACGAGCGTTTCAAAACGCACTTGCACATGACGGTTGCGGCTCCGCTACCAGGATGGATTTCGAAGCTTTCAAGGAGTTAACCAATGGAGTTGAAGACCATGAAGACCCAAACCTCGTTCTCCCACCTGCGCGGTCTGAAACTGGCCGCTCTCGCTATCGGCACCAGCTTCGTGCTGGCCGGTTGCGCCGGCAATCCACCGACCGAGCAGTACGCCGTCACCCAATCGGCGGTCAACAGCGCGGTCAGTGCCGGTGGCACCGAATTCGCCGCCGTGGAAATGAAGCAGGCACAGGACAAGCTCAAACAAGCCGAAATCGCCATGCACGACAAGAAGTATGACGAGGCTCGCACACTGTCCGAGCAGGCCGAGTGGGACGCTCGCGTAGCAGAACGCAAGGCTCAGGCGGCCAAGGCTGAACTGGCTGTGAAGGATGCCCAGAAAGGTGTTCAGGAACTGCGTCAGGAAAGTCAGCGCACCGTGCAATAAGCGCGCATCCCGACTGCAAGGCTGAATCTCTTACCGATAGAAAGGACGAACGATTATGCGTAAACAACTGATGATCCCCGCTCTGCTGGCCGCAAGTGTTGCCCTGGCTGCCTGCTCGACGCCGCCGAACCCGAACCTGGAACAGGCGCGCACCAACTACGCCGGTCTGCAGGCCAACCCGCAGGCGAGCAAAGTGGCCGCACTGGAAACCAAGGACGCCAGCGATTACCTGGACAAGGCTGACAAGGCCTATCTGGACAAGGAAAACGCGGCCAAGGTTGACCAACTGGCCTACCTGACCAACCAGCGCGTGGAAGTGGCCAAGCAGACCATCGCCCTGCGCACCGCTGAAAACAACCTGAAGAACGCCTCCGCCCAACGTGCCCAGGCACGTCTGGATGCCCGCGATCAACAGATCAAGCAGTTGCAGGACAGCCTCAACGCCAAGCAGACCGATCGCGGTACGCTGGTGACCTTCGGTGACGTGCTGTTCGCCACCAACAAGGCCGACCTGAAATCCAGCGGCCTGGTGAACATCAACAAACTGGCGCAATTCCTTCAGGAAAACCCTGATCGCAAAGTGATCGTCGAGGGCTACACCGACAGCACTGGCGCGGCAAACTACAACCAGTCGCTGTCCGAGCGTCGTGCGACTTCGGTGCAGGTGGCGCTGATCAAAATGGGCGTCGATCCGTCGCGCATCGTGGTGCAGGGTTATGGCAAGGAATACCCGGTGGCGGATAACGGCAGCGTCTCGGGCCGTGCGATGAACCGTCGGGTGGAAGTGACCATTTCCAACGACAACCAGCCGGTGATTCCGCGTTCGGCTGTCAGCTCGAACTAAGCGTCACGCGGTAACGAAAAAGCCCCGCCTGAGTTGATCAGGCGGGGCTTTTGTTTGCCGCAGGCTTACTCTTCCAGCTTCTGCGGGGTCTCCTGGCCCATGCAGCGCACAGCCTTTTTCTGGCCGTTGATCAACACCCCGGTCAGGCCTTTCTGTTCGGTGTCGAACAGCACCAGCACGCCATCGATGCATTGCGCCACTTGCGGCGCCGGGTCCAGAGAGACTTTGTAGTCTTCGCCGGGAATGGTCTTGAGCATGGTGAATTCGTTGAGCAGCAACGCATCCTCGGGTTTGGCGAAGTGCAGGTAACCGTAGTACCACAGGGCACCAACAGTGCCGAGGATGCTGCAGATACCGGTGATGATCAGCGGGATGGCGTTACGTTCTTCACTCATTGCGGACTCTCTGGTGGTTCAGCTTCAGAATTCTGGGGAGGCGGATAATTCGGGACTTCGCCGAGGCGGCGCAGGCCGTTGAAGTGCTCGGGATCGTCGAGGTAGCGCAGCATCACCTGACGCCACACCGGATCGCCGAAGGTCTGCACATGGCCGCCGCGAGTCAGTTGCAGCACGCGAGGCGGCGGCGCAGCTTGATACAGACGGATGCCGTTGGAAAGGGGCACCAGCGGATCGTCGAGGCTGTGGAAGATCAGTTTCGGCACGCCGTTGAGTTGCGGCATCGCGTTGATCGCGCTGTCACCGTCCGGCACCAGCCACGACAGCGGCACCTGGAACGGCCAGGTCATCCATGAAGTGCTGAGGGCGTATTGGCCGACGCTGCGATAACTGGCGGGCACACCGTCGAGCACCAGCGCCTTGAGTTGCTTTTGTCTTTCCGGATGTTGTACCAGCCAATGCACGGCCATCGAGCCGCCGAGGCTCTGGCCCAGCAACACCAGCGGTTTGCCTTTGACTTCCGGCGCCTTGTCCAGCCAGGCGAACGCGGCGTCGATGTCCTGATAGATCGCCGGCAGACTCGGCTCGCCCTCGGACAAGCCGTAACCGCGATAGTCCACCAGCAGCACTTGATAGCCGTTTTTCGGCAACCACCAGCTCCCGCCCAGGTGCATCGGCAGGTTGCCGCCGTTGCCGTGCAGGTGCAGGACCGTGCCCTTGACCTCGACACCGGGTTTGGCCGGCAGCCACCAGGCGTTCAGCTTGAGGCCGTCGGCGGTGGTCAGGGTGACGGTGCGGTATTCGAGTTTGGCCTTTTCCGGCGTGAAGATCTGACCCGGCTCGGGGTAGAACAGCAAAGAGCTGCAACCGCCGAGGGTCAGGAGCAGGCAGAAGATGCCGAGGATTCTCATCCGTTGAAACCTCGCGAAATTCGGGTTCCCACGCAGCGCGTGGGAACGTTCAAGGGGGCTACAGGATGTTCGAGTAATCGGCCTCGATCCGGTCCAGGCTCAAGTGATTGAGGAAGTTGGAGAAGCACATCCACGCCGACAACGCGTTCATGTCGCGGAACTGGTCCGGCAGATACTTCGGCGGTACCACCAGGCCTTCATCCACCAGCTGACGCAGGGTTCGCATGTCCTCAAGGGTTGTCTTGCCACAGAACAACAGCGGGATCTGCTCAAGCTTGCCCTTGCGCACGGCCAACTGAATGTAGTTGTAAACCATGATGAAGCCCTTGAGGTAGGACAAGTCTTTGGTGAATGGCAGACCGGTCGGCGTCGATCCCCGGAAAACCCGACTGGCATTGCCATAGCTTTCGGCCATTTCAAAGCCCTGCTCGCGGAAGAACTCGAAGATCTGCAGGAAGTCCGCGCCCTCCTCGACCATGTGAATGGCGCGGGTGCGGTTGGTCAGTTTGCGCAAGCGGCTCGGGTAGGAGGCGAACGTGATGATTTCCATCAGGATCGCCAGGCCTTCCTGAGTCACCGTCGACGAGGGCGGGCCCTTGGACAGGAAGGTGCAGATCGGCTGGTTCAGACCGTTGAGCGTGGTGCCGACGTGCACCAGGCCTTCGTGGACTTCCAGCGCGCGCACGTCGCGGTCGTTGAACATCGCGTCGGTGCGGATCTTGATGTAGTCGGCGCCCGCCGCCGCGTCGGCGACGATCCCGTCGGACTCGAACACGCGGATGGTTTCCTCGGCCTCGCCGAACACCTTGTTCAGGCGGGTTTGCAGCAGGTGCACGGCATCCTTGGCGGTGAGGATCTTCGGTTCGTCCTTCAGGTCGCCACGGCCGTCGATGTTGTTCAGGTAGTCCGACATCATCAGGCCAAGGTCGGCCAGGGTCGGGTCACCGGCGTGGAACGCATCGGACGCAGCGCCGTACAGTTCCTGGGAAATCAAGCCGAAATCCTCGGTGCCGCGCGCTTCGAGCATGCGCACCACCATCCGGTATTCCTTGCACATGCGGCGCATGATCTGGCCGACCGGGTTGAACTGGCCGAGCTGGCGGGTGATGTCGCGCTCGATGTTCTGGAATTCCAGCTTCACCTTGCTCGAATCGAAAGACAGCGGCCGGTTGAGGTAGTAGTCGCGATCCACCGCCGGCAATTCCTTGCCCTTGGCCTTGAGAAAACCCTTGCGGATGTTCTCGTCCCACTTGACTGCGTCAAGGACGCGAATCGGCGTCTGCGCCAGCACAATGCGATCGGACAGCGTGCGTATCGTCTGCTGGTAATCGTCCACCCGAAACTCCTGTAGAAAACATGACGAACTGAATTATTTGGCCTTGGCCTGATGCTGATAGCGCGCCGCTTCGACGAAAACGTCGGAATTGGCCGGGTCGTCGAGGTAAGCAAAGACCTTTTCGAGAGTGCTGTCGACTTGCACGCCCTCGCCGTCATCGGTCTGGAAGCCCTGGCCGTCGAGGCTTTTCTGCGCGATGGCCTGGTTGATCTGTTCGAGATCGAGGTTGTAGATCACCAGTTCGTGCTTATCGGTGAGTTCGAAACCGGCGATGGTGAAGTGCCCGCCATACTGCGCCGGCACCTTCGCCGACAGATACCAGCGGTTGCCATGGCGCGACACGGTGAACGGATAGGCTTCGCGCTCGCGCGGTCTGGACTTGAAGTACGCGACCGCCTGATAGCGGTCGTTGCCCAGGCGCGTCAGTTCCAGGTTCATCGGTTCGCCCCAGGCGTTGGTGCTCGACCATTGGCCGAGCAGGCCCTTGGGCGCCGGCTCACTGGCGGGCAGCGGCTCCTTGAAGGTCACCAGACAACCGCTGAGCAGCAGGAACGACAGCGCGATCAACGCGCCACGCCAGGCTTTCATTCAACACTCCCTATGAACCGAACTCGCCACCGGACCTGTGGGAGCGTTACATCGACGCCAGCACCAGATGCATATAGCGGGTCAGAATGCCGAGCATGTCCTCTTCGGCCAAAGGCTCGGCGTCGTTGAGCAGGCCCTGATATTCCATCCGTCCGATAATCGCCGTCAACACCTTGGCATCCTGCTGCGGCTCGCGTGAGCCCAGCACCTGGAACAACTGGCAGGTGCCCTGCAACAGAATCTGCTGGTGGGAGCGCACCAATACCGCCAGACGCGGGTTGAGCAGCGCTTCCTGACGAAAAGCCTGTTCGGCCATCAAGTGCTCGCGGCGATTGACCAGTTGCCGGTGCACGTAGTCAGCCATCAACCGGGCGATATCGTCCGCCAGCTGCGAGCGCGACTCCGGGCTGCCGTCGCCGCTGACCACCATTTCGCGCAGCAGGCCTTCGTTGTTGATCCACAACTTGGCCATGTAGGCCGCGCTGCGTTCAACGTATTGGGCGAAGGTATCGGTGAGCAGGTCATCGATGTCCTTGAAGTAATAGGTGGTCGCCGACAACGGCACACCGGCTTCGGCCGCCACCGCACGGTGGCGCACGGCACGCACGCCGTCGCGCACGACAATGCGCATCGCCGCGTCGAGAATGTCCTGCCGACGCTGCTCGCTGCCCTGTCGGCTGGCCTTGCGGCCCTGGTACTGAACACTTTCAGCGACCGCAGTGGCGATTCCCGCTGCACCCTCTTGAGCCATTGCACCGATCACGACAGGCATACCTCTGTTGTTTTCTTCAAAATTAACCATTTGATACGTTTGTACCAGACAGGCAATAAAAAGCCGCCCATTTCAGGCGGCTTTTTTATTGAAACACTTACGCTTGTGGCCGCATGTGCGGGAACAGGATCACGTCGCGGATCGACGGGGAGTTGGTCAGCAACATCACCAGACGGTCGATACCGATACCTTCACCGGCCGTTGGCGGCATGCCGTACTCCAGCGCGCGAACGAAGTCGGCGTCGTAGTGCATGGCTTCGTCGTCGCCGGCGTCCTTGTCGGCCACCTGCGCCATGAAGCGCTCGGCCTGGTCTTCCGCGTCGTTCAACTCGGAGTAGGCGTTGGCGATTTCACGGCCGCCGATAAACAGCTCGAAGCGGTCGGTGACGTTCGGGTTGTCATCGTTGCGACGGGCCAGCGGCGACACTTCGAACGGGTACTGAGTGATGAAGTGCGGCTGCTCCAGCTTGTGCTCGACCAGTTCTTCGAAAATCATCACCTGCAGCTTGCCCAGACCTTCGAAGCCCAGCACCTTGGCACCGGCCTTCTTGGCGATGGCGCGAGCCTTGTCGATGTCGTTCAGGTCATCGGCGGTCAGCTCGGGGTTGTACTTGAGGATCGAGTCGAACACCGACAGGCGCACGAACGGCTCGCCGAAGTGGAACACCTTGTCGCCGTACGGCACGTCGGTGCTGCCCAGAACCAGCTGCGCCAGCTCACGGAACAGTTCTTCGGTCAGGTCCATGTTGTCTTCGTAGTCGGCGTAAGCCTGGTAGAACTCCAACATGGTGAATTCAGGGTTGTGACGAGTCGAAACGCCTTCGTTACGGAAGTTGCGGTTGATCTCGAACACTTTTTCGAAGCCACCAACCACCAGACGCTTGAGGTACAGCTCTGGCGCGATACGCAGGAACATTTCCATGTCCAGCGCGTTGTGGTGGGTTTCGAACGGCTTGGCCGCAGCGCCGCCAGGAATGGTCTGCAGCATCGGCGTTTCGACTTCGAGGAAGTCGCGCTTCATCAGGAAGCTGCGGATGTGCGCGATCACTTGCGAACGCACGCGGAAGGTCTGACGCACGTCTTCGTTGACGATCAGGTCAACGTAGCGCTGACGGTAGCGCTGTTCGGTGTCGGTCAGGCCGTGGTGCTTGTCCGGCAGCGGGCGCAGGGATTTGGTCAGCAGGCGCACGCTGGTCATCTCGACGTACAGGTCGCCCTTGCCGGAACGGGCCAGGGTGCCTTCGGCGGCGATGATGTCGCCCATGTCCCAGGTTTTCACCGCGGCCAGGGTGTCTTCAGACAGGGTCTTGCGGTTGACGTAGACCTGGATGCGACCGGTCATGTCCTGGATCACCATGAACGAGCCACGGTTGAGCATGATGCGACCCGCAACCTTGACCGGGATCGCAGCCTCTGCCAGCTCTTCCTTGGTCTTGTCCGCGTACTGTTTCTGCAGTGCTTCGCAGTAGTTTTCGCGGCGGAAGTCGTTCGGGAAGGCATTGCCCTTGGCGCGCTCGGCAGCAAGCTTTTCCTTGCGCAGGGCGATCAGGGAGTTTTCTTCCTGTTGCAGGGCTTGCGGATCGAGTTGTTGGTCGCTCATGTCTTTAAATATTCCATCACAGGTTCGTTGCCCCCGCCGATGGCGGGGGACTTGAGGTCGGGTGAAAGCTTACAGCCCCGATTTCAGGCTGGCTTCCAGGTATTCGTCGATGTCGCCGTCGAGCACCTTGTCGCAATCGCTGCGTTCGATGTTGGTGCGCAGATCCTTGATCCGCGACGCATCGAGCACGTACGAACGGATCTGGTGACCCCAGCCGATATCCGACTTGGTGTCTTCCAGCGCCTGGGACGCCGCGTTGCGCTTCTGCATTTCCTGCTCGTACAACTTGGCCCGCAGCATTTTCATGGCGGTGTCCTTGTTCGCGTGCTGGGAACGTTCGTTCTGGCAGCTGACCACGGTGTTGGTCGGTACGTGGGTGATACGTACGGCCGAGTCGGTGGTGTTTACGTGCTGACCACCGGCACCGGAGGAACGATAGGTGTCGATCCGCAGGTCTGCCGGGTTGATTTCGATTTCCACCTTGTCGTCGATCTCTGGCGAGACGAACACCGCGGAGAACGAGGTGTGGCGACGGTTGCCGGAGTCGAACGGGCTCTTGCGCACCAGACGGTGCACGCCGATCTCGGTCCGCAGCCAGCCAAAGGCGTATTCGCCCTTGATGTGCACGGTAGCGCCCTTGATCCCGGCGACTTCACCGGCCGACAGCTCCATGATGGTCGCGTCGAAACCGCGTTTGTCGGCCCAGCGCAGGTACATGCGCAGCAGGATGTTGGCCCAGTCCTGGGCTTCGGTGCCGCCGGAACCGGCCTGGATGTCCAGGTAGGCGTTGTTCGGGTCCATCTCGTGGCTGAACATACGGCGGAATTCGAGCTTGGACAGGGACTCTTCCAGACCTTGAAGGACTTCGACGACGTCGTTGACCGCACCCTCATCGTTCTCTTCAACGGCCATGTCCAGCAGCTCGCGGCAATCGGCCAGGCCACCGTTCAGTTCGTCGAGGGTGTCGACGATCTGCGCCAGCGCAGCGCGCTCGCGGCCCAGTTCCTGGGCGTATTCAGGTTTGTTCCAGACTGCAGGATCTTCAAGCTCGCGATTGACTTCGATCAGACGCTCATGCTTTTGATCGTAGTCAAAGATACCCCCGAATAGTTTCGGAGCGCTCGGACAGGTCCTTGATGGTGTTCAGGATCGGGTTGATTTCCATGACGGGCAGCACTCGTTGGCGAACTTTTGAAAGCCGGCGAGTATAACGTAATCAAGCTGTCACGGCAGCCCGTCTGGCGGCTCTTGAGGCGAATGAACCCGATGGTTCATTCGATCCTCACCTGATTGCGCCCATTGTTCTTCGCCAGATACAAACCACGGTCCGCCGCCGAGATCAGCAACCGGCAGTCGCTGCCCGCCTCCGGCACCATCGTCGCCAGGCCGATGCTGATGGTCAGACTCGACCCTTCGACCGGAGCATTGTGCGGAATCTTCAGTGCCGCCACGGTCTGGCGCAGCTTCTCCGCCACCAGTCGCGCCCCGCCCGGCGAGGTGTTGGGCAGCACCAGCGCAAACTCTTCACCGCCATAACGCGCCGGCAGGTCGGACGGCCGGGCGCTGGCCTCGCGGATCGCCGTGGCGACCTTGCGCAGGGCTTCGTCGCCTTCGACGTGGCCGAACGTGTCGTTGTAAGACTTGAAGTAGTCGACGTCGATCATCAGCAGCGACAACTGACTCTGGTCACGCAGCGAGCGGCGCCATTCCAGTTCCAGGTATTCGTCGAAGTGCCGGCGGTTGGACAGCCCGGTCAGGCCGTCGGAGTTCATCAGCCGCTGCAAGACCAGGTTGGTGTCGAGCAATTGCTGCTGGCTGACCCGCAACGCGCGATAGGCCGCGTCCCGTTGCAGCAGGGTCATGTAGGAGCGCGAGTGATAACGGATGCGCGCCACCAGTTCGATGTTGTCCGGCAACTTCACCAAGTAATCGTTGGCCCCGGCCGAAAACGCCGCGCTCTTGATCAGCGGGTCTTCCTTGGTCGACAGGACGATGATCGGAATGTCCTTGGTCGCCGGGTGATTGCGGTATTCGCGCACCAGGCTCAGGCCATCGAGGCCGGGCATCACCAGATCCTGCAGGATCACCGTGGGTTTGATCCGCACCGCGTGAGCCACGGCCTGATGCGGGTCGGAGCAAAAGTGGAAGTCGATGTTCTCTTCATTCGACAGCCCACGGCGCACGGCTTCGCCGATCATCGCCTGATCGTCCACCAACAACACCATGGCGGCGTTCTCGTCGGTTTTGATGTCATCGATCTGTAAGTCATTCATGGGCGGTCACCTGAGTGCTGCGGGGGCCAGGATTGCGGATGGACGTGTTCATTTGGGGAAAATCTCCAGCAATCGTGGCGCTATCTTTTCCAGTGGACGGATTTCTACGGCTGCATCAATGGCCGCGGCGGCCTTGGGCATGCCGTACACCGCACTGCTTTGCTGATCCTGCGCGATGGTCAGGTAACCCTGTTGGCGCATGAGCTTAAGCCCTTGCGCCCCGTCGCGTCCCATCCCGGTCAATAAAACCCCTACTGCGTCACCGTTCCAGTAGTTGGCGACGCTTTCGAAAAACACGTCGATCGAGGGGCGGTAGATTTCGTTGACCGGCTCGGCGGTGTAGGCCAGCGTGCCGTTCTTGAGTAATCGGATGTGATGATTGGTGCCGGCCAGCAACACCGCGCCGGCCTGCGGCGGCTCGCCTTCCCGGGCCAGGCGCACGTCCAGGCCGCTGGCGCTGGCCAGCCATTCGGCCATGCCGGCGGCGAACACCTGATCGACATGCTGCACCAGCACGATGGCCGCGGAAAAGTTGCGCGGCAGGCCTTTGAGCAAAACCTCCAGCGCCGCCGGCCCACCGGCTGACGATCCGATCGCCACCAGCCGCTGGCACGACCCGGAACTGCGCGGTGTCGTCTGGGCCGGGCGGGCGCGAGCGGTTTTCTCGCCGATCAGCCAGCCGATATTCAGAATCTTGCGCAACAGCGGCGCCGCTGCCTGCTGGGCGTTGCCGGCGCCAAGGGCCGGCGTGTCGACCACGTCCAGCGCGCCGTGGCCCATGGCTTCGAACACCCGGTGCACGTTCTGCTGGCGGTCAACGGTAACGATGACAATCGCGCACGGGCTCTCGGCCATGATTCGCCGGGTGGCTTCGACACCATCCATCACCGGCATGATCAGATCCATCAGGATCAGGTCCGGGGTGTCTTCCGCGCACAGCCGCACCGCTTCGGCGCCATTGCTGGCGACCCACACCACCTGATGCGCCGGCTCGAAGGCCAGCGCCCGGCGCAGGGCCTCCACCGCCAAAGGCATGTCGTTGACGATTGCGATTTTCATGCCCGCGCTCCTCCGATGAGCTCAACCACCGCGTCGAGCAGGGCGTCGTCATGAAAACTGGCCTTGGCTAAATAATAGTCGGCTCCGGCGTCCAGTCCACGGCGCCGGTCTTCCTCGCGATCCTTGTAGGACACCACCATCACCGGCAGCGATTGCAGACGGTTGTCGCGGCGCAACAGCGAGACCAATTCGATGCCGTCCATGCGCGGCATGTCGATGTCGGTGATCAACAGGTCAAAGTCCTCGGAGCGCAGGGCGTTCCAGCCGTCCATGCCGTCCACCGCAACGGCCACGTCATAGCCGCGATTGAGCAGCAGCTTGCGTTGCAACTCGCGCACGGTCAGCGAATCGTCGACCACCAGAATCCGCTTGCGCGCCGCTTCTGCGGCCTGATGGCCGTGGCGGGCAATGCGCTCCAGACGCCCGGTGTTGAGCAGTTTGTCCACCGAACGCAGCATGTCTTCGACATCGACGATCAGCACCACCGAGCCATCGTCGAGCAGAGCGCCGGCGGAAATGTCCTGCACCTTGCCCAGTCGCTCGTCCAGCGGCAGCACCACCAGCGTGCGCTCACCGATGAAACGCTCGACCGCCACACCGTAGATCGCGTCGCGCTCGCGGATCACCACGACTTTCAGGGTATCGCCACTGTTCTGACTGGCCGGACGCTGCAATAACTGACTGGCCGCGACGAGCCCGACATGGCGGCCCTCGTGCCAGAAATGCTGACGGCCTTCGACCTGCACGATATCGTCCGGTGCCAGGTCGCACATGCGCTCGATGTGCGCCAGCGGGAAGGCGTAGGCCTCATCGCCGACCTCCACCACCAGACTGCGCACCACCGACAGGGTCAGCGGCACCTCGAGATGGAAGCGGCTGCCCTCGCCTGCCGTCTGCTCCAGCACCACCGCGCCGCGCAACTGGCGGACCATGTGCTGAACGGCATCGAGGCCGACGCCACGCCCGGAGACTTCGGTGACCTTGTCCCGCAGGCTGAAGCCCGGCAGGAACAGGAACGTCAGCAGTTCTTCTTCGCTCAACTGGGCGGCAGTTTCGGCGGGTGACAACTGGCGTTCGACGATGCTGCGGCGGACTTTTTCCAGGTCCACACCGTTGCCATCATCGCTCAGTTCCAGTACCAGCAGACCGGCCTGATGCGAGGCGCGCAAACGGATCAGCCCTTCTTCGGGCTTGCCTTTGAGCAGGCGCTCTTCCGGCGTTTCGATGCCGTGATCGACCGCGTTGCGCAGCAGGTGCGTCAGCGGTGCTTCGAGCTTTTCCAACACATCGCGGTCGACCTGGGTTTTCTCGCCTTCAATCTCCAGTCGCACCTGTTTGCCGAGGCTGCGACCGAGGTCGCGCACCATCCGCACCTGACCCGACAGCACATCGGCAAACGGCCGCATGCGGCAGGCCAGCGCGGTGTCGTAGAGCACTTGTGCGCGCTGACTCGCTTGCCAGGCAAACTCGTCGAGCTCGGCGTTTTTTTCTGCCAGCAACTGCTGGGATTCGGCGAGCAAACGCCGCGCATCTTCCAGCGCTTCCTGGGCCTCAAGGCTCAGGGCATGCTCCTTGAGATGCACATTGAGACTTTCCAGCGCCCGCAGACCGTTGTTCTGCATGCGCTTAAGGCGTTGCATCGTGGCCAGATGCGGCTTCAGACGCTGGGTTTCCACCAGGGATTTGCTCGACAGATCGAGCAAGCTATTCAGGCGCTCGGCAGTAACCCGCAGAACCCGCTCGCCACCTTCGGTGGTGCGCTTGCTCTTGCGCGGCGCGGGTTCTGGCTCGGCAGTTTCGACGGGGATTTCAACCGGCGTCGGCTCAACTACTGGAGGTGGCTGAAGCTGCAACTCGGCCATCGGCGGCGCGCTCGGAGCGGCGGGTACCACTGCCGGCGCAGCCGGATCGAGCAAACTGCCCATCAACGCCACGTAAGCCTCGATGTCCGCCGGTTGCGGGCCGTTGGCCGGCGTGGCAATGCGCATCAGCAAGTCTGTGCCCTGCAACAGCGCGTCGATATGTTCCGGGCGCAGGAACAGCCGCCCTTCCTGCGCACTGACCAGACAGTCTTCCATCACGTGGGCGACGCTGACGCCGCTGTCGATGCCGACAATCCGCGCCGCACCTTTCAACGAATGCGCCGCCCGCATGCACGACTCGAGCTGATCGGCCTGGGTCGGATTGCGTTCCAGCGCCAGCAGCCCGGCGCTGAGCACCAGGGTCTGGGCTTCGGCTTCGAGGCTGAACAGCTCCAGCAGGGAGGCGTCGCGCATTTGCTCGGGGGTCATGTGAGGCTCCGGGTCACGGCGGACAGCAGCTGTTCTTCATCCAGCCAACGCAGGCTGCGACCTTTGAAAGGCAGCACGCCTCGGGTGTATTTCGCACTGGCCTGCGCCCCGGAACGCGACGCGGCATCGAGGATTCGCTCGTCGATGGCGTGAATCCCGTCGACTTCGTCCACCGGCACCACCACCGGCCCGCCCTGGGCCGCGATGATCAGCATGCGCGGCATGATCCGTGCGCCCGTCGCCGGGGCGGCGTTGCTGTCGAGGTCGAGCAGTTCGACCAGCGACAGGCACGCCACCAGCGCACCGCGCACGTTCGCCACGCCGAGCAAGGCCCGGGAGCGCTGATGCGGCAGAGAGTGAATCGCCTGCAACGGCGCGACCTCCACCAGACTGCGGGTGGCCAGGCCGAGCCATTCTTCGCCGAGGCGGAACATCAGCAGCGAACGGGTTTTCAGCTCGGTCTCAACCTGGATCGCCACCGGATCGCGTTCGTCCTGCTGCAGCGCATAGCGGTCGAGCAGGCGCGTGGCGGCGGCGGAATACACCGAGCAATTGCGGCAGTGAATGTGTTCTTCCAGCAGCGGGCAGGACTTGTCGCCGTGGATGCCGATGCGATTCCAGCAATCGTCGATGGCCCGGGCGTCTTCGTGGGTGACGTTCAAGGTGTCGGACGGGATCATCATTTACGCTCACTGTCGGCGGTGCGGCCGCTGCGGGCGGCGCGCTCCTGCAATCGTCTGGCACCGGCCGTGTCGCCCTGGGCCTGCAGCAACCCGGCCAGGTGCATCAAGGCTTCGGCGTGTTGCGGCTCGAGGTACAAAGCCTTGCGGTAAAAACCCTGGGCTTCGAGAGCACTGCCGGCAACATCGCTGAGCAGGCCAAGCCAGTAAAACACCTGGGCCACCGGCTCATGGCTGCGCAAATACTGTTCGCACGCAGCGCGGGCTTCGGCGCTTTTGCCTTCGTTGGCCAGGGCAGCGATGTTGGCCAGCAGGGTCGTGGCATCGGGATTCGGGCTTTTGACGGTGGCGGGCAACGGTGTCACCGCGGCAAACGGCCGGTTGCGCACGGGCGGCGGTGGCGCGCTGCGCACCGGCTGGCGCACGGGCAACGGTGTCGGGATCGCGACCGGCATTGGCAATGGTTCGGGTTGCGGGTCGCTGTGGCGACTGAACGCGAAAGACTGCGGAATCCCGATCGAGCGCATGCCCAGCCGTCCGAGCAGGCTGCCCTCAGCCGGGCCGATAAACAGCACGCCATCCACATGGGTCAGGCGCTTGAGCACGGCGAACACCTGTTGCTGGGTCGGTTGATCGAAATAGATCAGCAGGTTGCGACAGAACACGAAATCGAACGGTGGCTCGCTGGCCAACAGCGTCGGATCCAGCACATTGCCGACCTGCAAACGCACCTGTTCGCGCACGTATTCATTCAGGCGATAGCCTTCGTCCTCCGGCATGAAATGCCGTTCGCGGAACGCCAGTTCCTGGCCGCGAAACGAGTTCTTGCCGTACAGCGCCCGTTGCGCCTTGTCCACCGACAAGGGGCTGACATCCATGCCATCGACCTTGAACTGATGGGGCTTGAGGCCCGCATCGAGCAACGCCATGGCAATCGAATAAGGTTCTTCACCAGTGGAGCACGGCAGGCTGAGAATGCGCAGCGCACGCATGTTGTTCAGCTCGGCCAGGCGCTTGCGCGCCAGTTTGCCCAAGGTGGCGAAGGATTCCGGGTAACGGAAAAACCACGTCTCAGGGACGATCACCGCCTCGATCAGCGCTTGCTGTTCGTCCCGCGAGCCTTGCAGCGTTTGCCAGTACTCATCGGCGGTGACCATTTGCGACAGGATGATGCGCTGGCGCACCGCTCGCTCGATGATCGCCGGCCCGACCGAAGCGACGTCGAGACCGATGCGTTCCTTGAGGAAATCGAAGAAGCGCTGGTCGCTGCTCATGGCTGCTCCTCAAACCGCGCCGGGTCCAACGGCGGCGTCGGGAACAACAGCGGGCGCACCGTCTCGTCCAACAGATCATTGACCCGCACCCATTGCACCAGTCCGCGAGCGTCTTCGCGCACCGGGCCCAGGTACGGCGCCTGACGATTGTCGAGGCCGTACGGCTGGAAATCATCAGGGTTGCAACGCAGGGTGTCGGTGGCCTGCTCGAGGATCAAGCCGAGCCATTGCGAGGGTTGCGAATCATCCGCGCGGTAATGCACCAGCACCAGCCGTGTGCTGGTGCGCGCCTCGGCGGGGTGACCGAACGTCAGGGCGCTGAGATCGATCACCGGCACCACCGAACCGCGATAGGCAAACACCCCCGCCACCCAGTGCGGCGCCCGGGCAATCGGCTTCAACGGCAGGCGCGGTAGCACTTCGGCCACTTCCGTGGCACGCAGGGCGTAGCGTTCGCTGCCGATGCGAAACAGCAGGAACAACGCCTGCTTCGCCACCGGTGCAGCGCTGCGTTTGGCGGTGATTTCGCTCATCAGACTTTGAATCGCGAAACGCCGCTGCGCAGGCCTACGGCCACCTGACTCAGTTCGTCGATGGCGAAACTGGCCTGACGCAACGACTCGACGGTCTGGCTGCTGGCATCACCCAGTTGCACCAGCGCATGGTTGATCTGCTCGGCGCCGGTGGCCTGGGCCTGCATGCCTTCGTTGACCATCAACACCCGCGGCGCCAGCGCCTGCACCTGATGGATGATCTGCGACAGCTGCTCGCCCACCTGCTGGACCTCGGACATGCCGCGACGCACTTCCTCGGAGAACTTGTCCATGCCCATCACCCCGGCCGACACCGCCGACTGGATCTCGCGAACCATCTGTTCGATGTCATAAGTAGCGACAGCCGTCTGATCCGCCAGACGCCGCACTTCGGTGGCGACCACGGCGAAACCGCGACCGTACTCACCGGCCTTCTCCGCTTCGATCGCGGCGTTCAGGGACAACAGGTTGGTCTGGTCGGCGACCTTGACGATGGTCACAACTACCTGATTGATGTTGCCGGCCTTCTCGTTGAGGATCGCCAGTTTGGCGTTCACCAGATCCGCCGCGCCCATCACCGAGTGCATGGTGTCTTCCATGCGTGCCAGGCCTTGTTGCCCGGAACCGGCGAGTACCGAGGCCTGATCGGCGGCGGTGGACACTTCGGTCATGGTGCGCACGAGGTCACGGGAGGTCGCCGCGATCTCGCGGGACGTCGCGCCGATTTCGGTTGTGGTGGCGGCGGTTTCGGTGGCGGTCGCCTGTTGTTGCTTGGACGTAGCGGCGATCTCGGTCACCGACGTGGTGACCTGCACCGACGAGCGCTGGGCCTGGGACACCAGCGAGGTGAGCTCGGTCATCATGTCGTTGAAGCCGGTTTCCACGGCGCCGAACTCATCCTTGCGCTCAAGGTTCAAGCGGCTGCTCAGGTCGCCGGTACGCATGACTTCGAGGATCTGCACGATGCGGTTCATCGGCGCCATGATCGCGCGCATCAGCAACAGACCGCAGAAACCGGCAGCCAGCACGGCCACCAGCAGCGAGACAAACATGCTGACCTTGGCTGCCGCCACCGCGTCGTCGATGTTGGCCATGGCCTGGTCGGCGACTTTCTTGTTCTCGCCGATGATGTCGTTGAGTTTCATCCGGCCGCCAACCCAGGCCGGGGTCAGCTTCTCGTTGAACAGCTTGACCGCATCGGCTTCCAGATTGCGCTTGTGCAGATCCAGCACGGCGTCCTGGATCTTCATGTAGTTGTCGTGATCCTTTTCAAACGCGGCGAACTCGATCCGGTCCTCGTCGGTGGTCACGGTGTTGCGGTAGTTGGCCATCTGCTCCTGGAGACGTTTCTCGAAGGACTGGTAGTCCGCCGCGTCTTCACTGCTGACGCCCTGCCCTTCTTTCAGCCCCAGCAACTCCTGAGTCTGCAGATAGCTGTCGACCCACGCGCCGCGGATCATCGAGCTGTAATAGACGCCGGGAATCGCGTCGTCACGGACGCTGTTTTCACTGGCTTCGATCTTCAGCAGCCGAGAATACGAGACGACCACCATCAGCAACATGATGGCGATAATCACCGCAAAGCTCGCCAAAATGCGTTGGCGCAACGTCCAGTTCTTCACAGTCAGTCCTCGGGGCCAGATCGAAATTGCGGGGGAGTATAGCTGAGGGCGGTGTTTCATTTATAAGACGGTTTGCCGCGCTCAAGCCTTCCGGTGTTAAACGGGGTGGGCTCTGGATAGGGACTTTCAAGCAATCGGAGGGCGGCGTGCCAGTGACGCAATGGCAAAAAGGGGCGATGGATTGGCCATTTCGGTTTTAGATGATCTGGCGACACAGTAGCCATGTGCCATGGTGCGCAACTTCTTGCGCACTTGATTCGCAAAATCGCCGCCCGATATCGCTACAGCCCCCGAGTACCGTCGCCTGTAGCCGAGTGCGCAACTTCTTGCGCAGTACTGCGCAAGAAGTTGCGCACTTTTGGCCTTAATTTGGCATGAAACATCTTGAAACATGCACTTAACAGCAGTTTCGCCCCCGTATCACGGAGACTTTGGCAAAGCTGGCACGGTCCTTGATATAGCTTTGGCACCCACCGGGCGATTTCGCCTCCCGGGCACCCTAACTTTATCCGCAAGGAGAGCATCCCATGGCAACACCAGCGTACATGTCGGTTACCGGCGAAAAACAAGGCCTGATCACTGCCGGCGCCTTCACCGCCGACTCCGTTGGCAACACCTACCAGGAAGGCCACGAAGACCAGGTTATGGTTCAGGCTTTCACCCACGACGTGATCATCCCGCGTGACCCGCAATCCGGTCAGCCAACCGGTCAGCGCGTGCACAAGCCAGTTGTGATCACCAAGGTCTACGACAAGGCTTCGCCTCTGCTGCAAGCCGCTCTGACCTCCGGCGAGCGCATGAGCGAAATCGTTATCCAGTGGTACCGCACTTCGGCGCAAGGCACCCAAGAGCACTACTACACCACCAAACTGGAAGACGCGATCATCGTCGCCATCAACAACAAAATGCACAACTGCCAGGACCCAGGCAATTCGCACTTCACCCACCTGGAAGAAGTGCAGTTCACCTACCGCAAAATCACTTGGACCCACGAAGTATCCGGTACTTCGGGTTCCGATGACTGGCGTGCTCCAGTCGTTTAATTACGGCTGATCGTTTCAAGCATCGGCCAGCTCTGCTGGTCGATGTTGTTTACGCCCTCCAGAATTTCGCGTGCGTTGATCCGCCTGGCGGTCATCGACGAACGCCGCTGTACAGCACGAGGAACAAGGGATGTTCGCGCCGGCCAATGAAACTCACTTTGCCCTGACCGTCGAAGGTCTTTCCAACGACTTTCAGGTGTTTACCCTCACCGGTCGGGAAGCCATCAGCCAGCCTTTTGTGTTCGAGGTGGAGCTGGTCAGTGAGCAGCCGTCGCTGAACCTCGAAACCCTGCTGCACAAACCGGCCTTTTTGCAGCTGTCGCCCGACGGCAGCGGCATCCACGGCCTGATCTACCGCGCCGCGCAAGGCGATTCCGGCAAGCGCCTGACGCGTTACTCCGTGACCCTGCGCCCGCAACTGGCGTACCTGGCGCACCGGATCAACCAGCGGATCTTCCAGAACCTCAGCGTGCCGAAAATCATCGGCAAGGTCCTCGAAGAACATGGCATCCAGGGCAACGCCTATGCGTTCCAGACCGGTTCGATCTACCCCGAGCGCATCTACTGCGTGCAGTACGACGAATCGGACCTGCATTTCATCCAGCGCCTGTGCGAAGAAGAAGGCATTCACTACCACTTCCAGCACAGCGCCACGGCGCACAAACTGGTGTTCGGCGATGACCAGACGGTGTTCCACAAACTGGCGCCGGTGGCCTACCAGCAGGACTCCGGCATGGTCGCCAGCGACCCGGTGATCAAGCGCTTCGACCTGCGCCTGGAAACCCGCACCAGCCG
>NZ_JBYTBO010000009.1:0-248943 GCF_058789255.1 Pseudomonas sp. FW215-R2
ACCCAACCCCGTTTCAGTTATCACTTTGTACATGATTAGACAGGTACGATTTGACAAGAAACAACGGGTGGTCGACGAGCTCGTCCGGCGCATCGAAAGCGGCCTCATGGAGGACGGCTTTCTGTTGCCCGGCGAGCATCAGTTGGCTCAGGAATTCAACGTCAGCCGTGGCACGTTGCGCGAAGCGCTGGCCGAACTGAAGCGGCGCAATTACATCGCCACGCAAAGCGGGGTCGGTTCCATCGTCACGTTCGACGGTGTGGTGCTCGATCAGCGCAGCGGCTGGGCCCAGGCCCTGGCCGACAGCGGGGCGTTCATCAACACCGAAGTGCTGCGCCTGGAAGCCGTGACCCGGCCCGATCTGCTGCCGCGCTTCGGCACCGACCAATTCATCACTCTCGATCGTCGTCGCCGTTCCAACGACGGCACGCTGGTGTCCCTCGAACGCTCATTGATGCCCGCCACCGGAGGCCTGGAAAGCCTGCCGCGTGTCGGCCTGATCGACAATTCGCTGACCGTCACCCTGGCGGCCTACGGCTACATCGGCGAGCGCGGCGATCAGTGGATCGGCGCCGAACCGCTCAACGCTGTAGACGCCGAGCTGCTCGGCCGTCCGGAAGGCACGGTGTTCCTCAAGGCACTGCGCACCACCTACGACCGGCAGAATCGCTTCATGGAACAGGTCGAAAGCCTGCTCGATCCGGTGCATTTCCGTCTGCACCTGCAATTTGGAGAATCGAAATGACCGCCCTCGACCGTGCCCTGGGCGCGTTTTATGGCCTGGCCCTCGGCGATGCGCTGGGCATGCCGACGCAATCCCTGAACCGCGAAACGATCAGGCAGCGCTTCGGCCAGATCACCGACCTGCAAGACGCCGGCCCCTTGCAACCGATTGCCGCGAACATGCCCAAAGGCTCGATCACCGATGACACCGAACAGGCGATTCTGGTGGGCGAGTTGCTGGTCGAAGGCAAGGGCCGGATCGAGCCGGCGGTACTCGCGCAACGGCTGATCGAATGGGAAGCCGAGATGCAGGCCAAGGGCTCGCAGGACTTGCTCGGTCCGTCGACCAAACGTGCGATCGAAATGATCCTCGCCGGCCATTCGCCGGAAGAGGCCGGGCGCTACGGCACCACCAACGGCGCGGCGATGCGCATCACCCCGGTGGGGATCGCCGCCGATGTCGCCGACCCCGAGCGTTTTATCGCGGCGGTGGTGCAGGCCTGTCAGGTCACCCACAACACCACGCTGGGCATTTCCAGCGCGGCAGCGGTGGCGGCGGTGGTCTCGGCCGGCATCAACGGTCTGGATCTGGGCGAGGCGCTGAACCTCGGCCAGCAGATCGCCCAGCAAGCGGAAGCGCACGGGCACTGGGTGGCCGGTGGGCGCATCGCGTCGCGGATCAGTTGGGCGCGCAGCATCAGCGTTGAAAACGACCCGGTGCTGCTCGCGGATCTGCTGTACGACGTGATCGGTACATCGGTGGCCTCGCAGGAATCGGTGGTGGTGTCGTTCGCCCTCGCGCAGCAAGTCGCGGTCGGTGAAATGACGCCGTTCGACGCGCTGTGCATGGCCGCCAGCCTGGGTGGCGACACCGATACCATCGCGGCGATTCTCGGCGCCATGCTTGGGGCCTGCCTGGGTCTTCAGAGCTGGCCGGCGGCGATGATTGAAATCGTCAAAACCGTCAATGATCTGGAGCTGGAACCGTTGGTGAAAGGACTCCTCGCGCTGCGCTGAAACGCCGCCCGCCACACGTCAACCATCTGTCTTGCCGACAACCACAACAATGGCAACAGGAGCATCTCTCATGAGTTCATCGAACGCCGGGCAAAGCGCCGGGCAACTGGAAACCCGTGGCATCGAACCGGTGCCGGAAGGCGAGTGCAACGGTCATCCGCTACAGCTGTTCTGGGTCTGGTTTGCGGCCAACATTTCCATCCTCGGCCTGCCGCTGGGCGCCACGCTGGTTGCGTTTCGCGGCCTGGCGATCTGGCAGGCGATCATCGTTGCGATTCTCGGCGCTGCCGGTTCGTTCGCGGTGGTGGGGATCATCTCGATTGCCGGCCGTCGCGGTCGTGCGCCGAGCCTGACCCTGTCCCGGGCGATCTTCGGTGTGCGCGGCAATATCGGCCCGACGCTGGTGTCGCTGATGTCGCGCCTGGGCTGGGAAACCGTCAACACCACTACCGCTGCGTTCGTGCTGTTGTCGTTGTGCTCGATCCTGTTCGGCTCGCCGGTAGAAGCCAAAAGCGCGCCGGTGTTGACCCTGGTCTTCATCGCGATTTTCGTGCTGCTGACCCTGTCGGTGTCCGGCCTCGGCCACGCCACCTTGCTGGTAATCCAGAAGTGGGCGACCTACGTGTTCGGCGCGCTGAACATTCTGGTCGGCGGCTTCCTCTGCGCGACCATCGACTGGAGCGCGGTGTTCAACGCCACGCCAGCACCGATGAGCGCGATGATCATCGGTATCGGCACCATGGCGGCCGGCACCGGGATCGGCTGGGCCAACGCCGGTGCCGACATGTCGCGCTATCAGCATCGCAGCGTCAAAGCCGTGCGACTGGTGGCTTCGGCGGCGTTCGGTGCGGGGATTCCGCTGGTGTTGCTGATCACCCTCGGTGGCCTGCTGTCGGTGGGCAACAACGATCTGGCATCGGCGACCGACCCGATCGTGGCGATCCGCGACATGCTGCCGACCTGGATGGCCGTGCCGTACCTGATCACCGCATTCGGTGGCTTGCTGTTATCGAACAACCTCTCGGTGTACTCCGCCGGTCTGACCACGCTGACCCTCGGCCTGAAGGTCAAACGCGTTTACGCGGTGGTGGTCGATATCGTCGCGATCTTCGCCGGTTCTATCTACTTCATGCTGATCGCCGACAGTTTCTACGGCCCGTTCATTACCTTTATTTCCCTGCTGGCGGTGCCGATCACCGCGTGGGTCGGGATCTTCGTGGTCGACCTGATTCACCGTCACTACTACAGCCCGAAAGACCTGCTCGACGTCAGCCCGAGCAGCGCCTACTGGTACAGCGGCGGCATCGAGTGGCGCGCATTCGGTGCGTGGGCGATTGCCATCGTGCTGGGTTTCAGTTTCACCACCATCGGTACGACCGCCGAAAATGTCTGGTTCAAGGGCTTCCTGTCCGACTCATGGCTGGGCCACAACGGCCTCGGCTGGATCGTGACGTTTGTGGTCGCCGGTGGCCTGTACTTCGTACTCGGCGGGGCGAAAGACCGCCGCGCCGCGCAAGTCGAGAACGCTCATGCCTAAGATGTTGCACACCGGCCAGGTCATCATCGACCTGGTCATGGCCGTGGATGCGCTGCCGCAAATCGGTGGTGACGTGCTGGCGCAGTCCGCCAGTTTCGAAGCCGGCGGCGGCTTCAATGTGATGGCCGCCGCTGCGCGCAACGGCTTGCCGGTGGTCTATCTCGGTCGCCACGGTAACGGTCGTTTCGGTGATCTGGCGCGGCAGGCGATGCACGCCGAAGGCATCCGCGTCGGCATCGAGCAGCCTGCAGAGCGCGACACCGGCATCTGCGTGGCGCTGACCGATGCGTCGGCCGAGCGCAGTTTCATTTCCTACATCGGCGCCGAAGGTGAAGTGACGGCGGCGGAGCTGAACAGCGTTGCAGCCGAGGCGGGCGACTATGTCTACGTCAGCGGCTACAGCCTGCTGCACAGCGGCAAGGCCCAGGCGTTGCTGGACTGGACGCTGGCGTTGCCGAAGACGATCAACGTGGTGTTCGATCCGGGCCCGCTGGTGGAATCGCCGGACTCACCGATGATGCAGGCGTTGCTGCCGCGCATCGATGTGTGGACCAGCAACAGTGTCGAAGCCTTGCGTTTCACGGGCGCGGCGGACATCGAAACCGCGTTGGACCGGTTAACCGTGCACCTGCCACAGGATGTGCTGATGGTGGTGCGCGACGGCCCGCAGGGTTGCTGGATTCATCAGCACGGCGAACGCCGGCATGTGCCGGGTTTCAAGGTACAGGCGGTGGACAGTAACGGCGCGGGCGATGCCCATGCCGGCGTGTTCGTTGCCGGCCTGGCGCAAGGGCTGGCGGCTGATGAAGCCGCGAGGCGCGCCAATGCTGCAGCGGCGTTGGCCGTGACCCGTTGGGGGCCGGCGACTGCACCGGGCACAGCCGAAGTCGATGCGCTGATCCGCGAATCTTCAGGCTACTGACCGGTTCCTTCAGAACCCGAACCACCGGTAGTGGTTTTCGAGCCCATACCGGAGCCGGAATTGTCTGGCGGAACGGGATTGCCCTGAGTGCCGCCCTGACGTCCCGGATCATTGCCCTGGGTGCGTGGGTCGGTGCCGGTGGCGGGCGGCAGGGCGTTCTCGACGCCCGAGCCATCGGTGTTCATGCCGGGCGCACTCTGGATGGCCGGGGCCTTCGGGCGTTCGACCGGATCGGTGGGGCCGGTGCCGGTGGCGGTCGCGGCGAACGCCACGGGGCAGAGCAGGGTGGCAAACACGAAAGCAGTCAACCTTGACGAGATCATGGTGTGTCTCCAGTGATTGGAATCCGTACCTGATCTTGGTCTGCACTCGCGTGGCATAGGTGCCGATTGAATGACGAACGGTTCAGTTCGTCAGTGCGCTTTCTACCGTCATCCGCCGCCAGAACAGGCGACCGAGGGTGATCGACCAGTTCAACGCCGCCACCGCCAACACCGTCAGCAACAACGTCGCCATGCCGTGCTCGACGATGATTTTTCCGGCCAGCAGCGGGAAGCCGAATACTCCGATGAAGTACGCCAGACTGAACAGTAGCAACGCCTGCGACGTGGTGCCGGCCGGCGCTTCGTTGGCGGCGAGTCCATTGATTACCGAGTAGGTGAGGCCGTAACCGACACTGAGCATCACCGCTGCCAGCAAGTAGCTGAAACCGCTTAGTACACCGAACGCGAACAGCACGATCGAGCCCAGCATCATCCCCGACAACAGACACGACGCGCGCAGCGGATCACGCTTGACCACGTAACCTGCGATCAACATCCGGCTGCTGATCGCAGCGCTCATGAAGCCCAGAAAGAACAGCGAATAGTCCAGCGAACGGGCGGCGGCATAGCTGGTCTGGAAACTCGACAGCCCGCCGAATACGCAACCGCCGAGGCCGACCATGATGATCGGAAACACCGCGCGAGAGCCGAGCACCTGAGTAGTCGCCTGCCAAGAAATTCGTGCTACTGGTGTTGCCTGCGTGCCTTTCAATCGGGCGCCGAGATGCCAAAACAGCAGCATGCCGATCAGGCTCGCCCCGGCTGCCAGATAGAACGCCGACGTCACCGGCAAGCCCAGCGCACTCGCTGCACGTCCGAGCAACGGGCCGCTGCCGATCCCGGTCATCATGCTGCCGGACAACAGTGCAAAGTATTTCGCCCGCTGTGCCGGGCTCACCAGACCGGCGACGATGATCGGGCCCAGTGTATAGAAAACGCCCCAGCCCAGCCCCAGCAGCAAACCGAAAAACAGCAGCCAATAACCGAAGCCTGGCGTCATCGCAAACCCCAGGCTCGCCGCCACCAGCAACAGCCCGAACAGCGCAATCGAACGCGCCGCGCCCAGCCAGTCGGACAGGTGCCCGGACACCAGCACTGCAACGAATGTGCTGAGCATCGCCGCACTGATCACGCTGCCGGCATCGTGCTCGTTGCCGCCGCGTGAACCGATCAGCAGCGAGAGCAGAAACGTCGCGCCATAGGACAGCGACAACAGATAACTGGCGAGGCAAAACAGGCCGAACAGTTTGCCCGAGACCTGGGGTGTTGCTTGAGGCATGACGCGGTTCCTTGACCGGAAAAATTGAGCGTCAACTATCTAACACGACATGCCCATGGCTTAGGTCTGAGCTTGGCGAACTCAGGATCGTGATTGACCGGAGTAATACCTTCAGACGACGCCGATCTCTTCCTTGAATTGCTCCATGAAACCCTTCAGGCGTTGATGACGGATTTGCGCCAGACGTTGACCGGCAACGGTCTGGAAACCGTCGGCGAGGTGCAGCAGTTTGGTCTGGAAATGATCGAGGCAGAATCGCTTGTCGTCGTAGTCCCTTTCCCGGGCCTCGGGATCGTGCGGGTCGTACAGCGAGCTGCCCATGCGCCCGGCGATGTAGAAGGTGCGGGCGACACCAAGCATACCGAGGGAGTCGAGGCGGTCGGCGTCCTGCATCAGACGTGCTTCGAGGGTTAGCGGGGTGATGTTGGCGGAAAAGCTGTGGGCTTCGATGGCGTGGATCACTGCACTGATTTTTTCTTCGGGCCAGTTCAGGTTTGCCAGCACCGTTGATGCTTTTTCCGCCGCCAGGCGCGATGCCTGTGAACGCAGTGGCGAGTTCTTTTCCACGGCCACACAATCGTGCAGCAACACCGCTGCAAGCAGCACCTCAAGGTCGCCACCTTCCTCGGCCTGCAAGGTGCGCGCGTTATGCCAGACCCGTTGCAGGTGCGACAGGTCATGAGCGCCGTCCTCCGACGGTTCCAGGGCGTGGGGCAGCAGTTCAGCGGCGAGTTCCGTGAGGGGCGAGAAAGCGAAGTTTTTCATGGGCGTCCTTTCGAGTGTTCGGCGGCGCTAGCCTAATCTGTGGATTGCCATGTGACGAGCGTCGCGCGCCGCCTTAGTATGGCGTTTTCCTTTTTCCGACAAGGCCCGTCCATGACGATCGAAATCCGCCCGGCGACCCCCAGCGATGCACCGCAAATCCTCGCGTTCATCACTGAACTTGCAGACTTCGAAAAGGCCCGTCACGAAGTCATCGCCAGCGTCGCCGACATCGAGCGCAGCCTGTTCAGCGAAGGCGCCACCGCCCACGGCCTGATCTGCCTGCGCGACGGTGTGCCGATCGGTTTCGCGGTGTTCTTCTTCAGCTATTCGACCTGGCTGGGCAGCAACTGCCTGTACCTCGAAGACCTCTACATCACCCCGGAACAACGGGGCGGCGGCGCCGGCAAAACCCTGCTGCGCCACCTCGCAAAAATCGCCTGCGCGAACGACTGCGGTCGCTTCGAATGGAGCGTGCTGGACTGGAACACTCCGGCCATCGAGTTCTACAAATCCCTCGGCGCCCAGCCACAGGAGGAGTGGGTGCGCTATCGCATGGATGGCAAGGTATTGCGCGAATTTGCCGAGGGCTGAGTAAATAGCGGAAATCTGGCTGCTGATTCGATTGTCCAATCCGCTCTAGTCCGGCATCCTGTGCGCCATTTTTGCGCGCTCACGGACGACACCTGCAATGCCTCTGGCACTCTTTCTCCACGCCCGTGGAGCCCTCGCTGCGTCAACGAGTGACCGGCGATGAGCGGACTACGGGCGTCGATCCGCCTGTACGGTCTGGTCAGAAACCTCGGTTCCTCCGATAACCCGCACCGCCCACCGGTGGACATTCTCTGCACCATCACCCCCTCGGTGGCAAAGCCATCCGTGCGTTTGTCTCGTGCCTCGATGTCGCGATGCTCGACAGCACCGGCGGACACGGCAATGTCGTGGCCGGTGGGTCGGGGAAGGTGATTATTGGAAGGTCAAGGATCGTAATTTTTCTGACTTTATTGTGGGCATGGGGGAGCAATGAAGCGTTTTTTGTCATTTTATGTGCAACGATTTTTTCTGTTTCATGTTCCACCAATCATGGGCGACCCACCGCCACGCTGCATTTTGGAACTGTTGAGATAACGCCGAGTGGCTTCGGCTTTCTGATGACTTTTACCAGCGATATCGATCTTTTGGCCTTGTTCGGTCCCGCCATTGGGGAAGGTCTCGTATGTGCACTGGAAGATGATCAGGATTTTTCAATTGGGCATTATTTGAAGCGTTCCGGACGCGGTAGTGTGAGATTTATCGATGACACTACGGGAGGGCATTACGAATCAAAGGTTATTTTTCGCGAGGCAGGAGAGTTGCAAGGGCAGGAAAATATTCTGGGGGGCAAGGCGTTGCGTGATGTATTGGTCAAGAGGGAATTTATAGTATGTGCTTTTAGAGTTAACACTACCGGCAATAGAACGTATGTTTCTAACGTCATGCATGTTCCAGCTTCCGATCTAGTGCAAGCGATTGATGCACATTAAAAAACCTTGCTGGCTGAGTATTCCCGCGCAATGCCTCAGTCACTTTCTCGCGCCTCTGTCGTTTTCCGGTGACCACGGAGTAGCCCATCAAGCGCCTGTTGCACGCAAATTCAGAAACGCACAAAAAGGTTGAATTTTTATGAGATGGGTATGTTTTCTCGCTTTGATGTTAGTGCTTTCAGCCTGCTCCCTGAATCATGGTCGACCTATTGCAACTCTGCAAATTTCAAAGGTTGAGCAACTCCGCAATACCGGGATTTATCAGATTTACTTTGCGTCGGATATTGATCTTCTCGGTTTGTTCAAGTCGTCCATTGGTCAAGGCCTGATTTGCTCGCTGAGCGATGATCTGGATTTTTCTCAAGCACATCATATAAAGCAATCGGGATTTGGTCTGGTTGAGGAAGTATCGGCCGAGCCGGGGCTTTACAGGGCTGACGTCATTTTTAGTGAGTCTGAAAAAAGCAGTGGTGGTGAGCGATATCTGCAAGGAGATACTTTGGCCCCTTTCTTGATGAAAAAAGACTCTATCGTTTGTTTGTTTCGAGTTCACTCCACGACTTACACGACTTACTTCTCTAACGTGATGAAAGTGCCTAGCAAGGAATTGCTGAAAGCTAACGCTGAGTACTGATTGTAATTAACAGGATTCTCCCTTGAAGAAATATATGGTTGTAAGTTTGTTGTTTCTGTGCAGTGCTTGCACGCAAAATCCACCGGTGCCGCCCATTGATATACAGTTTGAGTCTGTAAGCTATGTGCCTGATTACGCACGCTTTGATGTCCGGTTTTCTTCGGATAAGGATTTGCTGAAATTCTTCGATACCCATGCAGGTAGAAACCAAACCTATGAAGGGTTGGCGTGCTATCTGGGCGCAAAAGTGGAACTCTTTGAAAGGCAGGGTGAGTCAGACTATCTGGATGGCATGATGGTTGAAGTTGATCGTACGGACTCACAGACCAGGCATCAGTACTCGGCGGAACTGAATGCGATTCATACCGACCATGAGACCGGCTCGAATACGTTCATTTCTTCGAAAGATCTTTTGGCGTTGTTGAATGCTCGCAATGCTTTGGCATGCCGGTTTTATGCCTCCGCTTATGGCTATGGAGTTTACTACTCAAGACCAATGGGTGTTCCAGCCTCCGATTTTGTTCGCGTTCTGACCAAGGAGGAGGAACGTTGAACTTTCGTATTTGCAAATGGTTGCTGTTGAGCAGTTTCTTGATGTGTTCGTCCTGCCTGCATCTCGACGTTCCACCTGCCAGGCTTGAATTTGTCTCGATCAATCACGCATTTTCTTCCTTGTACGATCTGCGTTTCACCTCTGACCGAAACCTCATCGATTTGTATGAAGTGCATGGACAGAGCGGCCAGATTGGAACCTCGATTCATTGCTCGCTGAAGGGTGACCTGAATTTTTCCGTCGAACATCAGATCGCTCTGGAAGCTTCGGGGACGGTCAGTGAAATGCGTTTGATCGAAGGCGACCGCCGGTATGAGATGTTTGCAAGGATCAACCTGAAGAATCACGCCCTCAACGACGGCCGGGAATGGGTCAGGCCCGTTGAGTTGGTGCAGATCCTCGAGCCGCAGGAATACATTCCGTGCAAGGTGGTGATCACCGCGTTTCCGTATGTCGCCTACTACTCAAGAGTCATGTACATCCCCACGTCGCGATTCATTGCCCAGTTGGAAAACCCTCGGGTGGCACCGTCGCGTGTCTCGCTTAAACCCTCTGACCAGCCGCGTTCATTGCTGCCACTTGCGTCGGTGTGCATCGTGCGTTGGCGTTATGAGTTGGCAGCAGGATATGACCGGATCGACAGTCTCGGGCTATGCAGTGATGTGCCCTATGCCGGAATGTTGGCCTCCTTTGCGCCGAACAATACGAAATTGAGGATTGTTGCAGGAGCAGAGGGAACGCCTGCACCCCAGGCGGCGTACATCATCATTCGAGGAGACGGGCGTCAGGAGCCAGGCATAGCCGACGAGGAGGGGCGTACACATGAGGTGGGAGCGAGTGAGCATGAATCTTTGAGCGTCATCCTCAACAAGCACCTGGATCCTGTCGAGCGATGGACGCCTTGGATTGAAGATGTCCCAAAATATGGGATGTAAAATTACATATTGAGATTTAGCGCTTGAGAGGTCTATAGTCCAGCTCACTCACTGCCAATAACAAAACAGGTGAAGCGATGCTGGCGCAATTGATCGCGCTCGATTGGGGGACGACCTCCCTACGTGCTTACAAACTCGCGGCGGGCGGGCAGGTGCTGGCGCAGCGGTCGCTGTCGTTCGGGATCATGCAGTTGCCGAAGACGCCGCGGGTCATCAACGGTCGTGAATGCGCCGACGGTTTTGAGTTGGCATTCGATGAGGCGTGCGGCGACTGGCTCGATGCGCAACCCGACTTGCCGGTGATTGCCTGCGGCATGGTCGGCAGCGCTCAGGGTTGGCGCGAAGCGTCCTACCGCGATACGCCGGCCAACGTCGCCGATCTCGGAAAATCCCTGCAAACCGTTCGCAGTCTTCGCGGTGTCGATGTGCACATCGTGCCGGGTGTGATTCAGCGCTCGACGCTGCCGAACGTGATGCGCGGCGAGGAAACCCAGGTCCTCGGCGTCCTGCAGAAACTGCCGGTCGAGGCGGGCAACGATCTGTTGATCGGCCTGCCGGGCAGTCATTCGAAATGGGTGGAAGTGGCCGACGGCTGCATCACCCGTTTCGACACCTTCATGACCGGCGAGGTGTTCGCCGTGCTCAGCGAACACAGCATTCTCGGCCGTACCCAACAGCACAGCGCGACGTTCGATGCCGAGGCGTTTGATCGCGGCGTGCAGGTGGCGTTGTCGGCCGAGGGCGAAATCGGCGTGCTGTCGACCCTGTTCAGCGCCCGCAGCCTGGGCCTGACCGGCGAACTCAGCGCCACTGCGCAACCGGACTATCTGTCCGGCCTGCTGATCGGCCACGAGCTGACAGCGTTGGCCACCGTGCAACGGCGCCGTCGCAACAGTGCACAGCTTCCTTCGATCATCCTCATCGGCAACGCGCAGTTGTGCGCCCGCTACAGCCGTACGCTCGACGCCTGCGGTTTCGCCCGGGTGACCCTGGCCGAGCAGGCCACCGAGCGTGGGCTGTGGCAACTGGCGCTCGCCGCCGGACTGATCGATTCCTCATCCCGTTAACCCTGACTGGAGGCCTGACATGCTCAAGCAAGCACTGGCGCAAAACGGTCTGATCGCGATCCTGCGCGGCCTGCATCCGCAGGAAGCCGCTGCTGTCGGAGAAGTCCTGTATGCGGCCGGATTTCGCGTCATCGAAGTACCGCTCAATTCCCCCGCGCCGTACGAAAGCATTCGCATCCTGCGCAAGACCTTGCCCGCCGATTGCCTGATCGGTGCTGGCACGGTGCTGACGCCGGAACAGGTGGATTTAGTGAAGGAAGCAGGCGGCCAGGTCATCGTCATGCCCCACAGCGATGCCAAGGTGTTGCGGGCAGCGAAAGCGGCGGGGCTGTACCTGTCGCCGGGTGTTGCCACGCCGACCGAAGCCTTTGCGGCGCTGGAGGAGGGCGCGGACATTCTCAAGCTGTTCCCGGCCGAGCAGATGGGGCCGGCAGTGGTGAAAGCGTGGCTGGCGGTGTTGCCCGTCGGGACGATTCTGGCGCCGGTCGGCGGCATTACCCCGGACAACATGCAGGCGTTCATCGATGCCGGCGTCAAAGGCTTCGGCCTCGGTTCCGGGTTGTTCAAACCGGGCATGACGACCGAGCAAGTGGCGGCCAATGCCAAGGCCTACGTGGCGGCCTGGAAAGCCCTTCGCTAAGACTTTTTGGCGCTGCGTGCGCTGCATCTATAAGAGAGACAAAAAGATGAAAATCACCAAACTGACCACCTTCATCGTCCCGCCGCGCTGGTGCTTCCTGAAAGTCGAAACCGACGAGGGCGTGACCGGTTGGGGCGAGCCCGTGGTCGAGGGACGCGCCCATACCGTCGCGGCAGCGGTCGAGGAATTGTCCGACTACCTGATCGGCAAAGACCCACGCAACATCGAAGACATCTGGACTGTGCTGTATCGCGGCGGCTTTTACCGGGGGGGGGCGATCCACATGAGCGCACTGGCCGGCATCGACCAGGCGTTGTGGGACATCAAGGGTAAGGCGCTTGGTGTGTCGGTGAGTGATCTGCTTGGTGGTCAGGTGCGGGACAAGATCCGTGTTTATTCGTGGATCGGCGGCGACCGTCCTGCGGACACCGCGCGGGCCGCGAAAGAGGCGGTGAGTCGCGGTTTTACCGCGGTGAAAATGAACGGCACCGAGGAACTGCAATTCCTCGATACCTTCGAGAAAGTCGATCTGGCGCTGGCCAATGTCGCGGCAGTGCGCGATGCGGTCGGGCCCAACGTCGGCATCGGCGTCGACTTCCATGGCCGCGTGCACAAACCCATGGCCAAGGTGCTGATGAAGGAACTCGACCCGTACAAATTGATGTTCATCGAAGAGCCGGTGCTCAGCGAAAACTACGAAGCACTGAAAGAACTCGCACCGTTGACCAGCACCCCGATTGCCCTCGGCGAGCGGCTGTTTTCGCGGTGGGACTTTAAACGGGTGTTGAGCGAAGGTTACGTCGACATCATCCAGCCGGATGCCTCCCACGCCGGCGGTATCACCGAAACCCGCAAGATCGCCAACATGGCCGAAGCCTACGACGTGGCGCTGGCGCTGCATTGTCCGCTGGGGCCGATCGCGCTGGCGGCGTGTCTGCAACTGGACGCCGCTTGTTACAACGCGTTTATCCAGGAACAGAGCCTGGGCATCCATTACAACGAGAGCAATGACCTGCTCGATTATGTGAAGGATCCGCGGGTGTTCGACTACGACAAGGGCTTCGTGAAAATCCCCAATGGCCCGGGCCTGGGGATCGAGATCAACGAGGAATACGTGATCGAACGCGCGGCGGTCGGCCATCGCTGGCGCAACCCGATCTGGCGCCATGCCGATGGCAGTTTTGCCGAGTGGTGAGTGGCTGATTCAGCACATCTGATCGTTCCCGTGCCGAGCGCGGGAACGACTCAAGGCCTCAGGCCAACCTCAATAAACATAAGAAGAGGTTCTCCCCATGCAACCGCAAACCCTCACCGGGCAAGCGACGTTAGTCACGCCCAGCCGCAAGCGTTTTTTTATCATGGTGTTGCTGTTCATCACCGTGGTCATCAACTACCTCGACCGCAGCAATCTGTCGATTGCCGCCCCGGCGCTCACCACCGAGCTGGGCATCGACCCGGTGCATGTCGGACTGATCTTCTCCGCGTTCGGCTGGACCTACGCCGCCATGCAGATTCCCGGCGGCTGGCTGGTGGATCGGGTGCCACCGCGCATCCTGTACAGCGTCGCGCTGCTGTTGTGGTCGCTGGCCACGGTGATGCTCGGTTTCGCCGCCAGTTTCATCGCCCTGTTCGTGCTGCGCATGGCGGTCGGTGCGCTGGAAGCGCCGGCGTATCCGATCAACAGCCGCGTGGTGACGACCTGGTTTCCCGAGCGCGAACGTGCCACGGCGATCGGTTTCTACACCTCCGGGCAGTTTGTCGGGCTGGCGTTTCTGACCCCGGTACTGGCCTGGCTGCAACATGAGTTTGGCTGGCACATGGTGTTTGTCGTGACGGGGGCGGTGGGCATTGTCTGGGCCGCGATCTGGTATGCGGTGTATCGCGAACCGCGTGATTTCAAAGGCGCCAACGAAGGCGAAATCGACCTGATCCGTGAGGGCGGAGGGCTGGTGGACATCGCCGCCGAAGCCGCCAAAGTGAAAGCGAAATTCAGTTGGACCGATCTCGGCATCGTCCTCAGCAAACGCAAGTTGTGGGGAATTTACCTCGGCCAGTTCTGCCTGAACTCGACGCTGTGGTTTTTCCTGACATGGTTCCCGACCTATCTGGTGAAATATCGCGGCATGGACTTCATCAAGTCCGGACTGCTGGCGTCTCTGCCGTTTCTCGCTGCGTTCATCGGCGTGCTGTGCTCCGGGTTCTTTTCCGACTTCCTGATTCGCCGTGGCTGTACCGTCGGGTTTGCGCGCAAATTGCCGATCATTGGTGGCCTGCTGATTTCCACCTCGATCATCGGCGCCAACTTCGTCGAATCGACGCCGCTGGTGATTGCTTTCCTGGCCCTGGCGTTTTTCGGCAATGGGCTGGCGTCGATCACCTGGTCGCTGGTGTCGACACTGGCGCCGGCGCGGCTGCTGGGCTTGACCGGTGGGGTGTTCAATTTCATCGGCAATCTGTCGGCGATTGCCACGCCGATTGTCATCGGCTTTCTGGCCAGCGGCGATTCGTTCGCTCCGGCGATCACCTACATCGCGGTTCTGGCATTGATTGGTGCTCTGTCCTACGTGCTGCTGGTGGGCAAGGTCGAGCGCATCGAGTTGTAGTCGTCCCTGTCGGGCGACCATAATGCCGCCCGTTCCCTCGCTCAACGCTAAAGGCTGGATATGCAGGAAGACGCCCCAAAAACCGCCAAGGACGCCGCGCCCACCGGCACCCAGACCCTGCTTCGCGGGTTGGGTGTGGTGCAGGCCGTCGCCAGTGGCGCCCGCGATCTCAAAGAGATCGCCCGCCTGATCGGCACCACGCGCAGCACCACTCATCGTCTGGCCAGTTGCCTGGTGGACGAGCGTTACCTGCGCGTCGTGCCGCAAGTCGGTTATCTGCTGGGGCCGAAGCTGATCGAACTGGGTTTCCAGGCGCGCGAAGAGTTGCCGCTGGTGACCCTGGCCGGGCCGTATCTGGACGAGTTGTCGGCACTGACTGGTGACACCGTGCACCTGGGGATTCGTGAAGGCGACGAGGTGCTGTACCTGTTGAAGAATCCTGGGCGTAACGGCCCGGAAATGCGCTCACGGGTCGGCCACCGCATGCCGCTGGCGCGCACCGGGATCGGCAAGGCGCTGATGCTGGATGACGCGCCGCAGGATTGGCAGCGTCTGTACGACATCAGCCTGCCAGCGGGTGGGAAAAGTCAGTTCTGGCCGCAGCATCCCCAGCAGTCGTGGGAGCAGCTGGAGCAGCGGATGACCGAGTACGTGGCCGGCGGCTACGCGTTCGATCTGGAAGACAACGAACCGTCGATCCGTTGCGTGGCGGCGCCGATCCGCGACGCGAGCAAGCGCATCGTCGCGGCGATCAGCATCGCCAGCACCGTGCCGTATATGCCGCTGGAAAAAATGGCCGAGCTGATTCCCCTGATCAAAGGGGTCACAACCCGGCTTTCGGCGGAGCTTGGCTTGAAGGTCTGAGGAATCAGAGTTTCAAGGTCGCCATGTCGATCACGAAACGGTACTTCACATCGCCGGCGATCATGCGGGCGTAGGCCTCGTTGATCTGGCGGATGTCGAGCATTTCGATGTCGCAAGTGATGTTGTGCTCGGCACAGAAATCCAGCACTTCCTGGGTTTCGGCGACGCCACCGATGAGCGAGCCGGCCAATACGCGACGGCCCAATACCAGTTTGGCGGCGTGAACCGGCGGATCGATCGGTTCGATCAGACCCACCAGAATATGCACGCCGTCGAAGCGCAGGGTGTCGAGGTACGGGTTGAGGTCGTGCTGCACTGGAATGGTGTCCAGCAGGAAATCGAAGCGACCGGCCGCGGCTTTCATCTGTTCTTCGTCGGTGGAGACGATGACGTGATCGGCGCCTTGACGACGACCTTCCTCGGCCTTGCTCGCCGAACGGGTGAACAGCGTCACTTCGGCGCCCATCGCCTTGGCGAACTTGATGCCCATATGACCGAGGCCGCCCATGCCGAGAATCCCGACCTTGTCGCCGGCCTTCACGCCGTAGTGCTTGAGTGGCGAGTAGGTGGTGATGCCGGCGCAGAGAATCGGAGCAGCCGCTGCCAGATCCAGCTTCTCGGGGATGCGCACCACGAAGTGTTCGCTGACCACGATGCTGTCCGAATAACCGCCCATGGTGTTGCTGCCGTCGACCCGATCCGGGGTGGCATAGGTCATGGTCGGGCCTTCGAGGCAGTATTGCTCGAGGTTCGACTGGCAGGCTTCGCAGGTACGGCAAGAGTCGACCATGCAGCCGACACCGACCAGATCACCTACCTTGTGTTTGGTGACGTTCGCACCGATGGCGGTGACTTTTCCGACGATCTCGTGGCCGGGCATCAACGGGTAAACGGCGATGCCCCATTCGTTGCGCGCCTGATGGATGTCGGAGTGGCAGACGCCGCAGTACAGAATCTCGATGGCGACATCGTCGGCACGAGGGCTGCGGCGTTCGAATTTCATCGGGGCGAGGGGGGTGGTGGCCGTTTGAGCGGCATAGCCGATGGCGGTGTACATGTGAAACCTCGCAAAAGCAGTGACAAGTGAGGCGGCGCATTCTGGGCGCCGTCCGGTCGTCCGGCCATGGCGATTCCTCCGGGTGTCATGCCTAATCCTCCGGCATGCGGGGTTGATCGGTCGCATTGGCAAAAGGATCTGCGATGATGCTTTTATCCCTTTTTCCGTGATTTTTTCTGAAGAGCCACCCGATGCAATTGACCCGTCACCTTGATGCCAATGCCATGCTGGTTTCGCTGATCGAACCGCTGGCGCTGCGCGATGGTTACAGCCAGACCGGGCTGCCGGGTGTGCAGGTATTGCGCGCCAGTTGCGACGTTGCCCGTGGCCCGCACATTTATGAACCGAGCCTGATGATCATCGCCCAGGGCAGCAAACTGGCGTATCTGGGGCCGCGCACCATGGAATACGGTGCCGGGCATTACTTGATCCAGGCGTTGCCGGTGCCGTTCGAGTGCGAAACCTATGCGTTGCCGGACGCGCCGTTGCTCGGCGTATCGGTGGCGATCGACCGGGTGTTGCTCGGTGAGCTGGTGCTGGCCATGGGCCTGGCGCCGGGGCGGCATATTCCGGCGCAGACACCGGAGTCGATGACCTCGGTGGTGCTCGACGATGACATGCGCGGTTGCGTCGAACGCTTGCTGCGCTGTCTGCACGATCCGCTGGAGTGCCAGATTCTCGGGCCTGCTCGGGTGCGGGAGTTGTTGTTCGTCGCGTTGCGCGGTCCACAGGCAGATGTATTGCGGGCGCTGGTGGAGCAGCAGGGGCAGTTTGCCCGGGTGGCGGCTTCGATCAGCCATTTGCATTCGCACTACACCGAACCGTTGAACGTCGAGACATTGGCCAGTTGCGCGAACATGAGCGTTTCGACCTTTCACGAACACTTCAAACGCAGCACGTTGCTGTCACCGGTGCAGTATCTGAAGCGTTTGCGTTTGTTGAAGGCGCAGACGTTGTTGATCGCCGAGGGGCTGGGTGTCGCGCAGGTGGCGCATCGGGTGGGGTATCAGAGCACGTCGCAGTTCAGTCGCGAGTACAAACGCTATTTCGAACGCAGCCCGGGGGATGAGCGCGCGGCTTGATCTTTTACAAATCCCAGGCAACAAAAAGGCCCCCATATAGGGAGCCTTGATGTTCTGCAGATCGACTTACATGTTCGGGTAAGTCGGGCCGCCAGCGCCTTCCGGCGTCACCCAGGTGATGTTCTGCGAAGGGTCCTTGATGTCACAGGTCTTGCAGTGCACGCAGTTCTGGGCGTTGATCTGGAAGCGCTTCTCGCCGTCTTCCTTGGTGATCACTTCATACACGCCGGCCGGGCAGTAACGCTGCGCCGGTTCGTCGTACATCGGCAGGTTGCGGCTCAACGGGATGGTCGGGTCGGTCAGTTTCAGGTGGCACGGCTGTTCTTCTTCATGGTTGGTACCGGAGATGAACACCGAGCTCAGCTTGTCGAAGCTGATCTTGCCGTCGGGTTTCGGGTAGTCGATCTTCTTGCAGTCGGCCGCGAGCTTGAGGCAGGCGTAGTCCGGCTTGGTGTCGTGCAGGGTGAACGGCAGTTTGCCGCCGAAGATGTTCTGGTCCAGCCAGTTGAAACCACCGCCGACGATGGCGCCGAACTTGTGGATCGCCGGGCCGAAGTTGCGGCTGGCGAACAGTTCTTCGTAGAGCCAGCTCTTCTTGAAGGCGTCGACGTAGGTGGTCAGCTCTTCGGTGCCGTCCTTGTCAGCGAACAGTGCGTCGGCCACGGATTCAGCGGCGAGCATGCCGGACTTCATCGCGGTGTGGCTGCCCTTGATCTTGGCGAAGTTCAGGGTGCCGAGGTCGCAACCGATCAGCGCGCCGCCCTTGAAGACCATTTTCGGCAGCGAGTTCAGGCCGCCCTTGCAGATGGCGCGGGCGCCGTAGCTGATGCGCTTGCCGCCTTCCAGGTACTGCTTGAGCACCGGGTGATGCTTGAGGCGCTGGAATTCGTCGAACGGCGACAGGTAGGTGTTGCTGTAGGACAGATCGACGATCAGGCCGACTACAACCTGGTTGTTTTCCAGGTGATAGAGGAAGGAGCCGCCGGTGTTCTCGGTGCCCATGATGTCCATCGGCCAACCGGCGGTGTGCACCACCAGGCCTGGCTGGTGTTTGGCCGGGTCGATTTCCCAGATTTCCTTCAAGCCGATGCCGTAGTGCTGGGCATCGGCATCGCTGTCGAGGTTGTAACGCTTGATCAGTTGCTTGCCGATGTGGCCACGGCAGCCTTCGGCGAACAGCGTGTATTTGCCACGCAGTTCCATGCCCGGGGTGTACAGGCCTTCTTTCGGATGGCCTTCGCGGTCGACGCCGAGGTCACCGGTGATGATCCCGCGCACGATGCCGTTTTCATCGATCAGTGCTTCCTGAGCGGCGAAGCCCGGGTAGATTTCCACGCCCAGGTTCTCGGCCTGCTGAGCGAGCCAGCGGCACAGATTGCCGAGGGAAATAATGTAGTTGCCTTCGTTGTGCATGGTCTTGGGCACAAAGAAGTCAGGGATTTTCTGCGCGCTTTCGGCGTTTTTCAGCACGAAAATGTCATCGCGGGTGACTGGCGTGTTCAGCGGGGCGCCGAGCTCTTTCCAGTCCGGGAACAGTTCGTTCAGGGCCCGTGGTTCGAATACGGCACCGGAAAGGATGTGTGCGCCGACTTCGGAGCCTTTTTCGACCACGCAGACGCTGATTTCCTTACCGGCTTCGGCGGCCTTCTGCTTCAGACGGCAGGCGGCGGACAGGCCAGCGGGGCCGGCACCGACGATGACCACGTCGAATTCCATGTATTCGCGTTCCACAGGCTATCTCCTACTCAAGGCTCAACAGTTTTTTTTCTAATTTGGAGGTTCGGTGTCGTATCCGTTATTGCCTTTACGTTAACGTCAAGGCTAATAATGGGCAAACCACCTTTCTCTCTAGGCGGCGCATTATATCTACACCACTCTTAGCGTCCAATACAAACGTTTGTTTGAATCGGCTCCAGCCCAGAGAAATCAAAGAAGCGCGGCTTATGACAGGGCATTTTGGCGTATTGACCAGAATGGGCGTTCCGGTCAAGATACGGGCGGTTTTGCGCTCGCCGTAGGCTGAATGGTGGTTTCAAGAGCACCTCTAAAGACAGGGCGTAGGCGGTAACCGGTGATGCGCAGCGCAGGTTCGGCGCGCAGTTTACACACCGCGAAGCGGCATGACTCGTCGGTCACGACTGACGAACGGTCATCCCGCTCAGCCGGCGTTTTTAGAGGTGCCCTTGTGCCCGATGAGCATCAACCGCCAGGTTCGCCTAGGCGACTTTCTTTTCACCGGAGAGTAACGAGGAATCCATGAAGGTTCTTGTAGCTGTCAAACGCGTTGTGGATTACAACGTCAAGGTTCGCGTCAAGGCGGACAATTCCGGCGTAGACCTCGCCAACGTCAAGATGTCGATGAACCCATTCTGCGAAATCGCAGTGGAAGAAGCCGTACGCCTGAAAGAGAAAGGTGTTGCGACTGAAATCGTCGTCGTCTCCATCGGCCCGTCCACCGCTCAGGAACAGCTGCGTACCGCACTGGCTCTGGGTGCCGACCGCGCCATCCTCGTCGAATCCGCTGAAGACCTGACTTCCCTGGCCGTGGCCAAGCTGCTCAAGGCCGTGGTCGACAAGGAACAGCCTCAGCTGGTGATCCTGGGCAAACAGGCCATCGACAGCGACAACAACCAGACCGGCCAGATGCTCGCAGCACTGAGCGGCTACGGTCAGGGCACTTTTGCCTCGAAAGTCGAAGTTTCCGGCGACAGCGTTGCCGTGACCCGCGAAATCGACGGCGGCGCGCAGACCGTTTCCCTGAAACTGCCAGCGATCGTCACCACCGACCTGCGTTTGAACGAGCCGCGCTACGCGTCCCTGCCAAACATCATGAAAGCCAAGAAGAAGCCTCTCGAAGTGCTGACTCCGGACGCTTTGGGCGTTTCCACCGCCTCCACCAACAAGACCCTGAAAGTCGAAGCGCCGGCTGCACGTAGCGCGGGCATCAAGGTCAAGTCGGTGGCTGAACTGGTCGAGAAACTGAAAAACGAAGCGAAGGTAATCTAAATGACTATCTTGGTTATTGCTGAACACGACAACAAAGTGCTGGCCCCGGCCACTCTGAACACCGTTGCTGCCGCTGCCAAAATCGGTGGCGACATCCACGTTCTGGTCGCAGGCCAGGGCGCTGGCGCCGTGGCTGAAGCCGCCGCGAAAATCGCAGGCGTGAGCAAAGTCCTGAACGCTGACAATGCTGCCTACGCGCATCAGCTGCCGGAAAACGTTGCTCCGCTGGTCGCCGAACTGGGCAAGGGCTACAGCCACATCCTGGCTGCCGCCACCTCCAACGGTAAAAACATCCTGCCGCGCGTTGCCGCCCAGCTGGACGTTGACCAGATCTCCGAGATCATCTCGGTAGAAAGCGCTGACACCTTCAAGCGTCCGATCTACGCCGGTAACGCCATCGCTACCGTGCAATCGACCGCTGCGATCAAAGTGATCACCGTGCGTGCCACCGGTTTCGACCCGGTTGCTGCTGAAGGTGGTTCGGCTGCCGTTGAAGCGGTTGCCGCTGCTCACAACGCCGGTACTTCCAGCTTCGTCAGCGAAGAGCTTGCGAAATCTGATCGTCCTGAGCTGACCGCTGCCAAGATCGTCGTTTCCGGCGGCCGCGGCATGCAGAACGGCGACAACTTCAAACACCTGTACGCGCTGGCCGACAAGCTGGGCGCCGCTGTTGGTGCTTCCCGCGCCGCAGTCGACGCAGGTTTCGTACCGAACGACATGCAGGTCGGTCAGACCGGCAAGATCGTTGCGCCTCAGCTGTACATCGCCGTCGGTATCTCCGGCGCGATCCAGCACCTGGCCGGCATGAAAGACTCCAAAGTGATCGTTGCGATCAACAAGGACGAAGAAGCGCCGATCTTCCAGGTGGCCGATTACGGCCTGGTGGCGGATCTGTTCGAAGCCGTACCTGAGCTGGAGAAGCTGGTCTAATCCGGCGGCTTCACTTATAAAGAGCCCGGCCTGTTGGTCGGGCTTTTTTTTGTCTCGGATTTGAGTGGGAGCGTTTCGCCATGGATCTGCATCGCCGGTTGGGCTTCTCGTTATTGCTGTGTTCCAGCCTGTTGCCGGGGTTGTCCATGGCAGCGGGCAAATGCGAGCGACTGGTCGTCACCGGCAGCCCGGATGCACCGCCGTATCTCTGGCAGGATCCGCAGAATCCCAAACAGTTGGTCGGTGCCAGTGCCGACCTGTTGCAGCAAGTGGCGAAGGATCTGGGCATCAAGGTCGAATTGCTTTATGCCGGTAAACGCTCACAGGCCCTCGACGAAGTGCGCAGCGGGCGCATGGACATGCTGGCCGACGCGCCCATGACCTTCAACGAGCTGGAAAACCTCGACTACATCCATCCCCCTCTGCTGGAAAACGACTATCTGGTGTGGACTCGCAAAGGCTCGACCCTGGTCTACAGCGAAGCGAAGGATCTCCAGGGCCATCAAGGAGGGTTGTCGGAAAAGTCTCGAATGACCCAGGCATTTGGCACTTTTGCCGAGCAGCATTTGACCCTGACCCGTACGGCAAACCTCACTCAGGCCCTGCAGAAACTTCTGCTGGGTGAAGTGGAATATGTACTCGCCGGCCGCTACTCGGGGATGGCGGCCGCGCAGGCCCTGGGCATGGCCAATGATCTGCTGGCCTTCGAGCAACCGATTGACCGGCCCGGTCTGTTCCTTGCGCTTTCCCACAACTCGGCTTGCAACGATCCGTGGTTGCGCGGACAGCTGGCCAAAAAGATGACAGAATTGCCCGCGTCCGGCCTGACGGAAGCCGCGCTGCAACGCAACATCGAGCGCTGGAAGGCGCAGCAGCAACAGCCGCCGCAACCACCTGTCAGCGCCCCAAAACAGTAGGGATTCTTAGTGAGTAATCGAGTTCTTTTCACGGCCCTGGCCGTTCTGGCCCTGGCCGGTTGCGCCAGCGATCCGGCACCCAATGAACAAATGCGCCTGACCGAACAGGCGCTGGAGCAGGCCAAGGCCGTCGGCGCCACCGCCGACGAAGTGCCGGAAATGAAACTGGCAGAAGACAAGTTCAACCGGGCCAAAGGCAGCATGGCCGGTGAATCCTTCAAGAACGCGCGGATGCGCGCCGAACAGGCCGAACTGGATGCACGCCTGGCCGAAGCCAAGGTGCTGACCCAGAAGAGCGAAGAGCAACTGAACGTGCTCAATACCCGCATCGTCCGTCTGCGCAAGCAACTGGGAGATGCCCAATGAGCCTGACTTCAAATGCCTTCGGCACTCTGATCCTCGTGGGTTGCGCCAGCCTTTATGGCTGCGCCGGCCAACACAGCGAAACCGCCTTGCAGGAAGCCAGCGCTGACTTCCAGAAGGTCAAGGAAGATTCCAATGTGCTGCGTATCGCGCCGAAAGACGTGATTCGTGCCGGTGAATCCCTGGCCCGCGCCGATCGTCTCTCCACTTACTGGGGAAGTGGCTCGGACGTGGCGCATTACTCCTATCTGAGCCAGCGTTACAGCCAGATCGCCCGCGAGCACACCAATCTGGTGCTCAACGAAGAACGCGCGGCGAAGCTGGAGCTGGAGCGTCAACGCCTGCAACTGGCACTGCGCGAGTCCAAACTGTTGAGCGTGCAGCAGCAGGGCAAATGGCTGGAAGAGCAGATCGTTGCTCTCGCCACCACCCAGACCGACCGTGGTCTGGTGATGACCCTGGGTGACGTGCTGTTCGACACCGGCGAAGCCGAGCTGAAGAACTCGGCGAATCGCGTGGTCTTGAAGATTGTGCAGTTCCTGCAACTCAATCCGAAACGCGTGGTGCGTATCGAGGGTTACACCGACAGCACCGGCGGCAAGCAGGACAACCTCAAACTGTCCCGCGACCGCGCACAGTCGGTTGCCGATGTGCTGACGGACCTGGGCATCGACGAAAAACGCATTCAGGTCGAAGGCTACGGCGACGAATACCCGGTGGACGCCAACGCTTCCGAGCGTGGGCGTGCGCAGAACCGTCGCGTGGAAATCGTGTTCTCCGACGAAAAAGGCCAGCTCGGCGCCGCCCGCTGAGGGTGGCGTTACTGGAAAGCCCGGCCTGTCATGCAGCGCCGGGCTTTTTTACGTCTGTCGATTACCTCACAAAGCAGTACAGATTTATCCGACACTGCACTGTATGGTTGACTAATATGGCAACTGTCCCAGTACACTTCCAGACTGTTCCGGTATTGTTCACACAAAAATAAAACGCCCGTGATATCGAGTGCTGCGTCATGACCAATCTCTTGCTCTACCAACGTATTGCTCAACAACTGGCCGAAGACATCCGCCGCGGCGTCTATCAGCCGGGCGAGCGCGTGCCCTCGGTGCGCAAGATGAGTTCGCAGCTCAACGTCAGCCATGCCACGGTGTTGCAGGCTTACGCCAACCTCGAGGATCAGGGGCTGATCCGTGCACGGCCGCAGTCTGGCTACTACGTGCACCAGACCCCGGCACTGACCGCACCGACCCCGGACATTGCCCGGGTCGAACGACCTGGCCTGGTCACCCGCGCGAGCATCATTCAGCAAGTGTTGGTCGAGTCGCGCCGCGAAGGCGTGTTCCCGCTGGGTGCAGCGGTGCCCAGTGTTGATTATTTGCCGGTGCGCGCACTGCATCAGCAATTGGCCAAGGTCACCCGATTCCATAGCCCGCGCGCCTTCAGCTACATGTTCAGCCCCGGTTTCGAGCCGTTGCGCCGACAAGTGGCGATCCGCATGCGCGACGCCGGGGTGGTGGTCGACCCGTCGGAAGTGGTGATCACCCACGGTTGTGTCGATGCCTTGCAGATGTCGCTGCGGGTGCTGACGCGCCCGGGCGATCTGATCGCCGCCGAATCACCGACCTATTACGGATTGCTGCAACTGGCCGACCTGCTGGGCCTGAAAGTCATCGAAATTCCCAGCGACCCGGCCACCGGCATGAGTCTGGAAGCCCTGCAACTGGCGGCCAACCAATGGTCGATCAAAGCGCTGGTGCTGACGACCCGGCTGAGTAACCCGCTGGGTGGCACCATGCCCGAAGAGCGGCAAAAACAATTGCTGCGCCTGGCCTCGGACTTCGATATCCAGATCGTCGAAGACGACATCTATGGCGAATTGATGTTCGAGCAAGGTCGCACCAAGGCGCTCAAGGCCTACGACCGGCTGGATCGGGTCATTTACTGTTCGAGTTTTTCCAAGACCTTGTCACCCGGTGTGCGCGTCGGCTGGATGATTGCCGGCAAGTATCAACAGGAAATCCAGCGTCTGCAGACCTTCACCACGCATTCGGCTTGCAGCGTCACGCAAATGGCGATCGCCGCTTATCTGGAAAATGGCGGTTATGACCGGCATTTGCGGTACATCCGCCAGGAATACCGAAAAAACCTCAGCGCATTTCAGCTGGCGGTGCAGCAGTACTTCCCCGAAGGCACGCAAATGACCCGGCCCACGGGCGGTTTCATTCTCTGGGTGAGCCTGCCGGGGCGGGTCAACACGCAGGAATTGCATGTCCGCGCATTACAGCAGGGCATCAGTATTGCGCCGGGGCTGATTTTCAGTAATACCGAGCAGTTCAACCACTGTATCCGGCTGAACTGCGGCACGCCGTGGAATCGCGAAGCGGAACGGGCGCTGATGACGCTTGGTCTGCTGGCGACTCAACTGTGTCAGGAAATGGCCGGCGGTTTCTGAACAGACAGCGCGGCGCGCTTGTCATGTGGCGTTCAACAAGCGAGCATATGGCCCTCTGCCGTTAGCGTTGTAGGTTCCATGAAAGCGATTTTTCCTGCTGCCTGGGTTTTGCTTTGTCTGTTGATGATCGGTCACGCGCCAGCTGTCATGGCCGCTGCCGTTTCGGAAAAACCGACAGCAGCGTCCACGGTGAAAAAGCCGGTTGCCAGCAAGAAAGCCGCTCCTGCGAAAGAAAAGCAGCAGAAAGCCGCCCCCGCCAAGAAACGTGCACCGATCGCTTCCAAGTCGAAATCCGCCAGTGAAGTGGCCAAGACGCCATTACCCCCGGCCAGACTCGACTTGAGCCTGCCCAAGGACATGGTTCAGCAGTTGAAACCGGTTGGCACCGTGCCGCTGCCCAAGCGCGAAGCGATCCTGCCGCAGATGTTTGGCGAGAAGAACAGCGGCTTCCAGCTCAACGGTCGTCTGCTGAGCAACGAAATGCAGTTGCAGCTGCGCAATGAAGAGCGCCGCGAAGTCGAAGGCGCTGCGCTGGATTTCGAATTCAAGCAGTAAATTCAATCGATCCGTGACCCGCAGACCAGACGCTTTGTCGGAGACTGGTCAGTCACTTTCGTTTCTGCGTAAAAACCCCGGTTCAGGGAATTTTAAACAGCCGTTTTAGCGGTTACCCTGTTCCGCGTCCCTTTAACACATTGCCCGTCGCGAGGAACTCGTCGTCATGAACTGCCGTGAAGGTTGTGGCGCCTGTTGCATTGCCCCTTCCATCAGCTCGCCGATTCCGGGCATGCCCGATGGCAAACCTGCCGGCGAACGTTGCGTTCAGCTCTCGGTCGAAAACCTGTGCAGCATTTTCGGCCAACCGGAACGTCCAGCGGTCTGTTCAGGGTTCAAGGCCGATGTCGAAGTCTGCGGAAGCAGTCAGGAAGACGCGATCAGACTGCTCGGCTGGTGGGAGCAGATGACGGCGGCGTGATGTGTCAAACGAACGGAACTTCAACAATAAGGAATAAGACTATGGGTTCGCTGCATCGTATCGCTGTGTTGTGTGGTTTGACTGCCGTGCTGGCCACTTCGGCTGCCCAGGCTGAAGACTGGAAAGTGGCCAAGAACGAAGATGGCATCAAGGTCTCCCTGAGCGAAGTGCCGGGTTCGGACTACAAGTCTTATCAGGGCGTGACCTTGATGAAGACCACCGTCGCCAAACTGCGCGCATTGCAGGAAGACGTTTCCGGCGCCTGTGCCTGGATTCACGAGTGCAAGACCCAGAAACTGCTCAAGCACGAAGGCGATCAGAGCTGGACCTACACCCAGTTCAACACGCCGTGGCCAGTGACCCCGCGCGACTCGATCCTGCATGTCACCACCGTTGAAGGCGCCGATGGCAGCCTGACCCGCAACCTCGAAGGCCTGCCGAAGTACCTGCCGGAAGAAAAAGGCTTTGTCCGCGTAGCTCAGGTCAAAGGCTTCTGGAAGTTCGTGCCAAAAGGCGATCAGGTCGAAGTGACCTATCAGGTCCACACCGAACCAGGCGGCAGCGTGCCGTCGATGATTGCCAACAAGTTCGTGGTCGATGCACCGTTCAATACCTTGAAAGCCCTGAAAGAGCGCGCCGAGAAGTAAGTATCGCGTTCCTCTGCAAACGCCCCGAAGAACTCGGGGCGTTTTGTTTTGTAGGTTTATTGTGTTTCCGGATATGCGTTGAACGAAATTTTCACAAAGTCTTCAAGACAATTCGCCCGCGCAATTTGTATCTGTCCGGGTATGCCGTGCCTTTAATGAAAGAGTCTGGCAGCGGGGCAGTAATCAATGGCAATGCCGCCGGTGATCGTGCAACATTTGCGCACCGCGCAAGCCCCGGGGCCTGGAATGGCCAACAGAGGGCAGGGCGCAGCTGTATTTTTGCAACTTCAACTTCCAATGGGTCCTAAAACGACATGGCAAACCCGGACGCCCTGAATCAGCAGCGATCTTCCAGTCGCCTGCTGCAACCGACCGTCAAATCGCATCTGGCCTACACGCTTTTGTGCGCACTGGTCATGATGGTGATGTTTTCCGTGCTGCGCCTCGCGCTGCTGGTCTACAACCGCGAGATGATCCTCGACACCCCGGCTTCGACGTTCCTCGAAGCCTTCGCCAACGGCCTGCGTTTCGACCTGCGCCTGGTGGTCTACCTCTGCGTTCCGATGGTGCTGGCGCTGTTCAGTGCCCGGGCGATGGCCGCGCGCGGGTTCTTCCGTCTATGGCTGACGGTGACCTCCAGCATCGCGCTGTTCCTCGGCCTGATGGAAATGGACTTCTACCGCGAGTTCCACCAGCGCCTCAACGGCCTGGTGTTCCAGTACGTGAAGGAAGACCCGAAAACCGTGATGAGCATGCTCTGGTACGGTTTCCCGGTGGTGCGCTACCTGCTGGCCTGGGCCGTGGGCACTGTGATCCTGACCCTGGCGTTCAAGGGCGCCGACCGTCTGACCCGTCCGCGTGGCCCGTTCAGTGGCGGCAACGTCGGCACTCGTCAGGTAGCGCCATGGTATGCGCGTCTGGCGGTGTTCGTGGTGTGCCTGCTGATCTGTGTGGTCGCCGTGCGTGGCACCCTGCGTCAAGGCCCGCCGCTGCGTTGGGGTGACGTGTACACCACCGAATCGAACTTCGCCAACCAGCTCGGCCTCAATGGCACCCTGTCGCTGATCGCGGCCGCCAAGGACCGCATGGGCGAAGACCGCAACAACATCTGGAAAGCCACGCTCCCGCAGGATCAGGCGCAGAAAGTCGTGCGCGAGATGCTGGTCATGCCGGACGACAAACTGGTCGATGCCGACATCGCCGCCGTGCGTCGTGACTACACGCCGCCAGCCGACAAGACCCTGCCGATCAAGAACGTTGTCGTGATCCTCATGGAAAGCATGGCCGGTCACTCGGTGGGCGCTCTTGGTGCACCGGGCAATATCACGCCGTACCTCGACAAACTGTCGAAGGAAGGCCTGCTGTTCGACCGTTTCTTCTCCAACGGCACCCACACCCACCAGGGTATGTTCGCCACCATGGCCTGCTTCCCGAACCTGCCGGGTTTCGAATACCTGATGCAGACCCCGGAAGGCAGTCACAAACTGTCCGGCCTGCCGCAGCTGCTCAGCGCGCGCAAGTATGACGACGTCTATGTCTACAACGGCGACTTCGCCTGGGACAACCAGTCCGGTTTCTTCAGCAACCAGGGCATGACCAACTTCGTTGGCCGCAATGACTTCGTCAACCCGGTGTTCTCCGATCCGACCTGGGGCGTGTCCGACCAGGACATGTTCGACCGTGGTCTGGTGGAGCTCAAGGCACGTGAAAACGGCAAGCCGTTCTACGCGCTGCTGCAGACCCTGTCCAACCACACGCCTTACGCCTTGCCGACGCCATTGCCGGTCGAGCGCGTGACGGATCGTGGCACGCTCAACGAGCACCTGACCGCCATGCGTTATGCGGACTGGGCACTGGGCCAGTTCTTTGAAAAGGCCCGCAAGGAGCCTTACTTCAAGGAAACCCTGTTTGTCATCGTCGGCGACCACGGCTTTGGCAACGAGCGTCAGATCACCGAAATGGACCTGGGCCGCTTCAACGTGCCGATGCTGATGATCGCACCGGGCATCCAGGAAAAATTCGGTACTCGTGACCACACCGTGGGTACGCAGATCGACATCGTGCCGACCATCATGGGTCGCCTGGGTGGCGAAGTGCGTCATCAGTGCTGGGGTCGTGACTTGCTGAACCTGCCGGCAGGCGACACCGGTTTCGGTGTGATCAAGCCGTCGGGCAGCGAGCAGACCACCGCCATCGTCACCGCTGACCAGATCCTTGTACTGCCGAAAGAGAAGGAAATGGCGCCGAAGATCTACCAGTACCAACTGGGCGCGAATCCTTCCGCCGAAATCATTCCGGACGCACCGCGCACCGCCGAGTTGAAACTCAAACTCGAAGCGTTCCTGCAAACGGCCACCAAGAGCCTGCTCGACAACACTGCCGGTGTGATTAACGGCAAGCCGGACTGATCATCTGGCGCAATAAAAAGAGGCCCTTTTCAGGGCCTCTTTTTTTGTCGGTCAAAAGGTCATATCCGACCGAGCAACAGCAGAACCAACAGTACCACCAGCACCACACCGATAATGCCCGAAGGACCGTAACCCCAACTTCTGGAGTGTGGGAAGACCGGCAGACCACCGATCAGCAACAGGATCAGGATAATGATAAGAAATGTGCCCATGTCGATTTCCTTGTTGATAGTGTCTGGGAAGTCTTGGTGTTCAAGGGCGGCTGGAAGTTGAACTAAATCCAGACGGCTTACAAATTCCGACTGGCGCGCGTGAAAGAAAATTCAATGTTTTTTTAACGTATTTGGTTCACGGTCTTATTTCGTTTGATGCCGCAGTTTGCTCCCGCCATTCAGCAATCTGATGGAGCGTGGGTCGCTCCGGATCCTTCGCTACACTCCGCGCATCTTCCCCGGAACAACAAGGCTGTTTGCTATGCAAAATCGCATGATGATCACTGGCGCGGGCTCCGGCCTGGGTCGCGAAATCGCGCTGCGCTGGGCGCGTGAAGGCTGGCAACTGGCCTTGTCGGACGTCAGTGAGCCCGGTCTGCAGGAGACCCTCAAACTCGTTCGCGAGGCCGGTGGCGACGGCTTCATCCAGCGTTGCGACGTGCGTGATTACAGCCAGCTCACCGCGTTCGCCCAGGCCTGTGAAGTGAAATTCGGCGGCATCGACATCATCGTCAACAACGCGGGCGTGGCGTCGGGCGGATTCTTCAGCGAGTTGTCGCTGGAAGACTGGGACTGGCAGATCGCGATCAACCTGATGGGCGTGGTCAAGGGTTGCAAGGCGTTCCTGCCGCTGCTGGAACAGAGCAAGGGCAAGATCATCAACATCGCCTCGATGGCGGCACTGATGCAAGGCCCGGCGATGAGCAACTACAACGTGGCCAAGGCCGGTGTGGTGGCGTTGTCCGAAAGCCTGCTGATCGAACTGGCCCAACAGGAAGTCGGTGTCCACGTGGTGTGCCCGTCGTTCTTCCAGACCAATCTGCTGGACTCCTTCCGTGGCCCGACGCCGGCGATGAAAGCACAGGTCGGCAAGTTGCTGGAAAGTTCGCCGATCACTGCCACCGATATTGCCGACTACATCTACAGACAGGTCGCCGCCGGCGAGTTCATGATCCTGCCCCACGAACAAGGCCGCATGGCCTGGGCGATCAAGCAGAAGAACCCGCAGTTGCTCTACAACGAAATGACCGCGATGGCCGAAAAGATGCGCGCCAAGGCCAAACAGAACAACAGCTGAACTTGCACCGCCAAAGCCCCGTCGTTAGGGTGACCGCCACAGTCACCCTGACGAGTCATCTGCATGCTCAACTACTTGTGGTTTTTCCTCGCCGCGCTGTTCGAAATCGCCGGTTGTTTCGCATTCTGGATGTGGTTGCGCCAGGGCAAGAGCGCCTTGTGGGTGATCCCGGCGCTGCTCAGCCTGACCTTGTTTGCACTGTTGTTGACGCGCGTTGAAGCGACCTACGCCGGTCGCGCCTACGCCGCTTACGGCGGCATCTACATCATTGCTTCGATTGGCTGGCTGGCGGTGGTCGAGCGCATCCGTCCGCTGGGGTCGGACTGGATCGGTGTCGCCTTGTGCGTGATCGGTGCCAGCGTGATTCTGTTCGGGCCACGGTTTTCGGCGACCTGAAACACCGACTTGAAGGAAACGTCTGAAGGCCAAAGCACCCGGGCGCGTAGGGTTTGACTGATTTGCCCGCAGCGCATTGTAGGGCGCTCGAAAGCCGCGCATCTTCAAGGCTCGAAAACCTTGAAGGACAACCCTCATGCTTGTACTCAGCCGTGTTGTCGGTGAGCTGATTTCCATCGGCGATAACATCACTTTGCGCGTTCTGGCGGTCAACGGCTCCAGCGTGCGGTTCGGCGTCGAGGCGCCAAAGCAGGTCAACGTACACCGCGCCGAAGTCTACGAGCGGATCCAGCGCAAACAGGCCAACGGCAAGGGCCACTGACCGTTTCAGTCAAACAGGTGCTTGGGCACGTCGTGCTTGAGCATCAACTGGCACTGCTCGCTGTCCGGATCGAAGACGATCAGCGCCTGACCTTTGGTCAGGGCCTGGCGAACCCGCAATACGCGGGTTTCCAGTGGGGTGTCGTCACCGTTGTCGGTGCCGTCGCGAGTGACGAAGTCCTCGATCAGGCGGGTGAGGGTGTCGACTTCGAGCGCGTCGTAGGGAATCAGCATGGGCACCTCGGCTAAATCAATGTCGGGATGCTACGGCGAATGACCGCCGAGGGCCAGACTCAACTGTCCGAGCGTTGCCCCACCAGGCTGTCCACCGAGGGCACCCGGGTGTCGCTTTCCATTTGCGTCTCGTGCTCGATCTGGTGACTGAAGCGATCCAGTGACGCGTTGGCCGGTTGCGCATCGCTGGCGAACACCGGCGGACTCAGGATGTACGCCCCCAGCAGACGACTCAGCGCGGCGAGGCTGTCGATGTGCGTGCGCTCGTAGCCGTGGGTCGCATCGCAACCAAAGGCGAGCAGGGCGGTACGAATGTCGTGGCCGGCGGTGACGGCCGAATGGGCGTCGCTGAAGTAATAGCGAAACAGATCGCGGCGTACCGGCAACTCATGCTCACCGGCCAGACGCAACAGGTGTCGCGACAAGTGATAGTCGTAAGGCCCGCCGGAATCCTGCATCGCCACGCTGACTGCGTGTTCGCTGGAATGCTGGCCGGGCGCGACCGGCGCGATATCGATCCCGACAAATTCGCTGACGTCCCACGGCAAGGCCGCCGCCGCGCCGCTGCCGGTTTCCTCGGTGATGGTGAACAGCGGATGGCAATCGATCATCAACTCCTGACCGCTGTCGACGATGGCTTTCAGCGCTGCGAGCAGTGCGGCGACCCCAGCCTTGTCGTCCAGATGTCGGGCGCTGATATGGCCGCTTTCGGTGAACTCCGGCAGTGGATCGAACGCCACCACATCGCCAACACTGATGCCCAGCGAATCGCAATCGGCGCGGGTCGCGCAGTAGGCGTCCAGGCGCAGTTCGACGTGATCCCAACTGATCGGCATTTCGTCGACGGCGGTGTTGAAGGCGTGCCCGGAAGCCATCAGCGGCAACACGCTGCCACGGATCACGCCGTTGTCGGTGAACAGGCTGACGCGGCTGCCTTCGGCGAAACGGCTCGACCAGCAACCGACCGGCGCCAGGGTCAGGCGCCCGTTGTCTTTCACCGCGCGCACGGCGGCACCGATGGTGTCCAGGTGCGCTGACACCGCGCGGTCCGGGCTGTTTTTTTTGCCCTTCAGTGTGGCGCGGATGGTGCCGCGACGGGTCATTTCGAAGGGGATGCCGAGCTCTTCCAGCCGCTCGGCGACATAACGCACGATGGTGTCGGTGAACCCGGTAGGGCTGGGAATGGCGAGCATTTCCAGCAGGACTTTTTGCAGGTAGTTCAGATCCGGTTCGGGAATGTGGGTGGTCATGGAAACTCCTGTTGCGGGGCGTCATTCCCGCGTTCGACACGGGAATGACGCCGAAGAGAGATCAAACGGCCGGCTGACTGTGCGGAAACAGCAAATCGACAAACCGCTCGGCCGTCGGCTGCGGTTCATGGTTGGCCAGGCCCGCCCGTTCGTTGGCTTCGATGAACACGTACTCCGGCTGATCGGCGGCGGGCACCATCAGGTCGAGCCCGACCATCGGAATGTCCAGTGCTCGCGCCGCACGCACGGCGGCATCGACCAGAGTCGGATGCAGAATCGCCGTGACGTCTTCCAGGGTGCCGCCGGTGTGAAGGTTCGCCGTACGCCGCACGAACAGATGCTCGCCGGCCGGCAGGATGCTGCTGTAGTCGTAACCTGCCGCGTGCAAGGTGCGTTGGGTTTCGTGGTCCAGCGGGATTTTGCTTTCGCCGCCGGTGGCCGCTTGCCGGCGTCGGCTCTGGGCTTCGATCAGCGCGCCGATGGAGTGATGGCCGTCGCCGACCACTTCGGCAGGACGCCGGATCGCCGCCGCGACCACGTCGAAACCGATTACCAGAATCCGCAGGTCGAGGCCTTCGTGGAAGCTTTCGAGCAACACGCGGCTGTCAAACTGCTTCGCCGTTTCGATGGCTTGCTGCACCTCTTCGATACTTTGCAGATCCACCGCCACGCCTTGGCCTTGCTCGCCATCCAGCGGTTTGACCACCACCCGCTGATGCTCGTCGAGAAACGCCAGATTGTCGTCCGCATTCGCTGCCAGTTGCTGTGCCGGTACATTCAACCCGGCGTTTTTCAGCACTTTATGGGTCAGGCTCTTGTCCTGGCACAGATTCATGCTGATGGCGCTGGTCAGGTCGCTCAGTGACTCGCGGCAACGCACCCGGCGACCGCCATGGCTGAGGGTGAACAGCCCGGCATCGGCATCGTCCACTTGCACATCGATGCCACGCCGATGGGCTTCCTCGACAATGATCCGTGCATAGGGATTGAACGCGGCCTCCGGCCCCGGCCCGAGGAACAGTGGCTGGTTGATGCCGTTCTTGCGCTTGATCGCAAAGGTCGAGAGGTTGCGAAAACCGAGCTTCGCATAGAGGTTTTTCGCCTGTCGGTTATCGTGTAGCACCGACAGGTCGAGATAGCTCAGACCCCGACTCATGAAGTGCTCGATCAGATGTCGCACCAGCACTTCACCAACCCCGGGCCGCGAACACTGCGGATCGACCGCCAGGCACCACAGGCTGCTGCCGTTTTCCGGGTCGTTGTAAGCCTTCTGATGATTGAGGCCCATGACGCTGCCGATTACCGCGCCGCTGTCCTCGTCCTCTGCCAGCCAATACACCGGGCCGCCCTGATGATGCGGAGTGAGCAGGGTGGCATCGATCGGCAGCATGCCGCGTGCCTGATACAGCTGATTGATCGATTGCCAGTCCTCTTCGCTTTGCGCACGACGGATGCGGAAGCCGCGAAACACCCGTGTTGCCTGACGGTAATCGCTGAACCACAGGCGCATCGTGTCGGACGGATCGAGAAACAGTTGAGTCGGTTCCAGGCCGAGAACCTGCTGCGGCGCGGCCACGTACAGGGCGATATCGCGCTCGCCGGGCTGCTCGTTGAGCAACTCTTGGGCGAGGCTGGCCGGGTCGGGAAAGGTGTGGCCGATCAGCAAGCGGCCCCAGCCGCAATGCACGGCGATCGGCTCGGCGCTCGGTTGGTTGCCATCTTCGGCCAGACGCGCCTGCAATCGTTCGTAGGACGGTGTCTGACCGCGCAGCAGCCGCTGGCTGTAAGCCGTGGCGTGAGGTTTCATCGATCAGATTCCTTGTTCGCTGAGCCACAGATTCAGAGCCGCCAGTTGCCACAGCTTGGAGCCGCGCAGCGGGGTCAATTGGCCTTGTGGATTGGTCAGCAGTTTGTCGAGCATGGCGGGGTTGAACAGGCCGCGATCCTGGCTCGGATCGAGCAGCAGTTCGCGTACCCAGTTCAGGGTGTCACCCTGCAGATGCTTGAGACCCGGCACCGGGAAGTAACCCTTCTTGCGATCGATCACTTCGCTTGGGATGACCAGTCGCGCGGCCTCTTTCAACACTTGCTTACCGCCGTCGGGCAGTTTGAATTTGCCCGGAACACGGGCCGACAATTCCACCAGGCGATAGTCGAGAAACGGCGTGCGCGCTTCCAGGCCCCAGGCCATGGTCATGTTGTCGACGCGTTTGACCGGGTCGTCCACCAGCATCACCGTGCTGTCCAGACGCAGGGCCTTGTCGACCGCTGCATCGGCGCCGGGCTGTGCGAAATGTTCCTTCACGAAGTCGCCGGCAGCGTCATTGGCGGTCAGCCATTTAGGCTGCACCGTGGCGGCGTAATCGTCATAGCTGCGGTCAAAAAAAGCTTCGCGATAGGCCGCGTACGGATCGGCCGCGCCGTCCACTTGCGGATACCAGTGATAACCGGCAAACAATTCGTCGGCGCCCTGGCCGCTCTGTACCACTTTGCAATGCTTGGCCACTTCGCGGGACAGCAGATAGAAGGCGATGCAGTCGTGGCTGACCATCGGCTCGCTCATGGCACGGAAGGCGGCGGGCAGTTGCTCGATGATTTCCTTTTCGTCGATGCGCAGTTGATGGTGCTGGGTGCCGTAGTGTCTGGCGATCAAATCCGAATATTGAAATTCATCACCGCGTTCGCCGCCGGCATCCTGGAAACCGATGGAAAAGGTCGACAGGTTTTCCACGCCGACTTCGCGCAACAGGCCGACCAGCATGCTCGAATCGACACCGCCGGAAAGCAATACGCCGACATCCACCGCCGCCCGTTGGCGGATCGCCACGGCTTCGCGGGTGCTGTCGAGCACGCGGTCGCGCCAGTCTTCCAGGGTCAGATTTTTCTCGTCGTCGTGTGGGCCGTATGGCAGCGTCCACCAGGTTTTCTGCTCGGTGCTGCCGTCCGCTTCAATGCGCATCCAGCTTGCTGGCGGCAGCTTTTCGATGCCGGCCAGCAAGGTGCGCGGCGCTGGCACCACGGCGTGAAAATTCAGGTAATGGTTGAGCGCCACCGGATCAAGGATCGGTTTGATGTCGCCACCCTTGAGCAGCGCCGGCAGGGACGAGGCAAAGCGCAGGCGCTGGCCGGTGCGCGACAGGTACAGCGGTTTGACGCCGAGGCGGTCGCGGGCGATGAACAGGCGCTGGGCATCGCGCTCCCAGATGGCGAAGGCAAACATGCCGTTGAGTTTCGGCAGCAGCGCTTCGCCCCAGGCGTGATAGCCCTTGAGCAGCACTTCGGTGTCGCCGCCGGAGTAGAACGCATAACCCAGCGCTTCGAGTTCGGCACGCAGTTCCGGGAAGTTGTAGATCGCGCCATTGAAGGCCAGGGACAAGCCCAGTTGGCTGTCGATCATCGGCTGCGCCGAGCCGTCCGACAGATCCATGATTTTCAGGCGCCGATGGCCCAGGGCAATCGGCCCCTGGGCATGGAACCCCCACGCATCAGGGCCGCGAGGCGCCAGGTGATGGGTGACTCGCTCGATGGCTGCAAGGTCTGCAGGTTGTTGATCAAAACGTAACTCGCCAGCTAATCCGCACATAAAGTCCTTACCGGTTTTTCCGTTGGGGAGAGGGTGTCGCTGAACCGCGCCGAAATGGCCGGTACCCAGAAACTGACCCGGCTCGGATGTGGGAGTTTTAGAACGATCAGTTATAAGTGCGTTGGCCTGACCGGTGGGCCGTTACCAGTCTGGCTGAAGTGTCAGGTAGTAGATAAGTATTCGAAACATACGGATTGCTGCTTGTTTGCAGGCCCGATCGGGCAGTTATTCGTGTTTTTTATTTGATGACGGGATCGCTAGGGTGAAGGGACTCAACAGCAATAAAGGAATATTGCCCATGTCCACTACACCAGTGTCGGTCACACCGATCACCCTCACGGAAAAACAGAAACTGAGCTTTTTGCTGGAGGCCACAGGCGATCTGGACACCGCCAGGGCATTGCAGAAAAGCTTCCCCCCTGTGCTGCTCAAGGCCAGTGCCGACACCTTGGCGGCACTGGACAAGACCGCGCGTGACTTGCACACAACCCAGGCTCAAGTCGAGACAGACCTGAGCCGGCTGCAATCGCTCAAGCATTTTTGCATCGAACAGTTGAATCGCGCCCTGACTGCGCGCTGGCTGGCTGTGTTCGATGTCGAGAAAGACCATCTGGAGTTGCCGGGAAGCTATTGCGGTTGTGAAGCGGTGACCCCGTCTGGAGGTGGGGAGAAAGTCATTCCGCCGGCGACCCCGACGCTGCTCGAAGCGGCCATGCAGAACTTCACGGAAGACGAGGTGCAAGCCGATTATTTCCCTGAAGGCAGCGTCGTGCGGATTGCCAGCAAACCTGATGGCGTTCCCGGTCTGACACCGACGGCGTTCGCCGCACTCTGCCGGGAGCTGGATCTGGGCCGGCTATACCAGGAACATTTCCAGCAGGTGTTCGGTGTCAGGGAGGTCAATGGCAGTCGGGTCGCTACCGGCCCGATGGTTCGCAATATCTCGGTGATGAAAAAGCAGATGCTGCAACTGGATCTGCACCTGGCGTTGATGAAGGAACACGTTTCCCGGGACGGTTTTCAGACGATTCAGCGCTTGATTGATGCCGGTGGCGTCGTCGATGCCCAAAGCCTTCAGTTCAAGGGCCGGCCGCTGATCATGCAGGGCATTGAAGCGCTCGACAGCTGCCTCTGGGGTGTCGTGGTGTTCTCTGAAAAATCGATCGAGCTGGATCCCGATCAATGGTGTGTGGTGTACATGCCCGGCGAACCCGGCCAGCCACTCTATGAGTACACCAGCTTTACGGCGTTCGTCGCGTACCTGGAGTTCAAACTGGGGGTGGGCAGTTACAAAAGTTACTTTACCCACTGCATTGGAGAGGTCGACAAGGTCGACTTTTTCAAGACGTTTGCCGACACCGAGAGCCTGGGGCATATCAAACAATTGGAGATGACCGGTCCGCTGTTCGAATTTATGCTCAAGAGCCATGTCGGCAAGTTGCAACTCGATGCCCGTGCGCTCGCCGTGCCGACGGCCGATGTCGATGAAGAAGAGCGCAAGAAACGATTGATCCAGTACCTGGAAATCGGCATGACGATCGCCAACGTGGCGGGGTTCGTCGTGCCGGTACTGGGGCAATTGATGATGGGCGTCGCGATCGGACAAATGCTCACCGAGGTGTACGAAGGGATCGAGGACTGGAATCGGGGTGACCGTCAGGAAGCCTTTTCACACCTGCTCAGCGTGGCGGAAAACCTTGCCTTGATGGCCGCCGTGGGTGCCGGCGTCAAGGCCCTGAAATCCCTGGCGATCAAGACGATTCAAAAACACCCGGATTTCTTCCAGCCTTTCACCGCCATTCTTGACCGCAATGGACAGTCCCGATTGTGGAAGCCGCAACTGAGTGCCTATGAGCAACCTTTACCGGCAGGGGCAGGGACTGAATCTGACGCGACAGGCTTGTATCAGGCTGACGGCAAGGTCTTTGCCCGTGTCGACGATCGAGCCTACGCCGTGGTGTCGGATCCGCTTTCCAGGACCTGGCGCATTCAGCATCCTGTCCGCCCGGAGGCTTATGCCCCGATACTCAAGCGCAATCAGCACGGGGGCTGGCGTCATGCCTCGGAGCCGAGCGAGCAATGGTCCGGGGCTTACACACTCAAACGCATCGATCCGCTGTTGGCGCGACTCGATGACAGTCGTCTGGAGATGATCCGGCGTCTGTCCGACACTCGCTTCGATGAACTGCATCGGCTGAGCGACGACAGCCTGCCACTGCCCCCCCGTTTGCGAGATGTGATCGAACGGTTCGGCCTTGAGCGCAGGGTGCGTGACTTCATTGCCGCCATGGAGCGTGGCGAGGCGACTGATCCCCGTCATGTCCAGGAACAGCTGCAGGCTTTACCCGGACTTTCCAACTGGCCACAGGATCGCTACATCAAGGTCGTTGACGAAGACGGAGGCATTGCCGCGACCTTTCCACCCGGCTCGATTGACGATGACACTCTGAGCGTTATTGTCAGCAACGCCCAACTGGAAAAGGGTGAATTGCTGCAGACCGTCATCGACGGCCTGTATCCCAAAGAAGTGGACGCTTTGGTCGGAGCGAACGTTGCGCCGGCCGATCGAGGGGTGACGCTGGCAAAACTGATCGGGGCGGCGGTCAAGGCCGATCGTCGCTCGATGTTCGACCACCTGTACCGGCGCTATGACCAGACCCTGGACAGTGCGGTGCTCAAGGCAAGGCAAGCATTTCCCGATGTGCCGGCGCGTTATGCTCAGGAACTGATCCGACAGGCTTCGAGTGTCGAACGCTCGCTTCTGCGAACCACCGGGCGAGTGCCCATGGGCGTTGCGCAACGGTTGAGTGAGGCGACGAGCAATGTTCGCCTGGATCGGGCGTTGACAGGGTTCTACCTGGCTGAAGTCGCCAATGCCGATACCGAGAAGCTGGCCATCGGGCTGTTGCCGCAACACAGCGGTTGGGATTCGCAGCTTTACGTGGAACTGCGGGCGCAGTCACTCAGGGGAAATCTGCTGGAGATCCTTGGCAAGAAACCCCTCGCACCCGGAAACTCGCTCACGCTGGTCAGGCTCGACAACGGTTACGAGGTGTTCGATAGCCAGACCCGATCACTCGGCAAGATGTTCGGGCCGGACAGCCTGTATCAGGCAATCCTCAAAGGACTCTCGCCTCGCCAGACCAAGGCGATTGGACTGTCAGGAGTCAGGCCAGAAGACGGCTGGCGCCTGCGCAACCGATTATTGAGTAGCGCACTGGATGAGCGTGAAGGTTGTAACCGGTTGTTGAACGGTGACCGGTTTGAACCGATGAATCGTGAACCCGTGTGTACGCTCGCCAACCCATCCGGGGAGGCGACGAGTCATCCACAGCGTTTGTTACGCAAGGTGAAAAAACTCTTCCCGCTGTTTTCCGATATGCAGGCCCGGGAGTTTCTTGATCAGTTGGGCAGCGACCATCTGACTCGGGCACTTCGGGTCAGGCAATTGCAGGATGATCTGGAGCGACTGCGCAATGTGCTCGACACCTGGATGGATGATGTGGCGGCTATCAGGGCACAGGGCGGGGTGCTGAGCGAGGTGCGCGAATGTCGGCATCTTGTCGCGTACGAGATCGAGGACAGTTTTCGCCGACTGATCTTCCTGCCCGACGAATTCCATCGTTCGGCGTATGGCCTGAAGCTCGATGGCATGCGGTTCGGAAAGCTGCCGATCCTGCCCCCCGGGCTGACCTTTGACCATGTCAGGCATCTGTCTCTGCAAAACATGCATCTGGACAACGATGTCGTCTATTTCCTCAAAGCCTTCAAGAACCTCGAGACGCTTGAACTGGGTCGCAACAGGCTTACGCAATTGCCGGAGGTGATCTCGCTCATGCCGAATCTCAGGCGTCTGGGCCTGGGGCAAAACCGGATTCAGTTGACTGAGCAGGCCCTGGTGAAACTGTCGCGGATGCGCAGTCTGCAAAGCCTGGACCTGAGCGAAAATCCCCTTGGGGCCACGCTGGATGTCAGCGAGATGTTTGAGCTGACTGACCTCAGCGTGCGTAACACCCGCACCACGGAGTTGCCTAAAGGTTTGCAGCGCTTGCCCCATCTGGATCGGGTAGACCTGCGTGACAACGACATTCGTGATTTGCCGCAATGGCTGTTTGAAACACCCCGGCGCTTCAGTGAAACGATCAATCTGCGCAACAACCCGATTTCCGAACTCAGCAGCACTCATCTGGACAACTATCGCAAGAAAGTTGGCGTCGGCATGGGCTATCTGGAAAACGATATCGCGCGCCTTGACGAGCATCAGGCACGTTCGATCTGGCTGACCGAAACGGGAGGAACCGTAGGCACCAGACGCCTGCAAACATGGACTGCGATCAACGACGACCCGATGGCCGAAGGCTTGTTTCATTTGCTGGCCGAGCTGGGCAATACCGCCGACTCCGAATATGTGCGCGAGGATATGTCCCGGCGGGTCTGGACGGTACTGGAGGCGACGCAGGCCGATGCCGAATTGCGCGAGCAGATTTTCGATCTGGCGGCCAACCCGATCAATTGCACGGATAACGCGGCGTTGAACTTCAGTCATCTGGAGGTCGCCGTGCATGTACGCAATGTGTTGCGCGTTTCCGGGGGGCGGCAGGTGTCGGCGGCAGTGCTGATGAGGCTTGCGCGAGGCTTGTTCCAGCTTGAGCAAATCGACCTGATCGCCGCGGAGCACGCCCGGGATCAAGGATCACCCGACCCGCTGGAAGTGACCCTTGCCTATCGCACGGGGCTGGCGCGGGCATTCGATCTGCCGGGGCAGCCCTCGCACATGCGTTACGCTGAACTCGCCGATGTGACGAGTGATGATCTGGTAACGGCTATCAATCAAATCCAGACGGCTGAACTGTCCCCCAAATGGCTGGATTTTCTGGTTCGCCAGCCGTTCTGGAGCAACTACGTGAAGAACAGTTTTGCGCAGCAGTTCGACGATGCCCGGGTGCCTCATCAAGTAGAGGTCCAGGCATTGTTCGACAGGGCTGAAGAACTCAGCTCTGCCGATTACCTCAGTGAAATGAACCTCTGCGCCACCCGGCTGGAACAGACCGAAAATGCCTTGCTGCAACGGTTGACCCTGCAGGTGACGGAGTTGATCGAGAGGGGGACCTGCATTGCGCCCGGTGACTGATTGCCTTCGCAGAGGGCGTCATTTGCCACGAATCAGTCGGCGCAGGGCAAAGCGGTTGGGATGACAGGCTTCGGCCACGGCTCTGGGCAGCGGCAGCGGTTCGTTGTCCAGCCATGCCGCGAGCAACTCTCCAGACAGTGGCGCGGTAATCAACCCGCGTGAACCATGGCCACTGTTGACGTACAGACCGTCCAGCCACGGGCAGGGAGTGTCCGGCACTTGCCGGGCATCCTTGCTCAAGGCGCGATAAGCCTCGGTGAAGGCTTCGCGGTCGGCCAGTGGACCGACAATCGGCAGGTAGTCAGGGCTGGTGCACCGGAAGGCTGCGCGGCCCTGAAGGCTGTCAGCATCGAGCTCGCTGATGTGCAGACGGCTGACCAGATCCGTGGAGATCTCTTCGAGCATCGCCAGATTGCCCAGATGTTCGGCGGTGGTCGGGGTCAGGTCGTCGCTGTTGAAATCGAAACTGGCACCGAGGGTGTGTTCGCCCAACCGTGCCGGTGCCACATAGCCTTCGGCGCAGACCACCGTGGCCAGCGCCTGGCTTTGCGCGGTCTGCGCCAGTCGGGTGATCTGCCCGCGGATACGCTTGAGGGGCAGGTCGGCACTCTGGGGGAAACGCTTGATTTCGGCGGCACCGGCCAGCACCACGACGGGTGCTGTTGCGATCAATCGTTCACCGTCGAAGGCTTGCCACTGACCTTCGACCTTGCGCAGCTCCACGGCTTCCTGATGGGTGAACAGCGTGACGCCAGGCTGTGCGGATTGTGCCTGACACAGGGCCGGCGGATGCACCCAGCCGCCCTCGGGATAATACAAACCGCCGTGCGCCAGACCGATCCCGGCGCGGGCCTGAGCCTCGGGTTGATCGAGCCATTGCAGAAGGTCTTCAGGAAACGCGGCCGCCAGTTGCGCCTGCCGTTCGCGTTCCTTTTCATTGAACGCCAGTTGCAGCACGCCGCAGTCATCCCAGTCGGTGCCACGTTGCAGGGTTTCCAACAGGCGGCGGGTGTAGCCGAAACCGCTGACGATCAACTGCGACAACGCGGTGCCGTGGGCGGACAGTTTCAGATACAGCACACCTTGCGGGTTACCCGAGGCTTCCTGCGCCACCGCCGCATGCCGTTCCAGCAAACTGACCTGCCAACCCCGCGCCGCGAGGCTGGCCGCCGTGGCGCAACCGGCCAGACCGGCGCCGATCACCAAGACGCGACGCTCACTGCTCAACGGAGCCGGGCGGGCGAACCAGGGTTTGTCTGCCGCCGGTGGTGGAGCCTCCTCTGGCCAGCCGAGAAACTCGCCGCGCAAAATCTCCCATTTGTGACCGATGCCCGGCGTGCGCTTCATCTTGAAGCCGGCGGCGTTGAGCAGTCGTCGCACCCAACCGGTGCTGGTGAAGGTGCTGATGGTCGAGCCGGGCGCCGCCAGCCGTGCCAGTTCGGCGAACAGTTCGGCAGTCCACATCTCCGGGTTTTTCGCCGGGGCGAAACCGTCGAGAAACCACGCGTCGATCTGGCCGTCCAGTTGCGGCAACTGCTCCAGCGCATCACCGATCAACAGCGTCAGGGTCACTCGACCGTGATCCAGAACAATGCGCTGGAAACCCTGATGGATTGCCACGTAATGCTTGAGCAGTTGATCGGCCAGTGGCTTGAGGTCCGGCCACAGCGCCAGCGCCCGCTGCAGGTCGGCGGGGCTCAGCGGAAACTTTTCGACGCTGACGAAATGCAACCGCGCACCGGCCACCGCGTGCTGTTCGAACAACTGCCAGGCGCAGAGAAAATTCAGCCCGGTGCCAAACCCGGTTTCACCGATCACCAGTCGCCCGCCCGCCGGCAACGCGGCAAAGCGCTCGGCCAGACGGTTCTGTTCGAGGAACACGTAGCGGGTTTCATCCAGCCCCGACTGATCGGAAAAATACACATCGTCGAACACTCGCGAACGCGGGCGTCCCTGGTCATCCCAGTCGAGTTGGGCGTGGGGCATTACAGGTTTCATGGCAGGCTCGGCAACGGCAAGGCGGCCATTCTAGCCGATCACGCGGGCGGCGCTTGATCCATGGCAAGCCTTGCCGCTGATGACTCAAGGACAATCCGCCGCCGGCGGGAATTTCTGTGCCGTGTCTGTGCCCAATCCGCTAGTCTTGCTGAATCCTGGAAGGAGCCGTCCCTATGTTCGAATCCGCTGAAATCGGTCACGCCATCGACAAAGAAACCTACGAAGCCGCTGTGCCCGCCCTGCGTGAAGCACTGCTTGAAGTCCAGTTCGAATTGCAGCAGCAAAAGCGCTTTCCGGTGATCATTTTGATCAACGGCATCGAAGGCGCCGGTAAGGGCGAGACAGTGAAGCTGCTCAACGAATGGATGGACCCGCGCCTGATCGAAGTACGCACGTTCGACCAGCAGACCGACGAAGAACTGGCACGACCACCGGCCTGGCGTTACTGGCGGATGCTGCCGGCCAAGGGGCGGATGGGGATTTTCTTCGGCAACTGGTACAGCCAGATGCTGCAGGGCAGGGTGCACGGCTTGTTCAAGGACCCGCGACTTGATCAGGCGATTGCCGGCGCCGAGCGTCTGGAAAAGATGCTGTGCGATGAAGGCGCGCTGATCTTCAAGTTCTGGTTCCACCTGTCCAAGAAACAGATGAAGGCGCGCCTCAAGGCCCTGGCCGACGACCCGTTGCACAGCTGGCGGATCAGCCCGCTGGACTGGCAGCAATCGGAGACCTACGACAAGTTCGTCAAATACGGTGAGCGCGTGTTGCGTCGCACCAGCCGCGATTACGCGCCGTGGCATGTCATCGAAGGGATGGACGCGCATTACCGCAGCCTGACGGTCGGCAAGATTCTGCTCGAAGGCCTGCAGAATGCGCTGAAGCGCCCCGACGTCCACCCGCACGATGTCAACGCCCAGCCGCTGGGCACCTCGGTGGATCAGTTGAACCTGCTCGACAGCCTCAACCTGACCCAGCGCCTGGAAAAGAAAGACTATGAAGAACAACTGATCACCGAGCAGGCGCGACTGTCCGGGCTGATGCGTGACAAACGCATGCGCCGGCATGCGTTGGTGGCGGTGTTCGAAGGCAACGATGCGGCGGGCAAGGGCGGGGCGATCCGTCGGGTCGCGGCGGCGCTCGACCCGCGTCAGTACAACATCGTGCCGATTGCCGCGCCGACCGAAGAGGAACGGGCGCAGCCGTACCTGTGGCGCTTCTGGCGGCACATTCCGGCCCGGGGCAAGTTCACTGTGTTCGACCGATCCTGGTACGGCCGGGTGCTGGTGGAGCGGGTCGAGGGTTTTTGCAGCACCGCCGACTGGATGCGCGCCTACGGCGAAATCAACGACTTCGAGGAGCAACTCGCCGACGCCGGCGTGATCGTGGTCAAGTTCTGGCTGGCGATCGACAAGGACACGCAGATGGAGCGTTTCCAGGAGCGCGAAGAGATCCCGTTCAAGCGCTTCAAAATCACCGAAGACGACTGGCGCAACCGCGACAAGTGGGACGCATACCGTGGGGCCGTGGGCGACATGGTCGACCGCACCAGTACCGAAATCTCGCCGTGGACGCTGGTCGAGGCCAACGACAAGCGCTGGGCCCGGGTCAAGGTGCTGCGCACGATCAACCGTGCACTGGAAGAGGCCTTCGAGAAGTCCGACAGGCACGCCAAGAAACACAAGGACTGACCGATGGGCACGCATACGCGAGGTGAATGATTGTCGCAGTCGGCGATTGGGTGGACTTATGCTCGGTCCACTCTCAACCGACTACAACAATGAGGTATGCCATGCGTGAAGTGGTGATCGTCGACAGCGTGCGGACCGGCCTGGCCAAGTCCTTTCGCGGCAAGTTCAACCAGACCCGTCCCGATGACATGGCGGCCCATTGTGTAAACGCCTTGCTGTCGCGCAACGACGTCGACCCGGCCAGCGTCGAGGATTGCATCGTCGGTGCCGGCTCCAACGAAGGCGCCCAGGGCTACAACATCGGCCGAAACGTGGCGGTGCTCTCGCAACTGGGCACCGGCACCGCGGGCATGACCCTCAACCGTTTCTGTTCTTCGGGTCTGCAGGCGATTGCGATTGCCGCCAACCAGATCGCTTCGGGTTGCAGCGACATCATCGTCGCCGGCGGTGTCGAGTCGATCAGCCTGACCCTGAAAAGCGTCAATACCGATCACCTGATCAACCCGTTGCTCAAGCAGCAGACGCCCGGCATCTACTACACCATGGGCCAGACCGCCGAAGTGGTGGCGCGTCGTTATGGTGTCAGCCGCGAAGCCCAGGATCGCTACTCGCTGCAAAGTCAGATCCGCACCGCCCAGGCGCAGGCAGCCGGCCTGTTCAACGATGAAATCGTGCCGATGGCGGTGAAGTACCGGGTTGAAGACAAGAACAGTGGTGAAGTGCAGATCCTCGACGGCATCGTCGATCGCGATGATTGCAACCGCCCGGATACCACCTATGAAAGCCTTGCCGGATTGAAACCGGTGTTTGCCGAGGACGGTTCAGTGACCGCCGGCAACTCGTCGCAGTTGTCCGATGGCGCCTCGATGACGCTGGTGATGAGCCTGGAAAAAGCCCTGCAACTGGGGCTCAAGCCGAAGGCGTTTTTCCGCGGTTTCACCGTGGCCGGTTGCGAGCCGGACGAAATGGGCATTGGCCCGGTATTCTCGGTGCCGAAGCTGCTCAAGGCCAAAGGTTTGCAGGTAGCGGACATTGATCTGTGGGAGCTGAACGAAGCGTTTGCCTCGCAGTGCCTGTACGCCCGTGACAGGCTGGAAATCGACAACGAGAAGTACAACGTCAACGGCGGATCGATTTCCATCGGCCATCCGTTCGGCATGACCGGATCGCGGCAGGTCGGGCATCTGGTGCGCGAGTTGCAGCGACGCAACCTGCGTTACGGGATCGTGACCATGTGCGTAGGCGGTGGGATGGGCGCGACCGGGTTGTTTGAAGCGGTGCGCTAAAACGGTCTGCCGGAATCCATCATTTGCATCCGCGCGATGTACGCGCGGATTTCCTGCTCGGCTTTCTCGGGGCTGTCGAACGGCCCTTCGAGGGTGTTCTCCCGGGTGCTGAAAAACAGTTCGCCGTTGACCCGGCACACCCGGTCGCTGCGAAAGTGCGTGGCGGGGGCGGTGTCCTGGGCGCGCATTCCGAACATGATCGATCTCCTTGAGCGCTGCGCTGGATGGGATCCAAAGAGCTTATGCCTGAACCACTTGCAGCGCTTTGTCAGCCGATCAACGGCAACGCGTCAATTTAATGCTGCGACCTGCACAGTTTCATTAGCGGCTTGAGCGCAACTGTTCCTGTGTCGACCGGGGCTCTGCGCCTAGAATGAGCGCTCCTGTCATTGGCTTTCGGGGTTCTCATGCACGTTTCGTCGGGTCGCTGGGTGTACGGTATGTTCCTGGCCTTGTTGACCGCGTTTCTGTGGGGAATCCTGCCGATCAAGCTCAAGCAGGTGCTGCAGGTGATGGACCCGATCACGGTGACCTGGTTTCGCCTGACGGTGTCCGGCGGCTGTCTGTTCATTTATCTGGCGGCGACCAAGCGTTTACCGAGCCGCAAGGTGCTCGGGCCCAAGGGCGGCTGGCTGGTGCTGATGGCGGTGCTCGGGCTGGTGGGCAATTACGTGCTGTACCTGATGGGCCTGAACCTGCTCAGCCCCGGCACCGCTCAGTTGGTGGTGCAGATGGGGCCGATCATGTTGTTGATCGCCAGTCTGTTCGTGTTCAAGGAACGCTTCAGTATGGGTCAGGGCATGGGGCTGGCGGTGCTGCTGATCGGCTTCGCGCTGTTCTTCAATCAGCGTCTGGCGGAGTTGCTCACATCGTTGTCTGACTACACCTCCGGTGTGTTACTGGTGCTGCTGGCATCGACGGTCTGGACGTTCTATGCGCTGGGTCAGAAGCAATTGCTGACGGTGTGGAATTCGTTGCAGGTGATGATGGTGATCTACCTGTTCTGCGCCTTGTTGCTGACGCCGTGGGTTCATCCGCTCGAAGCGCTGGAGCTGAGCCCGTTGCAGGGCTGGTTGCTGCTGGCGTGCTGCATGAACACCCTGATCGCCTACGGCGCGTTTGCCGAGGCGCTGGCGCATTGGGAGGCCTCGCGGGTCAGTGCGACGCTTGCGATCACACCGTTGGTGACGTTTGGCGCGGTGGCGGTGGCGGCCGGGGTGTGGCCGGAATATGTGCATGCCGAGCAAATCAATTTGCTGGCGTATGGCGGGGCGGTGCTGGTGGTGCTGGGGTCGGCGCTGGTGGCGCTCGGGCCTTCGCTGATTGCCGGGCTCAAGGCCCGGCGGGCGAAACTGTTGGTCGGATGATCCTTCCCGCGCCAGGCGTGGGAAGGATCGGGATGACTCAGCCCTTGGCGCCGGCCTCGATCATGTTCTCCGGCCGCACCCAGGCATCGAACTCTTCATCGGTCAGATACCCCAGTTCCAGCGCTGCCTCGCGCAAGGTTTTGCCTTCGCTGTAGGCCTTCTTGGCGATTTCTGCCGACTTGTCGTAACCGATGTGCGGGTTCAGCGCCGTCACCAGCATCAGTCCGCGTTCCAGATGTTGCGCCATGATCTTGGCATCCGGCTCCAGTCCGGCGATGCAGTGCTGCTGGAAGTTGCTGCAGCCATCGGCCAGCAGGCGGATCGATTGCAGCAGGTTGTGGATGATCACCGGTTTGAACACGTTCAACTGCAAGTGACCCTGACTGGCGGCGATACCGATCGTCACATCGTTGCCCAGCACCTGGCAGGCGAGCATCGACAGCGCCTCGCACTGGGTCGGGTTGACCTTGCCGGGCATGATCGAACTGCCCGGTTCGTTGGCCGGCAGCCGCACTTCGGCAAAACCTGCACGTGGGCCGGAGCCCAGCAGGCGCAAGTCGTTGGCGATCTTCATCAGCGCCACGGCGAGGGTTTTCAGGGCGCCGGAAAGCGTGGTCAGCGGCTCGTGGCCGGCGAGGGCGGCGAACTTGTTCGGCGCGGTGACGAACGGCAGGCCGGACAACGCCGCGAGCTCCGCGGCAATCGCTTCACCGAAACCATGGGGCGAGTTGAGCCCGGTACCGACGGCGGTGCCGCCCTGCGCCAGTTCGCAGACCGCTGGCAACGCTGAGCGGATCGCCCGTTCGGCGTAATCCAGCTGCGCGATGAAGCCGGAGATCTCCTGGCCGAAGGTGATCGGCGTGGCGTCCATCATGTGGGTGCGACCGGTCTTCACCAGCTTCATGTGCCGCGCCGACAACTCGGCCAGGCCACCCGACAGCTCGGCGATGGCCGGCAGCAGTTGGGTCTGCACAGCCTGTGCAGTGGCGATGCTCATGGCGGTGGGGAAGCAGTCGTTGGAACTCTGCGAGCGGTTGACGTGATCGTTGGGATGCACCGGCGACTTGCCGCCGCGCGGGTTGCCGGCCAGTTCGTTGGCGCGGCCGGCAATCACTTCGTTGGCGTTCATGTTGCTCTGGGTGCCGCTGCCGGTCTGCCAGACCACCAGCGGGAACTGGTCGTCGTGCTGGCCTTCGAGCACTTCGTCGGCGGCCTGTTCGATCAGGCGGGCGATGTCGGCGGGCAGATCGCCGTTGCGGTCATTGACCCGGGCCGCGGCTTTCTTGATCAGTGCCAGGGCGTGCAGCACCGGCAAGGGCATGCGTTCCTGACCGATGGCAAAGTTGATCAGCGAGCGTTGCGTCTGAGCGCCCCAGTAAGCGTCGTCCGGGACTTCGATCTGGCCCAGGCTGTCGGTTTCGATACGGCTCATCGTGCACACTCCTGTTGGTCTGTTTGCGCAGTTTAGGCCCGGTGTGGCCCAAGTGGTTCCATCCGCTCGATTGTTGCCCCGCCAGGCTCCGCCAATCAAGCGCGGCAAGGCTCGGGGGTTGAGCCGCAGCGTTATTCAGGCGCAGAATGGTCGCCCTTGGGGTTTTACCTCGCCTAGCTGAAAAGGAAACTCGATGACTCGTCTTCGTGCCATCTGCACCGCGGTTGCCCTGGTTTGCGCCAGCGGCCAGGTGTTCGCCGATACCGCCAGCCACAACGCCAGTGCCGAAACTTTCCTGACCCTGGCGCACGCTGACAAGCTGGGCACTCCGGTGTACATGCAAGTGCAGCAGATGTTTGCCCAGCGTTTTGAACAGACCAAGGCGCCGGAATCCAAGAAAACCGTACTGGATACCTACCAGGCCAAGGCCAACGCCGCCCTGGACCAGGCCATCGGCTGGAACAAGCTGAAGCCGGACATGGTCAAGCTCTACACCAGCACCTTCAGCGAACAGGAATTGAAAGATCTGGTCGCGTTCTACCAGTCGCCACTGGGCAAGAAAGTTCTGGAAAAAATGCCGCAGCTGACTCAGCAATCGGCCCAGATGACTCAGGCCAAACTGGAAAGCGCAGTACCGGTCGTCAACAAATTGCTGGACGACATGACCAACGAGCTGGCACCGAAAGGCGCTGCTCCGGCCAAGAAGAAGTAAGCGGAGTTCGTGATGACCATGCAACAACGCATCGAATCGACGCTGGCGCTGCTTCAGCCTGAGCATCTGCAGGTGCTGGACGAAAGCCACATGCACAGTCGCGGGTTGCAGACCCACTTCAAGGCAGTGGTGGTCAGCGCGCAGTTCGAAGGTCTGAACCGGGTCAAGCGCCACCAGAAAGTCTACGGCACGCTCGGCGAGCTGATGGGCGAGTTCCATGCGTTGGCGCTGCACACCTACACCCCGCAGGAATGGGCAGAGGTGGGCGCCGCTCCGGCGTCGCCGACCTGTGCCGGCGGCAGCAAGCATTAAACGTCGGTTTTTTGCTAGAATCCGCAACGCGCCGCTCACCCGGCGCGTTTTTTTTCGCATCCGGTTCACCCTTTACGAGGGTAGCCACCTGGAGAAATACCCATGACACAACCGATTGTCGTGGCGGCACTGTACAAGTTCGTCACCCTCGAAGATTACGTCAACCTGCGCGAGCCTTTGCTGCAAGCGATGGTCGACAACGGCATCAAAGGCACCCTGCTGATCGCCGAAGAAGGCATCAACGGCACGGTTTCCGGCAGCCGTGAAGGCATCGACGGCCTGCTGGCCTGGCTGCGCAACGATCCGCGCATGATCGATATCGATCACAAGGAATCGTACTGCGACGAGCAGCCGTTCTATCGCACCAAGGTCAAGCTCAAGAAAGAGATCGTGACCCTGGGTGTCGAAGGCGTCGACCCGAACAAGAAAGTCGGCACATACGTCGAACCGCAGGACTGGAACGCGCTGATCAGCGACCCGGAAGTGCTGCTGATCGACACCCGCAACGATTACGAAGTCTCGATTGGCACCTTCGAAGGCGCCATCGATCCGAAAACCACCAGTTTTCGCGAATTCCCCGACTACATCAAAGAACACTTCGACCCGGCCGTGCACAAGAAGGTCGCGATGTTCTGCACCGGCGGCATCCGCTGCGAGAAGGCGTCGAGCTACATGCTGGGCGAAGGCTTTGAAGAGGTTTACCACCTCAAGGGCGGCATCCTGAAGTACCTCGAAGAGGTGCCGCAGGAAGAGACCAAATGGCAGGGCGACTGCTTTGTGTTCGACAACCGCGTGACCGTGCGCCATGACCTGAGCGAAGGCGACTACGATCAGTGCCATGCCTGCCGTACCCCGGTCAGCGTTGAAGATCGCGCTTCTGAGCATTACGTGGCTGGCATCAGCTGCCCGCACTGCTGGGACACCCTGAGCGAGAAGACTCGCCGCAGCGCCATCGACCGTCAGAAACAGATCGAACTGGCAAAAGCGCGCAACATGCCGCACCCGATCGGCTACAACTATAAGCAAGCATCCACCGAGGCTTAATCATGTCTGCACGCCTGCTCTATGTGATGGATCCGATGTGTTCGTGGTGCTGGGGATTTGCCCCGGTGGCCAAGGCATTGGTGGAGCAGGCGCAGGCAGCCGGGGTGGAGCTGCACCTGGTGGTCGGCGGGTTGCGCACCGGCAGCGGTGCGGCGCTGGAGCCGACCACCCGGCGCTACATTCTCGAGCACTGGCAGGCGGTCACCGAGGCCACCGGCCAGCCGTTCAAGTTCGAAGGCGCGCTGCCGGACGGTTTTGTCTACGACACCGAGCCTGCCTGCCGGGCCATTGTCACCGCGCGCAGCCTGGCGCCGGATTGCGCGTGGAAACTGGTCGGGTTGATCCAGCACGCGTTTTACGCTGAAGGTCGCGATGTCACCCAGGCCAGCGTTCTGGTGGAGCTGGCAGAGAAGGCCGGCGTCCCCCGCATCGAATTTGCTGCCCTGTTTGATCATGCCGATCAACACAAGGCGACCCAAGCCGATTTCAGTTGGGTTCAGGACCTGGGAATCGCCGGATTTCCGACCCTGCTCGCCGAGCGCAATGGCCAGCTGGCGTTGCTGACCAACGGTTACCAGCCGCTCAGTGAACTGTCGCCGCTGCTCGGCCGATGGCTGGAGCGCGCCGCCTGTGTCTGACCCGGCCGATGACACGCCAGCCGTCAAGCGTGTCGACCGGCTGAGCTGGGCTGAAGTCCGGCGACTGGCACTTCATCACAAAAAATCCCTGTGGATCGCCAACGGCGTGGCCGTACTGGCGACGCTGTGCAGCGTGCCGATTCCGTTGCTGCTGCCGTTGCTGGTGGACGAAGTCCTGCTTGGCCATGGCGATGCCGCACTGAAAGTCATGAACCATGCGCTGCCCACGATGTGGCAGCAGGCGGCAGGCTACATCGGCCTGATGCTGGTGGTGACGTTGACCCTGCGCTGCAGTGCCCTGTGTTTTGGCGTGTTGCAGGCGCGGTTGTTTGCGCGACTGGCCAAGGACATCGTTTATCGAATTCGCGTGCGGCTGATCGAGCGTCTGAAACGGATCTCGCTGGGTGAATACGAAAGTCTGGGCAGCGGCACGGTCACCACGCACCTGGTCACCGATCTCGATACCCTCGACAAATTTGTCGGCGAAACCCTCAGCCGTTTCCTGGTGGCGATGCTGACGCTGGTCGGCACCGCAAGCATCCTGATGTGGATGCACTGGAAACTGGCGTTGCTGATCCTGCTGTTCAACCCGCTGGTGATTTACGCCACGGTGCAGTTGGGCAAACGGGTCAAGCACCTGAAGAAACTGGAGAACGACAGCACCTCGCGCTTCACCCAGGCGCTGAGCGAAACCCTCGATGCGATCCAGGAAGTGCGCGCGGGCAACCGACAGGGCTTTTTCCTCGGACGCCTCGGCCTGCGAGCCCAGGAAGTGCGCAATTACGCGGTCAATTCGCAGTGGAAGACCGACGCCTCCAACCGTGCCAGCGGTCTGTTGTTCCAGTTCGGCATCGACATCTTCCGCGCGGCGGCGATGCTCACTGTGCTGTTCTCCGACCTCTCGATCGGCCAGATGCTCGCGGTGTTCAGCTACCTGTGGTTCATGATCGGCCCGGTCGAACAACTGCTGAACCTGCAATACGCCTATTACGCCGCCGGCGGTGCGTTGACCCGGATCAACGAGCTGCTGGCCCGTGCCGACGAGCCGCAATACCCCGGTGGCGTCGATCCGTTCAAGGGCCGCGATACCGTCGGCATCGAGGTGCAAAGCCTGAGCTTTGGTTATGGCGATGAGCTGGTGCTGGATCAGATGAACCTGTCCATCGCACCGGGCGAGAAAGTGGCGATTGTCGGCGCCAGCGGCGGCGGCAAAAGCACCCTCGTGCAATTGCTGCTGGGTCTGTACACACCGCTGGCCGGCACCATTCGTTTCGGCGGATCGACCCAGCAGGAAATCGGCCTGGAAACGGTTCGGGAAAATGTCGCGGTGGTGCTGCAGCATCCGGCGCTGTTCAACGACACCGTGCGAGCCAACCTGACCATGGGCCGTACCCGCAGTGACGAAGCGTGCTGGCAGGCACTGGAAATCGCCCAGCTTGAAGCGACTATCCGCGCCTTGCCGGATGGACTCGACAGCATCGTCGGCCGCTCCGGCGTGCGCCTGTCCGGCGGCCAGCGACAACGGCTGGCGATTGCGCGGATGATCCTCGCCGAACCCAAAGTGGTGATCCTCGACGAGGCGACGTCAGCCCTCGACGCAGCCACCGAATACAACCTGCACCAGGCCATGGCGCGCTTTCTCCATGGACGCACCACGCTGATCATTGCTCACCGCTTGTCAGCGGTTAAGCAGGCGGACCGGGTGCTGGTGTTCGACGGCGGGCAAGTGGCCGAGGATGGCGACCATCAGCAACTGATTGCCGATGGCGGGTTGTACGCCAAGCTTTATGGGCATTTGCAGCGGTTGTAAAAGGGATGCTGTTCAGTCCCAGACAACTTTCAATGCATCTGGACCACCTGTGTGAGCGAACTGCTGCATCACCACCGAGCATGACTCACACGGTGCCATTGTGGTCGCAATCGTCACCGGACTGCGGGAGGCATCGTTCGGGTACTTTTCTCTTATGGTTCTGATCAGTTTGCTTTCACTGTCCAGTGAAGTGGGGCGCGGGGGGAATTCCATCGAGATGCGAGGGATGGCCTGGAATTGCCCGTTGGCGTTTGAAAGTGATTCCCTCACAAACTGACCGTTGTGATCGATATTAATATAGGTTGTCTTATCAATGGTCACCTCCTTTACGAATGTATTGTTTTTTCTGAAGATCGGCAGAAATCGGGTATCTCCTCCACCACCGGAAACACTGACAAAAACCTCGATAGTTTTGTCGGGATGTGTAACTTCTGCGTAGGCGATATTTCGAGGGTTATTCATGGGTTTGTTTTTTCTGACGATCTTCTGAAACTCTGTCATGTTGCTTGAAATCTGTACGATACTATCCGTCTTCAGTTTGGGAGGCGGTCTGTTGAAGAGCTGGTTGAAAATTTCCGCAGTTCTTTGACGTAACTCCGGTGGCGCGTCATTGGTTCGAGTCCAGACTTTCGTTGTCTCTGGATATTTGCAGACGATCATACGAGTCTCGCGGTCAAACATGACGGCTTCGCCCGGAGTCGTAGCCACCTTAATAGTAGTCATGTTGTCGGCAGGCCTCGACAACCCACCGATCGAGACTGCGATTGTATTCATTGTGTGCGTTGCCTTTTCAATTCTCTCGATCCCATAGAAGGCTGCCATGTTATTGGCATACAGCGATCCTTCAAATACGGTTGAGAGGTCCTTGAACAATGCAGGGTGGGTGTTCTTTAAAGATTGGGTCACGAGCTGTAGCCGATGTGTCCCTTTTAGGCTTGTTCCTTTCGCGATTTCAGCGAAGTAGTAGTCGTTCACATTGAGTTGAGTGAACAGGTATTCTTTGGTTTGATCAGTTTTTGATTCTATGATCAGCGTCCCGACTTGCCGGATATCATCCACGCCCTCATCGGCGCCTTTCACAGTGATTCGCCCGTACATGCCTTTTTTGAATTCGATGGTTGCGTCAACCCTGGCCTTTGGCGTTCTTTTTTTGGGCAATCCGAATTCGGTTCTTTTGCGCAAGGACAGACTTAACGTATCACCCGTTCCTGTATAGAGTTGGCCGTCTAGTGCCAGAATCGGTTCCTTGCGAGCGCCAGTGGCTGGCGCAGGTTTGTAGATACGGTCTCCAAACCAGGGACAATAATATTCTTCCGGATCGTTACTCTTGGGTGCTGGCGTTGGTTGTGCCGTGCCAGACACATAACTGTTGAGACAGACCTGATTCCCGTTACGACGGATGCGGCAGGGTTGGATATACAGGGACTGGCTGGCATCGAGGGTATCCACGCGTTTTAAAGAACCGCGATCCAGGCGGTACTGCACGCCATCAATAACCAGACTAGTGCGTCCGTTCGGTTCTTGAATCCGGGTGACTTGAGCATTTTCGGGAATATCGAAGACAATTTGATTGTCGATTTCACGTGTGGGAAGAAACTCCGATCTGCCCAGGGAAACCCCTCCTGCATCTTCGCTCAATCGTGGGCCGTAAGGTTTACCGGAATGGGGATCAACGGGATGGTACGAAGGAATGCTGCCTGTGTTGGTGCGGCGAAGGACGATATCTTCAATACCGTTTACAGACCCCAGTTGGTCGCCCGCCGCGAGGGGCTTCCAGCGACCAGGATCTGTTGCTTGAGGCAAACCCTGTACGAAATCGTATTGGCCTGTTCTCCCCGCTAGCCCTTTGAGTTTGAATAATCCGAATTTGCCAAGCCTCGAAACGCCTGCGCCCAATGCCCCGAGAAGCGTGGGTATTCCATCGATAGGATTCAAGTTGTTCAACGTGGAAATAAACAGCTTTTTTGTCAATGTCATGAACGAGGGGAGTGTTGCTCGTACGCCCAACTTGCCTGAAATCGATACCAGCCTCATTGAGCCGGATGCAAACTTTCCGATGGGAAAAAGGAACGAGGCAATATCAATGAAAATGCCAAGAAATCCATCCTTGATTTTTTTTGCATCACCCGATGCAAGGTCTTCGATACTGCCCCAGAACGGGACGATCATTTTTGTTATGTTCAGGATGTTGTCCCTGATTTTTTGTTCCTTGTCGTATTTTGTTTCATTATAGGCAGTACTTCTATAATGTTCTTCGTCAACAAAAAAAAGATTGTGTGAGATGTAATGAGTGAGTTTTTTCAATCGTTGTGATTTTAGAGTGCAAGGAAAACTTGTGTAACTTTCGTCGATTGTTTGCGCGGTGAATGTCTCACCGATCTGATCGATAATAGCCATGCAATTCTGATTGTTTTTCGGTTGGCTGCCGTCGGTATGAGCATCCCAGTCAAATGGCACCGATATCGGGTCGCGATAGATCACGCGAGCGTTACCCCAGAATCCTTCGGTAAGTACGCCACCGATCAAGCTTTCGCTAAAGTCGGGTAGTAAACGAATGATGCCGGCTGACGGCAGAAGTTCGTAATAGGACTGTTTGCCCTCATGCTTCACCGCCAGAACAAATCCTTTACGTGACCTGAGCGGCAAGGTCATGACAGGAGTTTCAATGCCTGCAGCTCGGCCAGTACCTTTGCGTAGTGTCAGTATTCTTATCTCGCCATACTCCAGGGCCAGGCGATCAGTCCATGGCAATGTGGCAAGTTGGGAAAGGATCAAAATCTGATAAGCAATGCGTTGAAGAAAAAGGTGGAGGTTGAACGATGCCTTGAACAGGTTTTTTACGTCAGGCAGTTTGATGGACTTGTTCTTGTGCTCGGGTCGAAATGCATTGCTGCTGACAATTTTTTGTTCGTTGACGCTTATCCACTTGTCAGAAACAGTGACACCGTCGGTAAAAAACCATTTTTCTTCGTTGTAGATTTTTCCCGAAGCGTACACGTCAACAAAAGTGTAGGCGTTGATTTGCGTTCTTTGTATTGGCCCGCCGTGTCGTATAGGGTTGACGCGGTATTCGTTAGCCTCTTCTACCAGTTTCGTTTGATCGGCATTAAAAGTGCCGGAGCCAAAAATTTTGGTCAGTTTGTTTTTGGCGATGGTCAGTCGGTTAGGGGGTTCTGCAGCTAGACAGGTGATGGATTCGTTAAGGAGGTTTGTTTGAGTGATTAACGCATCTGTCGCCAGGAGAACCATTTCATCTGTGTAGGCGTTCTTGGATTGTTGGTTCAAGAAGCCGTTTGTTGATGCCCAATCCAGTGTCGGGTGTATACGGGTCAAAACGATCAGGTCGAGAAGTTCGGGGGAGGCGCCTGCGGATTTTTTAATCGGGAAGTCAACAATCTGCTGAAAGGTCATTCGTGAGATCAGAGAGCGGTCGATGGCGTTAGCCAGGTTTACCCCGTGAACAAAGTTCACCCATACGATTGAGCTCCTGTAGGGCAAGTCCTCTGGAATGCCCCTGACCTGGAATTCGGCAGGCAATTGTGGTTGTAGCAGGCGTGCAAGCAAGATCGCTTCGTTGGCTGTCGATACGTTGCCCGAATCAATCAGATAGGTTTCAAATTCACTGCGCAAGGTGCGATAGCTTTTCCCCCAGTTGGAGGGCTGTTCAAGTCGAAAGCGGATGATAGTGTTATCCGGCTTGTCATCGGTGAGGCTGTACCAACACCGAATCGCTGTCAGCAGCAGCCTTTTTTTAATCCCGCTATCGACCTCTTCATGGGGTTGCGCCCCGTACCATTGCAGTTGTTCAAGTAACTTTTGAGCCAACCATTGCGCGTTGTTTCCGTTGAGCATCCGATCCAGGAAGGTGGCAGGGGTTGCGCGCAGGTGATCAGTCGGGATATTGAGCAACACCTCCTTGCCCAGGCTTTCAATGACAGACGTTTCGTTGTCCGCAAGTATGAAACTGAGGGCCTCAAGTATCGACTTGCGACCGGACTCTTCGATGAAATCGCCCATGTTCATGGTTGAATCGAGGCCCAGACTGAAACACGCCCGCATCTCGTCCAGCTCTTTGATCAAGGTATCAAGCGTGGCACCGGTTTGCGGTTTTATTGGCTGCAGGCCGTAGAACCACAGAATCTGAGGCAGACGAAGCAGACGGTCGGAGCGAAGTTGTCCTCCTATGTTTGCCAGGCACTCCTTGATAGTGGCCACGATATTTTCCAGGGATCGCTGGTCGGTCACGGGTAGCAGGACTATCAGCTTATTTGCATCAGCGGCCTCAAACTGAATCTGTCCTTGATCAAGCGTGACTGTCAGGAGGGGAGTGACGTTGTTCCCGGTTTTCGTGCGCAACAAAGCAAGGTAGTCCGGGTGGTCGAGAAGTTGCTTCAGGTGCGTCTGTGCGATCTCATGCTCCTGCGCCAGGGAGGAATGGGGTTTCGGCGAAAGAAACACGCCAGACAAAGGTGTAGATGCCGTTTTGGCGTTGCGCAGCGATGACAGCAGCGCGTCGTACTCGTCCAGTTGAGCCAGATATTGCAGGTTGGAGGGAGAAGGTCCGGAGGGAGTCGTCAACATAAATAATCAGCGCCTGAGTCTGTAGTTGGATTCTCAGTTTCAGATTCCACGACGCTCTCGGTGCGGTAGATATGTATTGGCTGTCTCGATATTTGGCCTTTTACTCGCTTGCCGGGATCGAAAACGCACCCTAGTCTAGCTGTAGCGATCACGTTGGACGCTGATCTGGCGGTGCTAAATCAAGGGACCTCATGAAGCAAAAGCGGACTCTCGGAACGCCTCGGTTGCTGGGCATCGTCTGGCCATTCATCGCCGTTGTGTTGTTTCAAGCCTTGCTGGGAGGCGTGAGTCTCTACGTCCTGTCGGCCGTTCGCGGGTATGTCGCCGGTGAAAGCCTTTGGTCCAAGGGCCAGAAAGACGCAATCTATTACCTCAACCTCTACGCGGACAGCCGCGACGAGGCGATTTATCTCAAATACCAGAACGCAATCGCCGTGCCTCAGGGCGGCCATCAGTTGCGCCTGGCACTGGACAAGCAACCGCCCGACCTGCAAGCGGCGCGCGAGGGCATCCTCAAGGGCGGCAACCACCCGGACGATGTCTCCAGCCTGATCTGGCTGTACCTGAACTTCCGTCATTTCAGTTATCTGGAAACCGCCATCGACCGCTGGACGCTCGGCGACGCTTATCTGGTGGAGCTCGATGACGTGGCGCAGGAGATGCACCGACGCATCACCGCCAATGCCGCCACTGATGCCGATATCCGGCGCTGGAAAGACCGGATCTTTGCGATCAACGATGGCGTGACGCCTGCCGCCAAGGCTTTCAGTGATGCGTTGGGTGAGGGTTCGCGGGTAATCCTGCGTCTGCTGTTATTCACCAACCTCGCCACGGCGCTGGGCCTGATCGTGCTGGCGCTGCTGCGCACCCGCAAACTGCTGAAGCAGCGGCATGCCTTCGCCGAAGCACTGCAACTGGAAAAGGATCGCGCGCATGTCACGCTGCATTCGATTGGCGATGGGGTAATCACCACCGATGTGAGCGGTGCGATCGACTACATGAACCCGGCCGCCGAGGCGTTGACACACTGGAAGGCCGAGCAGGCTGCCGGTCTGCCGCTGGCGGCGTTGTTCAATTTGCTGGATGACAATGCCCAGACCGAAGGGCTGACCCTGATCGAGCACATTCTCAGTGGTCAGCTCACCGGCGGCAGCGAACACTCGAAGCTGATCCAGCGACTGGACGGCAGCACCGTTTCGGTGACTCTGGTCGGCGCGCCGATCCGCAATGCGGGCAAGGTCAGCGGGACGGTGCTGGTGTTGCACGACATGACGCAGGAGCGGCAATACATCGCCAATCTTTCATGGCAGGCCACTCACGATGCGTTGACCGGCCTGGCCAACCGCCGCGAGTTCGAGTATCGCCTCGAGCAGGCCTTGCACAATCTGACCCGGCAGCCCGGGCGACATGCGCTGATGTTCCTCGATCTCGATCAGTTCAAACTGGTCAATGACACCTGCGGGCATGCGGCGGGCGATGAGTTGCTGCGACATATCTGTGCGTTGCTGCAATCAGGCCTGCGCGAGGGCGACACACTGGCGCGACTGGGCGGCGACGAGTTCGGCATCTTGCTGGAGAACTGCGCACCGGAGGCGGCCGAGAAGATCGCCGAGAGCCTTCGCCAGACCGTACAGAACCTGCATTTCGTCTGGAAGGGGCGGCCGTTCCTGACCACTGTCAGCATTGGTCTGGTGCATGTCGCGCAAACACCGACCACTCTTGAAGCCTCGCTGCGGGCGGCCGACATGGCCTGCTACATGGCCAAGGAAAAGGGCCGCAACCGGGTGCAGGTCTACCATGCCGACGACTCGGAGCTGTCCCTGCGTTTCGGCGAGATGGCCTGGGTACAGCGCCTGCACATGGCCCTGGAGGAAAACCGCTTCTGTCTCTATGCCCAGGAAATCGCCCCGTTGGGTTCGGTTGCCGGTGGCGCGGGCGGGCACATTGAAATTCTGTTGCGCCTGCATGACGAGGCGGGTCGGATGATTCTGCCGGACAGTTTCATACCGGCGGCCGAGCGTTACGGTTTGATGACGTCACTCGATCGCTGGGTTGTGCAGAATGTATTTAAGGTAATTGCTCAATGTATTAACGAAGAGTGCGAACGGCCTCTGGCAATGTGTGCGATTAATCTTTCAGGCATTACTATCGGAGATGACGCGTTCTTGCACTTTCTGCGCGAACAGTTTGATAACTATTCCGTTCCGCCTGAAATGATTTGTTTTGAAATTACAGAAACCAGCGCCATTGCAAATCTCGGCAGTGCTATCCGATTTATTAATGAACTCAAAGGCTTGGGTTGTTACTTCTCATTGGACGACTTTTGCGCCGGAATGTCTTCATTCGCTTATTTGAAACATTTGCCTGTAGACTTCCTGAAGATCGACGGGAGTTTCGTAAAGGATATGCTGGACGACCCGATTAACCGCGCTATGGTCGAAGTGATCAACCACATCGGGCATGTCATGGGTAAGCAGACAATTGCCGAGTTTGTCGAAACAGCCCAGATCGAGCAGGCATTGCTTGAAATCGGCGTCGATTACGCTCAGGGTTATGTCATCGAACGCCCGCAATTGTTTACCTGCGACAGTTTGCAAAGTCGGCCCGCCAGACCGCAGCCGCTGTTGTTCAAGGCGCCTGGCACGTTCCGTTGAAGTCTCTCGCCGATCCTTACAATCACAAATCAAAAGGAGCCGAACAGTGATCGACACATTCAACCGAACCGGACCACTCATGGAAGCTGCAAGTTATCCTGCCTGGGCACAACAGTTGATTCAGGATTGCAGCGAGAGCAAACGCCGGGTTGTCGAACATGAACTTTACCTGCGCATGCGTGATAACAAGCTCAGCGCCAAGACCATGCGCCAGTACCTGATCGGGGGCTGGCCCGTCGTTGAGCAGTTCGCGTTGTACATGGCGCAGAATCTCACCAAGACCAAGTTCGCCCGTCACCCGGGTGAAGACATGGCGCGGCGCTGGCTGATGCGCAACATCCGCGTCGAACTCAACCATGCCGATTACTGGGTGAACTGGAGTCGGGCCCACGGCGTGAGCCTGGAAGACCTGCAGGCCCAGCAAGTGCCGCCGGAATTGCACGCCCTGAGTCACTGGTGCTGGCACACCAGTTCGGCGGATTCGCTGATCGTGGCCATCGCCGCCACCAACTATGCCATCGAAGGCGCGACCGGGGAGTGGTCGGCGCTGGTCTGTTCGACCGGTGTGTACGCCGCCGCCTTCCCTGAAGAGGACCGAAAGCGGGCGATGAAGTGGCTGAAGATGCACGCCCAGTACGATGATGCCCACCCGTGGGAAGCGCTGGAAATCATCTGCACCCTGGCCGGGATGAACCCGAGTCGGGCCTTGCAGGCGGAACTGCGCCAGGCCGTGTGCAAGAGCTATGACTACATGTACCTGTTCCTCGAGCGCTGCATGCAGCTCGAGTTGACGGAGCGGGTGCTGGTCGGGCGCGAGCGACGGGCGCTGGTCGAGAGCTAGTTTCGGCGACATCCATAAAAAAACGGGAGCCTGTGTGCTCCCGTTTTTTATTGGCCTGATAAGGCTCAGCCGGCCATTGTCAGGCGATTGCGCCCCTCGCGCTTGGCCACGTACAGCGCGCTGTCGGCGCGGCGCAGCAGGCTGTCGGCGGATTCGCCCGGCAGCAGGGTCGAGCAACCGAGGCTCACGGTCAGCTCGATCAACTGTCCATCGGCGTAGTAGTCCTGGGCTTGCGCTGCATAGCGCAGGCGTTCGCCAACCATCGCGGCGGCTTCGCGGCTGGTGTTGGACAGCAGGATCAGGAACTCTTCCCCGCCATAGCGAAATACCATGTCGACGTTGCGCAACTGGTCCTTGATCGATGCCGCGACGGCTTTGAGCACTTCATCGCCGGCCGTGTGGCCATGGCTGTCGTTGACCTGTTTGAAATGGTCGATGTCCAGCATCAGCAGCGATAACGGTTGCAGGTGTCGACGCGACATCTCGATTTCCCGCTGCAGGGTCTGCTCCATGGCGATGCGGTTGCCGGCGCCGGTCAATGGATCGCGCAGCGCGGTTTGCGTCGCGACACGATAGAGCAGCGCATTGCGCATCGGGTACAGCAGGGACGACAGGAGCGATTCCAGATTGCCCAGTTCCTGCTCGCTGAAACGCTGGTTGCGGCGAAACACCAGTTCGCCCATGTGCTCGCCGTCGTGGCTGAGGCTGTAGCTGGCGGAATGATGACCACGGGCACCGAATTCCAGGCGCAAGTCGCTGCCGCTGTGCACATAGCTCAAGGCATCGAGCGGCACCAGACGCTGAACTTCGCGGAAGAACAGACCCAGGATACGTTGGGGCTCAAGGCTGGTTTGCAGTTGCAGGCTCATTTGCTGGCGCAATTGCGCCAGGCTGACAGGTCGCTCCAGAAGCGGAGGCAGCTGACCAAAGCCCAGGCGTTGCAATTTGGCACTATCGAAGTCAATTGCAGTGGTCTGGGAGGGTGATTTCATATGGCGTGAGCCCCTAAGCAGTAAGTCTGTCTTACAGGCTGGGTGAGAGCGGCTATGGGCTGCGCGTCATACTGATCCATCAGTCCCGTAGGACATTTGGCGTAAGTTTAGTCTGCCCGATGACGATTAGTCAGCTATCGAATCAGGCCTTGCCCGACTGCCTTCACTCGGCGTGCTTTCAGGGAATGTAGAGCGAAAGTCGTGCCATTCAGTTCAGGTTTTATTAAAACCGTTGCGAATCAAAGGCTTGAGTTTTGTGTGAGGAGAGAGGTGGTGGTTATTTGACTGAAACAGGCCTGCGCAAAGCGGCAAATGCCTGCCGCGACGGGAATCCGCCGCGGCAACAAATGCGACGTATGGCACTACTGAGCGTTGAATGCCTGGCCGTTGATACCCGTGCTGTCCGGGCCCATCAGGTACAGATAGACCGGCATGATCTCTTCCGGAGTCGGGTTGTTCAGCGGGTTTTCGCCCGGGTAAGCCTGAGCGCGCATGCTGGTGCGGGTGGCGCCCGGGTTGATGCTGTTGGAACGCACCGGGGCGACGTTTTCGACTTCGTCGGCCAGGGTTTGCATCAGCCCTTCGGTGGCGAACTTGGACACGCCATAGGCGCCCCAGTACGCGCGGCCCTTGCGCCCGACGCTGCTGGAGGTGAACACCACCGAGGCATCCTGGGACAGTTTGAGCAGCGGCAGCAGGGTGCTGGTCAGCATGAACATCGCGTTGACGTTGACCTGCATGACGCGCATGAAGTTTTCACCGGACAGCTGTTCGATCGGCGTACGCGGGCCGATGATCGAGGCGTTGTGCAGCAGACCGTCGAGGTGGCCGAACTCGGTCTCGATCATCGCCGCCAGCTCATCGTATTGATGGGGCAGGGCGGTTTCGAGGTTGAACGGGATCACCGCCGGCTGCGGATGCCCGGCCGCTTCGATCTCGTCGTAGACCTGGGTCAGGTTGGCTTCGGTCTTGCCCAGCAGCAACACGGTCGCACCGTGGGCCGCGTAGGTCTTGGCGGCCGCCGCACCGATGCCGCGACCGGCACCGGTGACCAGAATGACCCGATCCTTGAGCAATTCGGGGCGAGCGGAGTAATCAAACATATAAAACCTCTAATCCATTAACTTCTGATCAGTCCCACGACCGGCATGGGAATGCAGTGGACACGATTCAGCAACTGCAGAGTGCGTTATCCAGCACCTTGCGCAACTCCAGCGGATGATCCACCACCACGTCCGCGCCCCAGTGCCGCGGGTTGTCGTCCGGGTGAATGTAGCCATAGGTCACGGCGGCGGTCCTGGTGCCCGCGTCACGGCCGGATTCGATATCGCGCAGATCATCGCCGATAAACAGAACGCTCGATGGATCCAGATCAAGCATCTTGCAGGCGAGGATCAGCATCTCGGGATCCGGTTTGCTGTTCTTCACGTGATCCGGGCAGATCAGCAGGGCCGAGCGCTCGGCCAGCCCCAGTTGCTGCATGATCGGTTCGGCGAAGCGCAATGGCTTGTTGGTGACCACACCCCAGACCAGATTGGCTTTTTCGATGTCGGCCAGCACTTCGCCCATGCCGTCGAACAGCTTGCTGTGCACGGCGCAGCCGGCGAGGTAGCGCTCGAGGAACTCAAGGCGCAACTCCTCGAAGCCCGGTGATTCCGGATCCATCGAAAACGTCACTGCGACCATGGCCTTGGCGCCGCCGGAGATTTCGTCGCGGATGTGCTTGTCGTTCATTGGCGGCAAACCGCGATCCGCGCGCATCGCCTGGCAAATGGCGATGAAATCCGGCGCGGTGTCGAGCAGCGTGCCGTCCATGTCGAAAAGGACTGCTCTGATGGCCATCGGCTTACTCCTCGCGCAGGGTCTGGATCATGTAGTTGACGTCAACGTCCGCCGCCAGCTTGTAGTGCTTGGTCAGCGGGTTGTAGGTCAGACCGATGATGTCCTTGACGGTGAGGCCGGCCATGCGGCTCCACGCACCCAGCTCGGATGGGCGGATGAATTTCTTGAAGTCGTGGGTGCCGCGTGGCAGCAACTTCATGATGTACTCGGCGCCGACGATGGCGAACAGGTACGCCTTCGGGTTGCGGTTGATGGTGGAGAAGAACACCTGGCCACCAGGCTTGACCATGCGGAAGCAGGCGCGGATCACCGACGATGGGTCCGGCACGTGTTCGAGCATTTCCAGGCAGGTGACGACGTCGAACTGCTCGGGCATTTCTTCGGCCAGGGCTTCGGCGGTGATCTGCCGGTACTCGACGTTCACGCCGGACTCCAACTGATGCAGTTGCGCGACCGCCAGCGGCGCTTCGCCCATGTCGATGCCGGTCACGGTCGCGCCGCGCTGGGCCATGGCTTCGCTGAGGATGCCGCCACCGCAACCGACGTCGAGGACTTTCTTGCCGGCCAGGTTGACGCGCTCGTCAATCCAGTTGACCCGCAGCGGGTTGATGTCGTGCAGCGGTTTGAACTCGCTTTCGCGGTCCCACCAGCGATGGGCCAGTGCTTCGAATTTGGCGATTTCGGCGTGGTCGACGTTGCTCATGATTCAATCCTCTAAAACTTGAAAAAGGCTGTAGCCCCGGAGTTTGCCCCGGGGTGTTTACGATTCGGTGTGGCCGCTGATGCGACGGCCCCAGGCCCGGGCGGTTTCGCCCAGCTGCTGTTCGTCCAGGCGCGTCAGGCGCCGGTCGTCGAGTAATTGCTTGCCGGCGACCCACAGGTGTTTCACACAGTCCCGGCCGGTGGCGTAAATAAGTTGCGAGACCGGGTCATAGACCGGTTGCTGTGCCAGGCCGGACAGATCGAACGCGACAATGTCCGCGGCCTTGCCGAGTTCCAGGGAGCCGGTCTCGGCTTCGATCCCCAAGGCCCGCGCGCCGTTCAGCGTGGCCATGCGCAGCGCCCGATGGGCGTCCAGCGCGGTGGCCGAGCCAGCAACAGCCTTGGCCAACAGTGCCGCCGTGCGGGTTTCGCCCAGCAGGTCCAGATCATTGTTGCTCGCCGCGCCATCGGTGCCGACCGCGACGTTGACCCCGGCCTGCCACAGGCGCTCGACCGGGCAGAAGCCGCTGGCCAGTTTCAGGTTCGACTCCGGGCAATGGATCACATTGGTGTTGCTTTCTACCAGCAACGCCAGGTCGTCATCGCTGATCTGGGTCATGTGCACGGCCTGGAAGCGCGGCCCGAGCAGGCCCAGTCGGCCGAGGCGGGCCAGCGGGCGTTCGCCGCGCTGTTCAACGGCCTGTTGCACTTCGAAAGCGGTTTCGTGGACGTGCATGTGAATCGAGGCGTCCAGCTCTTCGGCGATCACGCGGATTTTTTCCAGGTTCTCATCGCCGACGGTGTAGGGTGCATGAGGGCCGAAGGTGATTTTGATGCGTTCGTGATGCTTCAGATCGCCGAACAGTTCGACGCCCTGACGAATGGCTTCATCGGCGCTGGCAGCGCCCGGAATCGGGAAATCGAGGATCGGAATGGCGATCTGCGCACGGATTCCGCTGTTGTGCACGCGCTCACTGGCAACCTTCGGGAAGAAATACATGTCCGAGAAACAGGTGATGCCACCTTTTATCTGCTCGGCGATGGCCAGGTCAGTGCCGTCACGCACGAAATCTTCATCGACCCATTTGCCTTCGGCGGGCCAGATATGGTTTTCCAGCCAGGTCATCAACGGCAGATCGTCAGCGAGGCCGCGGAACAGGGTCATGGCGGCATGGCCATGAGCGTTGATCAGGCCGGGGCTGAGCAGCACGTCCGGCAATTCGCGGACTTCGGCGGCGTTACACTTCAAGGCTTCGGCACGCGGGCCGATGAACACGATGCGGCCGTCGCGGATGCCCAGGCCATGCTCCTTGAGCACCACGCCTGCGGGTTCGACGGGTACCAGCCAGGTCGGCAGCAATAATAAGTCGAGCGCAATGGCAGGTTTCGGCATCGAGGGTCGGTTCCAGTGCTTTTGTAAAGGATGGCGAAGTATACCCGAGCGTCTTCGCGGGGGGATCGCTATAATCGGCGGCTTTTGTTCATGAGTGCGGGGTGAGGGATGCGCGATCGACTGTTGGCTGCGGAGAAAGTGAAGGCCATCGATTGGCGTGATGGCGCGCTCTACCTGCTGGATCAGCGCGTTTTGCCATTCGAGGAAAACTGGATCGCCTACACCAGCGCCGCCGGCGTGGCCGAAGCGATTCGCTCGATGGTGGTGCGCGGTGCGCCGGCGATCGGCATCAGCGCTGCGTACGGCATCGTGCTGGCGGCCCGTACCCGGATTGCCGAGGGTGGCGACTGGTATGCGGCGCTGGAAGAGGATTTCATGCTGTTGGCCGATTCCCGTCCGACCGCGGTCAACCTGTTCTGGGCGTTGAATCGCATGCATGACCGGCTGGATCGCCTGAAGGACAACGCCGATCCGCTGGCGGCGCTCGAAGCCGAAGCTATCGCCATTCATGAAAGCGATCGTGAAGCCAACCTGACCATGGCTCAGCTCGGCGTCGACCTGATCCGCAAACATCAGGGCAATGCTCAGGCGATCCTGACCCACTGCAACACCGGCGCCCTGGCCACCGGCGGTTTCGGCACGGCGCTCGGGGTGATCCGCGCGGCGTTCATCGAAGGTATGGTCGAGCGTGTCTATGCCGACGAAACCCGGCCGTGGCTGCAGGGTTCGCGCCTGACCGCGTGGGAACTGGCCAACGAAGGCATTCCGGTAACGCTCAATGCCGACTCCGCCGCCGCGCACATCATGAAAACCAAAGGCGTGACCTGGGTGATCGTCGGCGCCGACCGGATCACCGCCAACGGCGACGTGGCGAACAAGATCGGTACCTATCAACTGGCGGTCAACGCCATGCACCACGGCGTGCGTTTCATGGTGGTGGCACCGAGTTCGACCATCGACATGAATCTGGCCAGCGGTGATGACATTCCGATCGAGGAGCGCGACGGCGCCGAGTTGCTGGAAGTCGGCGGCAAGCGCGTCGGGGCGGATGTCGAAGCGTTCAACCCGGTATTTGACGTGACGCCGGCGGACCTGATCGATGCGATCGTCACCGAAAAAGGCATCGTCGAGCGCCCGGACACCGCGAAAATGGCCCAGTTGATGTGTCGCAAGCGCTTGCATTAAGGGTGTTCACTGCCCGCTAAATGGCCATCGCCAGCAGGCTGACTCCTACAGGTTTTGTGTCCGATACGGATCCTGTGGGAGCCGGCTTGCCAGCGATGGGGCCTTGAAAGTCAATAAACATCCGCGATTTCGTCTCGAAATTTGCATTCGGAGAAGCTCTGAGCCTCTCTCGTCCCCGTTAAGCCTGTCATCGGTCATCTAACTATGCTCCATGCGCATCTGGGGGATAGGTGCGTGGCGGCTCTTGTGATAACATCCGGCGTTTTCCGAGGCAGTCCCACGGGGTTGTCTTCACTGCGCAAATCCAGGGTCAACTTGTTGATTTGTCGTAAGTCGGCGCAAGGCACTCAGCCTGCATCGACGAGCTTCGTGCGTCCCCTATGGATATGGCGAAGTTTCACCAGAAAAAGGAATCAGGCTTCTCATGGGCGAACTGGCCAAAGAAATCCTCCCGGTCAATATCGAAGACGAGCTGAAACAGTCCTATCTCGATTACGCGATGAGCGTGATCGTCGGCCGTGCACTGCCGGATGCGCGCGATGGCTTGAAGCCCGTGCACCGTCGCGTGCTGTTCGCGATGAGCGAGCTGGGCAACGACTTCAACAAGCCGTACAAGAAATCTGCCCGTGTCGTCGGTGACGTGATCGGTAAGTATCACCCGCACGGTGATACCGCGGTGTACGACACCATCGTTCGTATGGCGCAGCCATTCTCGCTGCGTTATCTGCTGGTGGACGGTCAGGGCAACTTCGGTTCGGTGGACGGCGACAACGCCGCGGCCATGCGATACACCGAAGTGCGCATGACCAAGCTGGCGCACGAGCTGCTGGCCGACCTGCACAAGGAAACCGTGGACTGGGTGCCGAACTACGACGGCACCGAACTGATCCCGGCGGTCATGCCGACCCGCGTTCCGAACCTGCTGGTCAACGGTTCCAGTGGTATCGCCGTGGGCATGGCGACCAACATTCCGCCGCACAACCTCGGTGAAGTCATCGACGGTTGCCTGGCCCTCATCGACAACCCCGAGCTGACCGTCGATGAGCTGATGCAATACATTCCCGGTCCGGACTTCCCGACCGCCGCGATCATCAACGGTCGCGCCGGCATCATCGAAGCCTACCGCACCGGCCGTGGCCGCATTTACATGCGCGCCCGTTCGATCATCGAAGACATCGACAAGGTCGGTGGCCGTCAGCAGATCGTCATCACCGAGCTGCCTTACCAGCTGAACAAGGCGCGTCTGATCGAGAAGATCGCCGAGCTGGTAAAAGAGAAGAAACTCGAAGGCATCACCGAACTGCGCGACGAGTCCGACAAGGACGGTATGCGCGTCGTGATTGAGCTGCGTCGCGGCGAAGTGCCTGAGGTGATCCTCAACAACCTCTACGCCCAGACCCAGCTGCAATCGGTATTCGGCATCAACATCGTTGCGCTGATCGACGGTCGTCCACGCATCCTGAACCTCAAGGATCTGCTGGAAGCCTTCGTCCGTCACCGTCGTGAAGTTGTTACCCGCCGTACCGTGTTCGAACTGCGCAAGGCTCGTGAGCGTGGTCACATCCTCGAAGGTCAGGCGGTAGCCCTGTCGAACATCGACCCGGTGATCGCGCTGATCAAGGCTTCGCCGACGCCGTCGGAAGCCAAGGAAGCGCTGGTCAGCACGCCGTGGGAGTCCTCGGCTGTGGTCGCGATGGTCGAGCGTGCCGGTGCCGATTCGTGCCGTCCGGAAAACCTCGATCCGCAATACGGTCTGCGTGAAGGCAAGTACTTCCTGTCGCCGGAACAGGCGCAAGCCATTCTGGAACTGCGTCTGCACCGCCTGACCGGCCTGGAACACGAAAAGCTGCTGGCCGAGTATCAAGAGATCCTCAACCAGATCGGCGAGCTGATCCGCATCCTCAACAGCGCCGTGCGCCTGATGGAAGTGATCCGCGAAGAACTGGAAGTGATCCGTGCCGAATACGGCGACGTGCGCCGCACCGAGATTCTCGATGCACGCCTCGACCTGACCCTGGGTGACATGATCCCGGAAGAAGAGCGCGTCGTGACCATCTCCCACGGCGGCTATGCCAAGACCCAGCCACTGGCTGCGTACCAGGCTCAGCGTCGTGGCGGTAAAGGCAAATCGGCTACCGGCGTGAAGGATGAGGACTACATCGCTCACCTGCTGGTTGCCAACAGCCACACCACGCTGCTGCTGTTCTCCAGCAAGGGCAAGGTGTACTGGCTCAAGACCTACGAGATTCCGGAAGCGTCCCGCGCCGCTCGTGGTCGTCCGCTGGTCAACCTGCTGCCTCTGGATGACGGTGAGTACATCACCACCATGCTGCCGGTCGATCTCGAAGCCATGAAGCGTCAGGCTGATGAAGAAGAAGCCGAAGGCGCCGAGGCTGATGTAGAAGAAATCGAAAACAGCAACGAAACCGAAGAAGAGCGCAAGGCACGTATCAAGGCTGCCGACCGCAAGAAGGCACCGTTCATCTTCATGTCGACCGCCAACGGTACCGTCAAGAAGACCCCGCTGGTGGCCTTCAGCCGTCAGCGCAGCGTCGGTCTGATCGCGCTGGAGCTGGACGAAGGCGACATCCTGATCTCCGCTGCCATCACCGATGGCGAGCAGGAAATCATGCTGTTCTCCGACGGCGGCAAGGTGACGCGCTTCAAGGAATCGGAAGTCCGCGCCATGGGCCGTACCGCTCGCGGTGTGCGTGGCATGCGTCTGCCGGAAGGGCAGAAGCTGATTTCCATGCTGATCCCGGAAGAAGGCAGCGAGATCCTGACGGCTTCCGAGCGCGGCTACGGCAAGCGCACGGCGATCACCGAGTTCCCTGAATACAAGCGTGGCGGTCAGGGCGTTATCGCCATGGTCAGCAACGAACGTAACGGCCGTCTGGTCGGCGCGGTTCAGGTGCAGGATGGTGAAGAGATCATGCTGATTTCCGACCAGGGCACGCTGGTGCGTACCCGTGTCGACGAAGTCTCCAGTCTGGGTCGTAACACCCAGGGCGTGACCCTGATCAAGCTGGCCAAGGATGAAACCCTGGTTGGTCTGGAGCGGGTCCAGGAGCCTTCGGAAGTCGAGGGTGAAGAGTTTGAGGGTGAAGAAGGTGTCGAGCTGGAAGAAGGCGTGATCGGCGCCGAACCGGACGATGCAGTCGACAACCTGCAGGCGGACGCCGCAGACGAAGAAGAGTCGCAAGACTAACCAAACCGTAGCAGGGCAGAGTGTTTGCTCTGTCCGCTACCGTGATTGCATAGCGAGAGTGGATGTGAGCAAACGAGCCTTTAACTTCTGCGCAGGTCCCGCTGCGCTGCCTGAAGCTGTCCTGTTGCGTGCCCAGTCCGAGCTGCTCGACTGGCACGGCAAGGGTCTGTCGGTCATGGAAATGAGCCATCGTAGTGATGACTACGTGGCCATCGCCGAGAAAGCCGAACAGGACCTGCGCGACCTGCTGTCCATCCCCTCCAATTACAAAGTGCTGTTCCTGCAGGGCGGCGCGAGCCAGCAGTTCGCCGAGATTCCGCTGAACCTGCTGCCCGAGAACGGCACTGCCGACTATGTCGAAACCGGCATCTGGTCGAAGAAAGCCATCGAGGAAGCGCGTCGCTTCGGCAAAATCAACGTTGCCGCCAGCGCCAAGCCTTATGACTACCTGGCCATTCCTGGTCAGAACGAGTGGAAGCTGACCCCGGGTGCGGCCTATCTGCACTATGCGTCAAACGAAACCATCGGTGGCCTGCAGTTTGACTGGGTTCCCGAGGCCGGTGACGTTCCGCTGGTGGTCGACATGTCCTCCGATATCCTCTCGCGCCCGATCGATGTGTCGCAGTACGGTCTGATCTACGCCGGTGCGCAGAAGAACATCGGCCCGAGCGGTCTGGTGGTGGTGATCGTCCGTGAGGACCTGATGGGCCGCGCCCGCAGTTCGTGCCCGACCATGCTCGACTACAAGGTCTCGGCCGACAACGGTTCGATGTACAACACCCCGGCCACCTATTCCTGGTACCTCTCGGGCCTCGTTTTCGAGTGGCTGAAGGAGCAGGGCGGCGTCGCCGCGATGGAGCAGCGCAACAAGGCGAAGAAAGATCGCCTGTACGGCTTCATCGACAACAGCGATTTCTACACCAACCCGATCAGCATCAACGCCCGCTCGTGGATGAACGTGCCGTTCCGCCTGGCTGACGAGCGTCTGGACAAGGCGTTCCTGGCCGGCGCCGACGCCCGTGGCCTGCTCAACCTCAAGGGGCATCGTTCGGTCGGCGGCATGCGTGCCTCGATCTATAACGCCCTGGGCCTGGATGCGGTTGAGGCTCTGGTTGGTTACATGGCTGAATTCGAGAAGGAGCATTCCTGATGTCCGAGCAGGAGCTCAAGGCGCTGCGCGTTCGCATCGATAACCTGGATGAGAAGATCCTCCAGCTGATCAGCGATCGTGCACGCTGCGCCGAAGAGGTTGCACGGGTCAAGATGGCCAGTCTGGCCGAAGGCGAGCAGCCGGTGTTCTATCGTCCGGAGCGCGAGGCGCAGGTCCTCAAGCGCGTGATGGAACGCAACAAGGGGCCGCTGGGCAACGAAGAGATGGCGCGGCTGTTCCGCGAAATCATGTCCTCGTGCCTCGCCCTCGAGAACCCGCTGAAAGTAGCCTACCTCGGTCCGGAAGGCACCTTCACCCAAGCGGCGGCCATGAAGCACTTCGGTCACGCGGTGATCAGCAAGCCGATGGCGGCGATCGACGAAGTGTTCCGCGAAGTGGCGGCCGGTGCGGTGAATTTTGGCGTGGTGCCGGTGGAGAACTCCACCGAAGGTGCGGTCAACCACACCCTCGACAGCTTCCTCGAGCACGACATGGTCATCTGTGGCGAAGTCGAGCTGCGGATTCACCACCATCTGCTGGTAGGTGAAAACACCAAGACCGACAGCATCAGCCGCATTTATTCCCACGCCCAGTCGCTGGCCCAGTGCCGCAAGTGGCTGGACGCCCATTACCCGAATGTCGAGCGCGTGGCGGTGTCCAGCAACGCCGAAGCGGCCAAGCGGGTCAAGGGTGAGTGGAACTCGGCGGCGATCGCCGGTGACATGGCGGCCGGGCTGTATGGCCTGACCCGTCTGGCCGAGAAGATCGAGGATCGTCCGGACAACTCCACGCGCTTCCTGATGATCGGTAACCAGGAAGTGCCGCCGACCGGCGACGACAAGACGTCGATCATCGTGTCCATGAGCAACAAGCCCGGCGCGCTCCATGAGCTGCTGGTGCCGTTCCATGACAACGGGATCGACCTGACCCGGATCGAAACCCGTCCGTCGCGCAGCGGTAAATGGACCTACGTGTTCTTCATCGACTTCGTCGGCCATCACCGTGATCCGCTGATCAAGGGTGTGCTGGAAAAGATCAGTCAGGAAGCAGTAGCACTCAAGGTGCTGGGTTCCTACCCGAAAGCAGTTCTTTAAGGGGTGGTAGCAATGAGTGGCAACTTCCTCGCTCTGGCACAGCCGGGCGTGCAACAACTTTCGCCATACGTTCCGGGCAAGCCCGTGGACGAACTGGCTCGCGAACTGGATCTGGATCCGGCGAGCATCGTCAAACTGGCGAGCAACGAAAACCCGCTGGGCGCCAGCCCGAAGGCGCTGGCCGCGATCCGCGAAGCGCTGGATGAGCTGACCCGTTATCCGGACGGTAACGGTTTTGCGCTGAAATCCCTGCTGGCCGAGCAGTGCCGTGTCGAGCTGAACCAGGTCACCCTGGGCAACGGCTCCAATGACATTCTCGAGCTGGTGGCGCGCGCCTACCTGGCGCCGGGCCTGAATGCCGTGTTCAGTGAGCACGCGTTCGCGGTCTATCCGATTGCGACCCAGGCGGTCGGTGCTCAGGCCAAAGTCGTTCCGGCCAAGGATTGGGGGCATGACCTGCCAGCGATGCTGGCCGCCATCGACGCCAACACTCGCGTGGTGTTCATCGCCAACCCGAACAACCCGACCGGCACCTGGTTCGGCGCCGAGGCGCTGGACGAGTTCCTGCAGGACGTGCCGGAGCACGTGCTGGTGGTGCTGGACGAGGCTTACATCGAATACGCCGAAGGCAGCGATCTGCCGGATGGTCTGGATTTCCTCGCGGCTTACCCGAACCTGCTGGTCTCGCGCACCTTCTCCAAGGCCTACGGTCTGGCGGCGCTGCGGGTTGGCTACGGTTTGTCCACGCCAGTGGTGGCGGATGTGCTGAATCGCGTGCGTCAGCCGTTCAACGTCAACAGTCTGGCCTTGGCCGCGGCGTGTGCGGCGCTGAAGGACGAGGAATATCTGGCGCAGAGCCGTCAGCTCAACGAGTCCGGCATGCAACAGCTGGAAGCGGGTTTCCGCGAGCTGGGCCTGAGCTGGATTCCGTCCAAGGGCAACTTTATCTGCGTCGACCTCGGTCAGGTGGCGGCTCCGGTGTTCCAGAGTCTGCTGCGCGAAGGCGTGATCGTGCGTCCGGTGGCCAACTACGGCATGCCGAACCATCTGCGGGTGACCATCGGTCTGCCGGCGGAAAACAGCCGCTTCCTCGAAGCGCTGCGCAAGGTTCTGGCTCGTGGGTGATGTCACTGCGCTGCAATCTGCTGCACCTATGATCGGGCGCCTGGTGGTGGTCGGTCTGGGGTTGATCGGTGGTTCGTTTGCCAAAGGCTTGCGTGAGAGCGGTCTGTGCCGCGAAGTGGTCGGGGTCGATCTCGACCCGCAATCGCGAAAGCTGGCGGTCGAGTTGGGTGTGGTGGATCGCTGCGAAGAAGACCTGGTGGCTGCCTGCCAGGGCGCGGACGTGATCCAGTTGGCGGTGCCGATCCTGGCCATGGAAAAAGTGCTGGCCCGTCTGGCTGGCATGGATCTGGGGCAGGCGATCCTGACGGATGTCGGCAGCGCCAAGGGCAATGTGGTGCGCGCGGCGACCGAAGCGTTCGGCGGCATGCCGGCGCGTTTCGTGCCGGGTCATCCGATTGCCGGTTCCGAGCAGAGCGGGGTGGAAGCCTCCAACTCAGAGCTGTTTCGTCGTCACAAGGTGATTCTGACCCCGCTGGAGCAGACCGATCCGGCTGCGCTGGCAGTGGTTGATCGCTTGTGGCGCGAGCTGGGTGCCGACGTCGAGCACATGCAGGTCGAGCGTCACGATGAAGTGCTGGCGGCGACCAGTCATCTGCCGCACCTGCTCGCCTTCGGTCTGGTTGATTCGCTGGCCAAGCGCAATGAAAACCTTGAGATCTTCCGTTACGCTGCGGGCGGTTTTCGCGATTTCACAAGAATCGCCGGAAGCGACCCGGTCATGTGGCATGACATCTTTCTCGCCAACCGCGAGGCTGTCCTGCGCACACTCGATACATTTCGCAGCGACCTCGACGCCTTGCGCGACGCGGTCGATGCAGGGGATGGGCACCAATTGTTGGGCGTCTTCACGCGCGCCCGGGTTGCCCGCGAGCATTTCAGTAAAATCCTGGCCCGCAGGGCCTATGTGGACGCTATGAATTCCAACGATCTGATTTTCCTGGCTCAACCTGGTGGCCGCCTGTCCGGTCGGATTCGCGTACCAGGTGACAAATCGATTTCCCACCGTTCGATCATGCTCGGTTCTCTGGCTGAAGGCGTCACTGAAGTCGAAGGCTTCCTCGAGGGCGAAGATGCCCTGGCGACCTTGCAGGCGTTCCGCGACATGGGAGTGGTCATCGAAGGCCCGCATCACGGCCGCGTGACCATTCACGGTGTCGGCCTGCACGGCCTGAAACCTGCGCCGGGCCCGATCTATCTGGGCAACTCCGGCACTTCGATGCGTCTGCTGTCCGGCCTGCTGGCCGCGCAGGATTTCGACAGCACTCTGACCGGTGATGCGTCGCTGTCGAAGCGTCCAATGAATCGCGTGGCCAACCCGCTGCGGGAAATGGGCGCCGTGATCGAAACCGCTGCCGAAGGTCGTCCGCCGATGACTATTCGTGGCGGTCACAAGCTCAAAGGCCTGACCTACACCATGCCGATGGCCAGTGCCCAGGTGAAATCCTGCCTGCTGCTGGCGGGTCTGTACGCCGAAGGCAAGACCACCGTGACCGAGCCGGCGCCGACCCGTGACCATACCGAGCGCATGCTGCGCGGCTTCGGCTATCCGGTAAGTGTCAATGGTGCCACGGCATCGGTTGAGTCCGGCGGCAAGCTGACCGCGACCCACATCGAAGTACCGGGCGACATCTCGTCGTCGGCGTTCTTCCTGGTGGCAGCGTCGATCGCCGAAGGTTCGGAGCTGGTGCTCGAGCACGTCGGTATCAACCCGACACGTACCGGTGTGATCGACATCCTGCGCTTGATGGGCGCCGACATCACCCTGGAAAACCAGCGTGAAGTGGGCGGCGAGCCGGTTGCAGACCTGCGCGTGCGAGCAGCTAAACTCAAAGGTATCGAGATTCCGGAAGCGCTGGTTCCACTGGCCATCGACGAGTTCCCGGTACTGTTCGTGGCGGCAGCCTGTGCCGAAGGGCGCACCGTGCTGACCGGCGCCGAAGAGTTGCGGGTCAAGGAATCGGACCGTATTCAGGTCATGGCGGACGGTTTGCTGGCGCTGGGCGTCAAGTGCGAGCCGACCCCGGACGGCATCATCATCGACGGCGGCCAGATTGGCGGCGGCGAAGTGCATGGTCATGGCGATCACCGTATCGCGATGGCTTTCAGCGTGGCCTCGCTGCGCGCCACTGCACCGATCCGCATCCATGATTGCGCCAACGTCGCGACATCGTTCCCGAACTTCCTGGCGCTGTGCGCGCAGGTCGGCATTCGTGTGGCGCAAGAGGCTCAGTCGTGAACAACATTGCTCCGGTCATCACCATCGATGGGCCAAGCGGCTCGGGCAAAGGCACCGTAGCCGGGATTCTGGCCAAGCGTCTGGGCTGGAACCTGCTGGATTCCGGTGCGCTGTATCGCTTGCTGGCGTTTGCTGCGCACAACCATGGTGTCGACCTGACCAATGAAGAGTTGCTGAAGAAACTGGCCGCTCATCTGGATGTGCAGTTCATCGCGGCGACCGACGGTCAGTTGCAGCGCATCATTCTGGAAGGTGATGAAGTCAGCGATGTCATCCGCACCGAGAGCGTCGGTTCCGGCGCTTCCCAGGTGGCTGCATTGCCGGCCGTGCGTGAGGCGCTGCTGCAGCGCCAGCGTGCTTTCCAGGAAACGCCGGGCCTGGTGGCCGATGGCCGCGACATGGGAACGGTGGTATTTCCGAATGCGCCCTTGAAGATTTTCCTGACCGCCAGTGCCGAGGAGCGGGCGCGCCGTCGATATTTGCAGTTGAAGGGCAAAGTCGAGGGTGTTAGTCTGTCGAGTCTGCTAGATGAGATTCGTGCGCGCGATGAGCGTGATACCCAGCGAGCGGTGGCCCCGCTCAAGCCGGCGGCCGACGCGATACAGCTGGATTCCACGGAGTTGTCCATCGATCAGGTGCTTGAACGCATCATGAGCGAGATCGCCATTCGCGATATCGCCGGGTGACCAAGAAGGCCACAGGGGACCAGTCATAGTCCTGCGGTGCTTCTTTTTAATGAAACTAACCCACATCGTCTGGGATGTGGAGATGGGCGTACTTTTTCGCCCTAATCAACAGGAATTAAAATGAGCGAAAGCTTTGCGGAACTCTTTGAAGAAAGCCTAAAGACCCTGAACCTTCAGGCAGGCTCCATCATCACCGGTGTTATCGTTGATATCGATTACCAAGCTCGCTGGGTAACCGTTCACGCTGGCCTGAAGTCCGAAGCACTGATCCCTCTGGAGCAGTTCTACAACGACGCTGGCGAACTGAACATCAACGTCGGTGACGAAGTTCACGTTGCTCTGGACTCGGTTGAAGACGGTTTCGGTGAAACCAAGCTGTCCCGTGAAAAAGCCAAGCGCGCTGAATGCTGGATCGTTCTGGAAGCAGCCTTCGCAGCTGAGGAAGTGGTCAAGGGCGTTATCAACGGTAAGGTTAAAGGCGGCTTCACTGTCGACGTTAACGGCATCCGTGCGTTCCTGCCAGGTTCCCTGGTTGACGTCCGTCCAGTGCGCGACACCACGCACCTGGAAGGCAAAGAGCTGGAATTCAAGGTCATCAAGCTGGACCAGAAGCGCAACAACGTTGTCGTTTCCCGTCGCAGCGTCCTGGAAGCCGAGAACTCCGCCGAGCGTGAAGCTCTGCTGGAATCCCTGCAAGAAGGCCAGCAAGTCAAAGGTATCGTCAAAAACCTCACCGATTACGGCGCATTCGTCGATCTGGGTGGCGTGGACGGCCTGCTGCACATCACCGACATGGCGTGGAAGCGTATCAAGCACCCTTCCGAAATCGTCAATGTTGGCGACGAGATCGACGTCAAGGTTCTGAAGTACGATCGCGAGCGCAATCGTGTTTCCCTGGGCCTGAAGCAACTGGGCGAAGATCCATGGGTTGCTATCAAAGCCCGTTACCCAGAAAGCACTCGCGTTACCGCTCGTGTAACCAACCTGACCGACTACGGCTGCTTCGCTGAGCTGGAAGAAGGCGTTGAAGGTCTGGTACACGTTTCGGAAATGGACTGGACCAACAAGAACATCCACCCTTCGAAAGTCGTACAAGTCGGCGACGAAGTGGAAGTTATGGTTCTGGACATCGACGAAGAGCGTCGTCGTATCTCCCTGGGCATCAAGCAGTGCAAGTCGAACCCATGGGAAGACTTCTCTGGCCAGTTCAACAAGGGCGATAAAATCTCCGGCACCATCAAGTCGATCACCGATTTCGGTATCTTCATTGGTCTGGACGGCGGCATCGACGGTCTGGTTCACCTGTCCGACATCTCCTGGAACGAAGTGGGCGAAGAAGCCGTACGTCGTTTCAAGAAGGGCGACGAGCTGGACACCGTTATCCTGTCGGTTGACCCAGAGCGCGAGCGTATCTCCCTGGGTATCAAGCAACTGGAAAGCGATCCGTTCTCCGAGTACGTCTCGGTTAACGACAAAGGCGCAATCGTTACTGGCACCGTGAAAGAAGTTGACGCCAAAGGCGCCATCATCGTTCTGGCCGACGATATCGAAGCGACTCTGAAAGCCTCCGAAATCAGCCGTGACCGCGTTGAAGACGCGCGCAACGTTCTGAAAGAAGGCCAGCAAGTAGAAGCCAAGATCATCAGCGTTGATCGTAAGAGCCGCGTAATCCAGCTGTCGATCAAATCGAAAGACGATGCTGAAGAGAAAGAAGCCATCCAGAGCCTGAAAGCAGCTCCGGAAGGTGAAGCAGCTGACACCACTATGGCGGCACTGCTGCGTCAAGCAATGGCCAAACAGAACTGAGTTCTGTCTGATCATTAAAAAGGGCGACTTCGGTCGCCCTTTTTTGTGCCTGCGATTTGGTGTACTGGATTCCCTATTGCTCCTTGTGTGTGAAACCAAAGTCTTCGCTTGGTGGTCTGTTTCTTTAATCGGATCAGTCGCCTATTCGCGACTAAGCTTGGTCTTAGGTGTGTAGTAGTCGGGCTGTTGCCTGGCATAAGGAAGTGGATGAACAAGTTTATTCTCCTCGTGGCTGTGCTGGTTCTGGCGGGTTGCACCACAAGTGCCAAAACCCACGCGGTGCGTGGTGTCAGCGGTATAGAGATCGACTGTTCGGGGTTGGGGTCGGGCTGGGAAAAATGTCAAAAGCGTGCGGCGAAGGAGTGCAAGGGGGCAGGTTATAAGGTGCTCACCCGATCTGATGAAGCGAAAGATGAAGATGAATTCCCTTTTGGCTTCAATCCCGCAGGCTACGTGACTCGGACCATGCTGGTGATGTGTCGCTGAGTGTCTGCTGGCGTGGATGTATGGTTTTTCGCCCTGAAAACGGGCGTTTTGACGCTGAAGAAGATATGTCAATCCCTGGGCTGTTCAAAATCTTCCGGGCATGCTAAAACCTTTCAAGCGCTGATCTAGCTGCTTGAAAAAGAAGGGAAAAATATGACGAAGTCGGAGTTGATCGAACGAATTGTCACCCATCAAGGGCTGCTCTCATCCAAGGATGTGGAGCTGGCCATCAAGACCATGCTTGAACAAATGTCCCAATGTCTGGCCACTGGTGATCGGATCGAGATCCGTGGTTTTGGCAGCTTTTCCTTGCACTATCGTGCGCCGCGGGTCGGCCGCAATCCGAAGACTGGTCAGTCTGTCAGCCTTGACGGCAAGTTTGTTCCGCATTTCAAGCCGGGCAAAGAGTTGCGTGATCGCGTGAACGAAGAAGAGGAGGAGGGGGTTTGACAGCCACGACCTTTCAGGGGGTTGCCCATGCGTAACCTCAAACGCATGCTTCTTGGCGTTTTCATTCTTTTACTGATGTTGGTGATCCTGGCGTTTGTGCTGGAGAATCAGCAGTCCATCTCGCTGATGTTCCTTGGCTGGGCGGGGCCGCAACTTCCAGTATCTCTGGTGATGGTTCTCGCGCTGCTCCTTGGGATGCTTGTCGGTCCTGTTCTGGGCTGGTTTCTGGGACGCTCGTCCCGCGCTGTGCGCAAGCGCCTTGTCTGAAAACGACAGGCGCGGGACATCCATCGAATTTGCGGCGCTGCCTGTCTATATCCATTAGTAAAACGTTAATTAAGCTGTAAAATGCAGCCCTTGTTCGATAGTGGCATCGTTACCACATTGATTCAGACTGACTCTGACGGAGGCCTGGGTTATGACGGCTTTCGCATTCATGGATTAGGCTGCGCTCGTTGTGGGCGCGGTCCGTAGCTCAAGGGTATGGTTTCGCGTGAAAATTCTAGTAACCGGCGGCGCCGGGTTTATCGGCTCGGCAGTCATCCGTCATATCATTTCCAACACTAACGACGCTGTCGTGAACGTTGACAAGCTGACTTACGCTGGCAACCTTGAGTCGTTGGGTGAAGTTAGTCAAAACTCACGTTATGCCTTTGAGCGTGTCGATATCTGCGATCGTGATCAAATTGATCGTGTCCTTCGGGAACACCAACCGGATGCAATCATGCATTTGGCTGCTGAATCCCATGTTGACCGTTCGATTTCCGGTCCGTCCGAATTCATCCAGACCAATATCATCGGCACCTACACGTTGCTGGAAGCTGCACGCCAATACTGGTCTGCGCTGGACGATACCCGCAAAGCCGCGTTTCGCTTTCATCACATTTCCACTGATGAAGTGTACGGCGACCTCGAAGGCCCTGAAGATCTCTTCACCGAGACCACGCCTTATCAGCCAAGCTCGCCATACTCTGCCAGCAAGGCCAGCTCCGACCACCTGGTTCGTGCCTGGGCCCGTACCTACGGCCTGCCGACACTGGTCACCAACTGCTCGAACAACTATGGTCCGTGCCACTTCCCTGAGAAGTTGATTCCGCTGATCATTCTCAATGCACTGGAAGGCAAGCCACTGCCGGTTTACGGCAAGGGCAATCAAGTGCGTGACTGGTTGTACGTAGAAGATCATGCACGTGCGCTGTACAAAGTCGTCACCGAGGGTGTCATCGGTGAGACGTACAACATTGGTGGTCACAACGAAAAGCAGAACATCGAAGTGGTTCAAACCCTTTGCGCGCTGCTGGATGAGCTCCGTCCGGACTCAGCTCATCGCCCGCACGCAAGCTTGATTACTTATGTTCAGGATCGTCCGGGACATGATCAGCGTTATGCGATCGATGCGAGCAAGATTCAGCGTGAACTCGGCTGGGCGCCAGAAGAAACCTTCGAGACCGGTATTCGCAAGACGGTGGAATGGTATTTGAACAACGCGCAGTGGGTCGAGCATGTGAAAAGCGGCAGCTATCAGCAGTGGATTGATCAGAACTACAGCGATCGCTCCAATAAAGCATGAGAATCCTTCTTCTTGGAAAAAATGGTCAGGTGGGTTGGGAGCTGCAGCGCTCCCTGGCGCCGCTAGGTGAACTCATCTCGCTGGATCGCCACCTGCTCAACGGCCTGCAGGGCGATCTGTCGGATCCGGAGGCGTTGCGCGCAACGATCCGGCATCTGAAGCCGGACGTGATAGTCAACGCTGCCGCCTACAACGCTGTCGATAAAGCAGAGTCCGAAAAGGAACTCGCTGCCCTGATCAATACCCAGGCAGTCGCCGTCATGGCGGATGAAGCATTGGCTCTGAATGCCTTGCTGGTTCACTACTCTACTGATTATGTGTTCAGTGGTGAGGGTGATGTTCCCTGGAAGGAAGATGACCCTGTTGCGCCCCTTAATCAATACGGAATCAGCAAGCGCGCTGGCGAAGAGGCAATTGTTGCTTCCGGCTGTTCGCACTTGATCTTTCGTACGAGCTGGGTCTATTCCGTCAGAGGCAACAACTTCGCGAAAACCATGTTGCGTCTGGCCAAGGAGCGTGAGGCGTTAAATGTGATTTTCGATCAGGTGGGTGCGCCAACCGGTGCTGACCTGATTGCCGATGTCACTGCCCACGCCATTTTGAAAGTGAAGCAAAGTGCCGATTTGGCGGGCATCTACCATCTGGTTGCCGGTGGTGAAGTTTCCTGGCACGGCTATGCTTCCCATGTCATAGAGTTCGCGCGAAAGATTGGCGAGCAATTGAAGGTGACTGAAGTAAACCCGATCGAGTCGGCGGCCTACCCGACTCCGGCCCGTCGTCCCTTGAATTCACGCCTGAACACCCAGAAACTGCGAAATAATTTTGCCCTTCGCCTGCCGGAATGGCAAAGCGGCGTAAACAGAATGCTGATGGAAGTTTTTAATAAATGATCAAGACAAATCGAAAGGGAATTATTCTGGCCGGTGGTTCGGGAACACGCTTGCACCCGTTGACGTTGGGTGTTTCCAAGCAAATGTTGCCGATCTATGACAAACCGATGATTTTTTATCCGTTGTCCGTGCTCATGCTCGCAGGTATGCGAGAAATCCTGATCATTTCCACCCCTGAAGATCTGCCAAACTTTCGCAAGCTGCTCGGTGACGGCAGCCGCTACGGTATTCAGCTGACCTACGCCGAACAACCAAGTCCTGATGGTTTGGCTCAGGCCTTCATTATCGGTGAGGAGTTCATCGGTAAGGATCCGTGCTGTTTGATCCTCGGTGACAACATATTTTACGGTCAGCACTTCTCCGATAACTTGCGTTCCGCCAGCACTCAGGAAAAAGGCGCGACGGTCTTCGGTTATCACGTTTCTGATCCTGAGCGTTTCGGCGTCGTTGAGTTCGATGCGACTGGTCGGGCATTGAGCATCGAAGAAAAACCGCTCAAGCCTAAATCCAGTTACGCTGTCACCGGTCTTTATTTCTACGATAACCAGGTTGTCGATATTGCCAAGGGCATCAAGCCGTCCGAGCGAGGCGAGCTGGAAATTACAGACGTTAACCGTGCCTATCTCGAGCAACAAACCCTCAATGTCGAAATGCTCGGTCGAGGCTTTGCATGGCTGGATACCGGTACTCACGACTCGCTGCTTGAGGCGAGCCATTTCGTGCACACCATCGAACACCGCCAGGGTTTGAAGGTGGCGTGCCTTGAAGAAATTGCATACAACAATGGCTGGATTACGTCGGATCAGTTGAGCGAGCAGGCAGAGGCCCTCAAGAAAACAGGCTACGGGCAATACCTGAAAAAATTGTTGGATTCGACTTCTTTCTGAGTCTGGAAAGTTCGACATTCAAACAAAGCGTTCAATCCGTGCAAGCAGGAACGGCATGCCAGTAGAACATCCGAAGGTTGCAGTTTTACTGGCTGCCTATAATGGAATACCGTGGATTGAGGAGCAGCTTTCCTCAATCCTCAATCAATCAGCAGTTAATGTAACTGTTTACATCAGTATTGATCCCTCTTCAGACGGTACGGAAGCGCTGTGCCGAGCATACGCCGTTGAGCATCCCGGTGTGGTGATCCTCCCTGAATCCGGACGATTTGGCGGCGCATCGCGTAATTTCTTCAGACTTATCCGTGATGTCGACTTCGATCACTTCGACTTCATCGCTTTTTCGGATCAGGATGACATCTGGCATTCGAACAAGCTGTTTCGTGCAACTCAAAGCATTGCAGAGCAAAGCGTTGATGCGTACTCCAGTAACGTCACTGCATTCTGGCCTGATGGCAAGACTGTCCTTCTGGACAAAGCGCAGCCACAGGTCGATCTGGACTATTTGTTCGAGGCTGCCGGGCCGGGTTGTACTTACGTTATGAGTAACGCTCTGGCGGGCTCGTTAAAGGCTTCAATGCTTGCGAACTGGCAGCAACTGCAAGGCGTCAGCCTGCACGACTGGTATTGCTATGCCTATGCACGAAGCAACGGCTATCGCTGGTATATCGATCCAGGGGCATCTATGGATTATCGCCAGCACGAGCGTAATCAAGTCGGTGCCAATACCGGTCTTCGGCCATTGATTACCCGCTATAAAACCATCCATGACGGCTGGTGGTTCAGTCAGGTTGAACTCATTGCAACGTTGGTGAAGCCGGAGCAGGCGTCATCGGTCGTCAGTGGTGGGCAGTTGCGTGGGATGCAACTGGTCAAGCTTTCCTTCAGGGCCTGGCAATGCAGGCGTCGGGTAAGGGATAAGGTCTTCTTCTTCTTTATCTGCTGGGCTAGCGCATTGTTGGGGAACAAGTCTTGAGCATCATGCCAAAACCGAGCATTTTTGTGTCCGGTGCCAGCGGGTTCGTCGGGCAGCGGCTGGTCATGCGCCTGTTGCTCGATAAAAAATACGCGCCTATCGCTGCCGCGCGTCGTGCTACGCAATTGCAGGGATTATGCCCGACTGTGTCTTTTGACATGGATAACCCGAGTCACCGGCCTGATTTGAATGGCGTGGATGTAGTTGTTCATACGGCCGCGCGAGTGCATGTGATGAATGAACTTGCCGAGGACGCCCTCGCTGAGTTTCGCAAGGTCAATGTGGAAGGAACCTTGCGACTGGCGAAGCAGGCAGCAGAAGCAGGAGTGCGACGCTTCATTTTCATCAGTTCGATCAAGGTCAATGGGGAAGGCACGCTCCCGGGGAAACCGTTCAGCGCAGATGATGCGCCTGCTCCCCAAGACCCTTATGGGGTCTCCAAGTACGAGGCCGAGCAAGCACTGAAGCAACTGGCACTCGAGACTTCAATGGAGGTTGTGATCATTCGCCCTCCACTGGTCTATGGACCTGGAGTCAAAGCCAATTTTCTGAACATGTTGCGCTGGCTCGACAGAGGGGTTCCGCTGCCGTTAGGTGGCATACGCAACCAGCGAAGTCTGGTTGCGCTTGGCAACCTGGTGGATTTTATCGTCACGTGTATCAATCATCCTGCAGCAGCCAATCAGACATTTCTGGTTAGCGATGGTCGGGACCTCTCCACGCCTCAGTTATTGAACAGCCTGGCGAACGCTCTGGATAAGCGATCCCGGCTGATTGCCTTGCCAGAGTGGCTGATACTCTCTATGGCGACGCTGCTGGGCAAACAAGCGATTGCAAGTCGGGTCTGCGGTTCTCTGCAGGTTGACATCTCCAAGAACTATGAGTTACTGGGGTGGACTCCACCGATACACTCAGATCGAGCCATGCGTCAGACGGCCATTCACTATCAGGAAACATTGGTAAAGCACCGTGCCTGATACCCTGAAGATTCTGAATTCTCTTTCTTCGGTGCCGCAGGCGCGAATGGCGCTCTATAGATGTAACGCACGATTGATGACGGGAATGTTTTGAATGTGAAGCTTTGATTGAGTCTCGCGGCGCGCGGCGGGATACTTCGGATTAACGGTTTAGACTATTTTTACTACTATGGATTATGTATGTCATTCAGCAAAATAAATTTCTGGATTGAAGGTGATATTTCGACCACAAGGATTGTATCGCGCCTGCTGAATGATGTGAGTGGTGAAGGTAGTTGCGATACCCGACTGCTAAGCACTGTTGGCTGGTCATCCCTCGTCAGCGGTGTCAACATCTTTTGCCGGAGTTGTGATCCAAGATACGCCTGGTTGCCGACATACTTGCGCGAGCATGGCATTCCCTATGCGTATTATCTCGATGACAATTTCTGGAAAATCACCGGCTCGGGAGAGTTGGCACGCTATTACAAATCGGCAGAAGTCGTCATGTCGCTTGACGCTTTTGTTGAGAATGCCAGTTTCGTGATTACGCACAACAAAACATTTGCCGAATTTATCAATCGAAGATTTCCCGATGTGAAGTGTGAGTTGTTACCTGTCCCTTTTGACACTTCGCTGATCCGTAAGATTGCAAAAAAACTTGCAGTAAAACCTGCAAGAGACGCCGTGGTCGGGTACGCCGGTGGCTATAAGGAAGAAGAGTTTGCGCTGCTTCAGGAAGTGGTTGAGCAGTTAGGGAAAGAGCGGCCGGAAATTCGCTTTGAGTTCATCGGTGGTGTTTCCGATGAATTACGCAGCTTGAATAATGTGCAGTGGTTCCCCGGATTTTCGGACTATTCAAAATTTCTTGAGTTCAAAATGGGGCGAAACTGGAGTGTCGGGTTGGCGCCGTTGATGGAAAGCCAGTTCAACGCTTCCAAGACGAATAATAAGTTTAGAGAGTACGGTGGCTGCGGGATATCCGCGATCTATAGCAATACGACGCCCTATGTCGAGTGCGTAGTGTCGGAGCGCTCCGGTCTGTTGGTTGATAACAATGTCGCCGATTGGGTGGAGGCTATCAAGCGTCTCGTTGATAATCCTCAATTACGCGAAACGATAAAGGAAGAATCCTTCAAATATGTCGAATTGAACCATTCGCATGAGTCGATTATTCCAACCTGGCGCGAGGCACTCGACAGAATTTCTCATAATTCTGAACGCTTGATGTCTTCCAGAATTAGATTCAACTATGTAAAACATTTCCATCTGAGCGGCATGTCACGCGTCGCCAAGAGAATGGAAGGCGCGACAGCGACTTCGATATATGGATTCGTATTGAAAGGAAAGTTGAAGTCGCTCTTGAACAGGGCTCCTGTTCGAAAAGTGATAAAAACCTTTGCTTTTGTTGCACTGATTGCTGCCGGTTTGTATCTCCTGAAGGCGGGCATAATGTGAGGAAAAAAACTGTTTTGATCGTCTGTAATGATGTCGTCGGGCTAAAAATGGCCGGGCCGGCAATCAGATGTGTGGAAATGGCAAAGGTTCTCTCACAAAGCTTTGACGTTAAGCTATATGCACCGAAAGTTCAGCCGTTGGTTGACGTATTGTTCGAAACAAAAAAGTTCTCGGACGCGGATTTCAAGTCGACAGCAGAAAATGCGGATTTTCTGATAGTTCAAGGTGACGCTTTAAGATCACATCCTTTTTTAAAGGAATCAAAAGGTTGCCTTGTGGTAGACCTTTATTGCCCGGTTCCACTTGAATATCATCAGGCCTCCGAGGGTGTAAGCCTTGATGTAAGAGGAATGACCAGCAATTTTTTATGCGATGTGCTGCTTGAGCAACTCGTGTACGGAGATCACTTCCTTTGTGCCAGTGAAAAACAGCGAGAATTCTGGCTGGGTGCACTGACGTTGGCCGGACGAGTCAACGCAGATCGTTGGCCGCAGGCGAGTCACGCCGATGTTTCCGACCTGATATCGCTGCTGCCATTTGGATTGTCGTCGCAGCGGCCGGCGCTGACCAGGCGAGCGATACGCTCAACCTTTAATATCCCTGCAGATGATTTTGTTCTTGTATGGGGAGGTGGGTTGTATCAATGGTTTGATCCATTGACGCCTATCAAGGCCGTCCACCGCCTGGTTTCGGAAGGTGCACGAGTGCATCTCGTGTTCATTGGGGTCAAGCATCCAAATGCCAGCATTGCTCAGCATGATATGTGTGCTTGCGCAGTCGATCTGGCCACCGAGCTCGGGTTGATCGATAAATTTGTCCACTTTAATTTTGGCTGGGTGGACTATGACGATCGCCATAATTTTCTGCTTGATGCAGATGCCGGTATAAGTTCTCACTTTGATAACCCTGAAACGCGCTTCTCGTTTCGAACCCGGATGCTGGATTATCTCTGGTGTGACTTGCCGATCATCGCAACACAAGGCGATGTGTTTGGTGATTCTCTGATTCCCGAGGGGACGGGTATATCCGTCGGCTTTGAAGACCTTGAGGGCTGGGTTCAGGCTATAACGGTCTTGATGACTGATAAAAGCGAGCATAAAAGATACCAGGAAAACGTTCGCAACTATTCAAAAGGCTTCCGCTGGGACTCTGTAGTACATCCTTTGCTTGAAAGGCTTGGGACAATGACTGTTGCGCCTGATCGATCACTGGTCCGGTCGCACTACGTGAGTGCCAATCAATCAACGGGTTTTTTCTTTCGTTTGCGACGTCGCTATGCTTCAGGCGGGATTCTATCGATTCTCGCGGCTGTGTGGAGACGTTTACGTTAAATGAGGAGTTCCAGGATTGAGGTCGCGTAGTTTGACGTTCCGTAACTATATAAATGGGCATGAGCAGTCGAGTTTTATATGAAAAATCAAGTCCCATCTGTATGTGCAGTGATCATTACCTTCTTTCCAGATCTGGGTAACTTGAGGAATTTGATCGAGTCTTTAAGCGCGCAGGTCGATAGCATCGTTATTGTGGACAATGGGTCGTCGGATTCGATGGAGCTTTTTGTCAGCAAGTTAAGTATTGAAAACAGACCTGTTGTTCTCAGTCTTGGTGAAAACCTGGGTATCGGTCACGCACAGAACGTTGGTATTGAATATGCCAAGACTTCCGACGCAGCCTACGTCGTACTGTTTGATCAGGATAGCTGTCCCGAGAAGAATATGGTTGTGAAGCTGCTTTCGGCAGCGAGGGAGCTGGAGTCATCTGGAGTTCCCTTGGCAGCGGTTGCGCCAGGTTACAAAGACTTCGACGGCGGCAAATTGTCCAGTTTTGTACGTATCGGGTATTTCGGTTTTTCTCGAATAGACTGCGCCCCTGACAGCGGAGTCGTCGAGGCAGACTTTCTAATTTCCTCCGGATCGCTGATTCCCCTTTCGGCAATCGCCAAGGTCGGGGGCGTGGATGCGAGCCTGTTTATCGATCACGTCGACACTGAATGGTGCTTGCGCGCGAAGTCTATGGGACTCAAGCTATTTGGCGTAAACGACGCAATCATGCTGCATTCGTTGGGTGATCGCAGAGCCAGATTCTGGTTTCTTCGTTGGCGAACCGTTCCGTACCATTCACCTTTCCGTTATTACTATATGTTCCGTAATAGCATTCTGCTTCAGCAAAGATCCTATATGCCGCTTCGTTGGAAAATAGCCGACCTTGCACGATGCCTGAGGGCGCTGGTTTTTTTTGGTGTTTTTTCTTCGGATCGAATGGCGTGCGTTAAGATGATGCTCCGTGGTACGCGAGATGGAATAGCCGGTGTTACTGGAAAGATGAAATGAACGCTGTCAGGGGCGCCCGGTGATTCGGGTGTGTAAGGTAAGTGGCTTGCATCGTGATCTACGTGTATAGCGCTTAGAGTCATATCAAATATGAGTAGGTTTTATTTATGGTAGTTCTTGATATTGGCTGTGGAAGGAAAAAAATCACCGGGGCAATCGGCATTGATTTTTCTGCGATGAGCGATGCCGATATCACGCTTGATCTCAATAAGGAACGCCTCCCGTTTGAGGACAGCAGTGTTGATTTCATTTTTTCATCGCATACTCTAGAACATTTGACGATCGAGGGCTTTCTTCATGTCATGGAGGAGTGCTATCGGGTTTTGAAGCCGGCTGGTCAACTCAAGATCGTTGTTCCCTATTTTACAACCACGGCTAACCTGGCCAATCCATTTCACAATAACAACATCTGTTTCAACGAGCATACGTTTCGGTTCTTTTCCTCTGATTCGGAAACAGATGCAATGGCGAAGCACGAGTATGCATCACCCAGTTGCCCGCATTGGGGGCTGAGATACTCTGCGAACAGTGAAATCGGTATTGAGTTCAAGACCTTGTCAGTATCCTATTTCTACTTTCCAGAATATGTGGACTCTTCTGACGAGGAGAAATTTTTGGCACGCTCCTCGAAAATGAATGTGGTGGATCAGATCGCCTATTCCCTGGAAGCGGTCAAGCCGTGTCCTGTGCGTCCTGAAACAGGTCCTGTCGGGACCAAGGATGACCCGTTTGCATTTGTTGAGCAGCAGCTCCAGCACATCAATAATCAGATCGCCTATCTTGAAGCTAGAGAGGTGGATGAGTCAGAACTCCTTACTGCGAAGCGTGTAGTGACGACTACGAGAAAAGACGGAAGTATTTTCAGTGTTGACGGGGTTCTGACGCCAGTCAACTTCCTGGTTTATGAGCTTGATGCCGTCATTCAGGATCTTCGTCGCAAGATTGATGCTCTGGGGTAGTCGAGCCAAGACGCTACGATCATCTGTCTCGCACCTCTAAGTCCCGACAGAATGCTTACTGTTTTTAGTGAGCAAGATGCCGGGATTTTTTGATTCCGTTTGTATTAGACCGAATGAAACGCTCGCCGAGGATCTCGCCGGTGGGTAGGTGGCCGCCTTTTGTCTGGATTCAGGATAGGGGGCGTGGCGGTGTTACTGCGTCCCCTCCCAACCACTCCTTCGTACAGGGCAAGCAGAGACAGAGCCTTGTCGGAAGGCGGACGGTTTTGTTCACCCGGCGCCCTGCACGACGGTACAATTCAGAAACTATTTAGCCAAGCCAGAGGATTGTCTGCAATGGGTTATATCAAGGAGCACTGGGGCTATTTGACCGGTGCGGGTGCGTATCCGGGCGTCGATTGCTTAAGGGCGCTGGCGGTTGCGCTTGTAGTTCTCTACCACTTCCATTTGTTTCCTGTCGGTTGGATAGGCGTAGACATATTTTTTGTACTGAGTGGTTTTTTGATCGGTGGAATTATTCTCGATAAAACAACATCGGGTCGTTTCGATTTTGTGGAGTTTTACAAGAAGAGAGCTTTACGAATACTTCCAATTTATTATTTTATAATGCTTTTGTGTTTTGTATTGAAAGCGGGTGGGGTGTTCGATTTTATAGCTGTAAAAAGCATGCTTTCGGGGATGTTGTTTCTGCAGACAACGGGGCCTTACTTCTTTCCGGGCTATTTCAATATCAATGAGGCTTACATCCCTGGCGGCTCGTGGAGTCTGGTCATTGAGGAGATGTTCTACCTGATTGCCCCATTGGTGATTGTCCTGGTTTCTTACCTTTCGGGTAAAAAGCCATGGCCGATGCTGGTTGTGCTGGTGGTTGCTTATCTTTCAGGTATTGCAGTACGGGCCGCAATGACATCAGGTTTTGCACCCGATGATTCCAGTTGGTACTTCGCAAGTTTTATTCAGTTCCATTCTCGATATGATGAACTGGCAGTCGGTGTCCTGGCGGCGGCTTACTTAAGGTTTACCCGTGATGTAAGATCGCAATCCGCGTGGTGGATTTCGGCGGCAATTATTCTGAGTTTTCTTTTTCTTGTTTATATCTATGGAAAGCCTGAGTTTCTTGCGAAGCCGTTCCTGATAACGCGAGACACCCTTTGGCTGCCAACACTCTTGGGGGCGATAGGTGCTTGTTTTGTGCTCGGTGCTTACTGGATGCCTCTACAAGTAAAACCCATTGTGTTGCTTGCCAGGTTGTCGTACCCGCTTTACCTGGTTCATATATTGTTTCTTGAGATCACCAATAGGTACATCGGTGGCGGTTTTCTCAAGTGGTTGGCTGATACATTTACCGAACACGGCTTGTCTATAATCCGGATAGCAATCTGTGTTTTTCTTTCTTATCTTGTTTCCTTGTTGGTGGAATATCCATTTATCAGGATGTACAAGAGGAAAGATAACAAGAGGGTAAGCAAGGAGGGGATGGAAGTGGCTCCCGTGTAAGCCGGTTTCTCGTCTTTGACATTCTGCTCGTGGGGCAGTGTGTGGTCGAAGAGGATCGCGACTTGTATGGGAAACCTGGCCGGGAAGGAAGAACTTCCTCCTCGGCCAAGCTATCCTGAGATGCTAAGTGTTTACGCGGTTCTTGACAGGATTTCGATCATCGCTTCTTGAATGCCTGCTTCTCGAAGTCTGTTTTTATAGGCATCGATATCATAATTTGCTCTGAAGAACTCTACAGTTCTTGAGTGCGCATCGATAGACGCGTAACACGCTCCGGGAATTCTGTCCCTGGCCTGGCCTACAGAACCCGGGTTGACGATGATTCCGGCTCCGGCTGGCCGTTGCATTGGATGGTGCGTGTGTCCGAGCACCAGGTAGTCCATTGCGTCGGGCCAGGCAAAGCCTATCTCCGTATCCTTATAGATGTACTCTTCAGCGTTATGTGGGCTTCCGTGCGCTACATACAGGGCTGTATCGACAGGCGTGCTTTTTTCATCGGTCGAAAAGCGCAGCTCCAGAGCGTCCGGAAGTGATGAAAGCCACTTCAGGTTCTCGTCGGTCAGCGATTCTCGTGTGCTCTGTATTCTGTACTTCGATTCTCGGCTATCGGAATAGCTGAGCTCGCCCAGTACGTATTTGTCATGATTGCCTTTTATGCAATGTACTTTGCGTTCTCGCAGTAACTGGCAAACCTCGTTCGGCTCGGTGTAGTAGCCCAGGAGGTCGCCAGCGCAAACGATATCCGCCGAGGGCGGTATTGAGTCCAATACCGCTTGCAGGGCGGGGAGGTTGGCGTGTACATCGGCAATGATGTACACGGGCGCTCCACGATAAGGTAACAGCAAGGGGAGGCTGCTCATTATTCGAAGTACAGCTCTTCGTAGTAACGCAGGAATCGGCCAGACTGTGCAATCTTCCAGCCATTGAAAGGTTCTTGTTTGACGATGTTGTATACAAAGGCTGCGCACGAGTTGTAGCCGTAGTATGCCTTGGAGGCCTCGGTTGAACTCAAACGACCATTGATTTCAAACAAAACGGGACCGGTTTCGGTCTGGATCAACTGAACGTTGAAGTGGCCAAAGTCCAAGCCTTCTTCAATCAGTGCCTTGCCGATATTATTCAGATAAGAGGAAATGCTTTCATCCAGGACGATTTCACCATAGGAGGTGGCGCCGTCCGGCGTCAGTGTTCTCTTGAAAATGATATGGTTGATTTCTTTGGTGTAACGGTCAACGTAGCAACCGCAAGTGTACTCGTTGCCTGTCAACAGTTCTTGAACCAGGAAGGAGTCAACTTTGATGTTTTCTTCCGCGATCAGCTTCTTGGCTTCAGCGAGCCCGGAAACCTTATAGATGCTGCGAGAAGAGGAGCTATGGTTCGGTTTGATTACAATCGGGCCGGAGATGTTGCCGGACTCCAGGTACTCACTCAGCGAGCTGGTCTTTGGAACTCTGATGCCATGTCGCTCCAGCACGGCTGACGTGGAGACCTTGTCCATGCAGATGTCAGTGATGCTTGAGGAGAGCGTTGCGGCTCGCAGTGTTTCATCGCGATAGTTGGCTACCGCCGCCAGCTCGTGCTGTGTGCCGGAGAACACAATTTGAATGTCGTGCTCTTTTACATAGTTTCGCAGGTGGCTGTGATACTCAGGGGATGCCGCCAGAGGAAAGATAGGCGTCTTGACTACAGGTGCTGAGGGCAGGGAAAAAAAGCGCCCGGCACCCAGCTCTTCACTGTTGGCGAAGTGGATGTTCAGAGGCTCGCCAAAGTCGTGAAATGCCAAGGCCTTGTAAATGCTCTGTCCCATTACAGAGCCCGCACCGGTAATCAGAATATTCATGTTCTATGTTAAACCTGTAAATTGATTTCTTCGACATAGCCAGCGAAAGCACTTTTGAAAGAGCTCCACTGAGGGGCATAGCCTGGCAGGATTGTCGGCTGCATGGTTCTGACATCAAAAGCCGACAGATCATTTTCTACGTGTTTGTTGATGACTTCCAGCCCGGTCATTTCGGCTGCCAGCGCCACGATTTCAGCAATGCTGGCAGAGTCCGGGTAGCCAGTGTTCAGAACGCGTGTTGTCGATGCCAGATCAAATCCGTCTGTCGCAATCCATTTCAGTAATTGGACCAGTTCAGTGATGTGGACATACGTGCGTCTTTTGAGGCCTGCACCGTACTGAGCGAGACTGCTCTTCTGGCGGATGCTTTGCTCGATCGCCTTGAAGAAGTTTCCGTGTTTCTGGCCTACGCCAAAGACATCGGCAATTCTTACCGAGACAAAGGGGACTCTGATCAGATCTTCGAACAGTTTTTCGCCGAAAACCTTGGAGGCAGAGTAGTAATCGTTGCAGCGCAGCTTATCGCCAGTGCGGCAGTTCAAGGCGTAGGGGTAGACGTTGTTGGTGGAAGCGTAGATCAAGCCACGATGTTTTTCGTTGACCTGTTCCAGTACCAGCGTGTCGATAAGGGTGTTTTCAGAAAGTGCGCTGCTTGTATTGTTCATGTTTGCCGCAAGATGAACAATCAATGAGCCAGCTGGAAGTTGAGTAAAGTCAGTCTCAACAAAATCTGGAGTCTCGAAAGACTCCAGAAATTTGCTTCCGACATATCCGGTTGATCCGGTTACCGCAATGCGGTAACCGGCTGAATATTTGCATCGGAGATTCATGGTCAGAGACCCGTTCTGACTACTTTCTTCAGAGTCTCTACGATGAACTCTACGTCATTCTTGGTAACGCCCATGTGCATCGGCAGAGAGATCAGCTCATTGCTGGCCTTGTGTGCGGCAGGGCATTTGCCGGCGCCCGAGCTGTACAAGCGGTATTCGGTGTTGTCGCGATAGTGCACGCCTGGGTAGATCTCGTGCTCATTCATGGCCATCAGTACTTCATCGCGTTTTGCAACACGAACCTGGAACAGGTGGCGGGACGATTCGCAGCCTGGCGAAACCAGAACCGGCTCGATCAGTGTTTCGCCTTCCAGGGCTTCCAGGTACCAGTCGGCCAGCTGGCGGCGATAGGCGTTGTCGCGGTCAAGGTACTTCAGCGAGACCAGGCCGATGGCGGCCATGATGGAGTTGCCGTGATATTTGAAACCCAGCTCTTCCACGTCGTACTTCCATTTGTAGGCACCCTGACTGGCGGTGCGTGCAAATGTGTCCTTGTTGATCCCGAGCCATGCCAGCTTGCGTGCACGTTCGTCGTCTTCCTTGTCGCGGAAGCAGATCATCCCGGAGTCGGCGGTTGCCAGGTTTTTTACGGCCTGGAAGCTGAATACGGTGACGTCTGCGTCGTGGCCAACGTGCTTGCCGTCAACACGGGTACCCGCCATGTGAGCGGCGTCCAGAACGACCTTGATGTCGCGATCCTTGCACAGCTTGAGCACTTTTTCGTACTGGCCGACGTTACCGCCCAGGCCGACGAAGATGATCGCCTTGGTCTTGTCGGTGATCTTGCGCTCTACATCGACCGGGTCAAGGCAGAGGTATTGGTCGACATCAGCGAAAACCGGGGTGAGTTCGGCTTGGATGATCGCGTGGTTGGTCGATACGAAGGTCAGCGCCGTAGTGATGACTTCGGCATCGTCGCCCCAGCCATACTTCGTCTTCATCATGTGGAATGCCAGGTGCAGACCAACCGTGTTGGAGCTCAGGAAGTGCGCATGCGGCAGGCCTGTGTAGGCTTTCCAGGCCTCTTCCATTTCGACTGTCTTGAAGCCCAGACCGGTCCAGCCTTTTTCCAGGCATTCGCGGATGCCTTCAAGGCATTCGTCGACTCGGAAGTTTGGAACAAAAAGTTGCGTTGCCACAGTATCACCCCGCGTGATTATTCAAATATTTGTTAATAACGACATCTGGCTCACCATCTTCGACGATGCTGCCGTGATCGATCCAGATAACTCTATTGCACAGCTTGCGCAGCAAGTCGGGCTGATGGGATACGAATACCATGATGCTAGAGCTATCAATGAAATCATGCATGCGTGCCAGTGCCTTATCGATGAATTCTGCATCACCACCGGCAAAAAGTTCATCGAGAATAAGAATGTCTGGATGAACGGCGGTGGCGATAGCAAAAGCCAGGCGCATGTACATCCCTGTGGAGTAGTACTTCACAGGGGTGTCAATGAACTCGGCCAAACCCGTGAATTCAATGATTTCGGGTTCGATCTTTTTGAGCATGGACTTGCTGTAGCCGAGAATCGCGCCGTTGAGGTAGATGTTCTCACGGCCGCTCAGCTCAACGTTGAAGCCTGCTCCAATTTCCAGCAGAGGGGCAATTCGGCCATTGACCGTTACAGATCCCTCTGTCGCGCAGTAAATGCCGCAAATGGCTTTCAGCAGCGTACTTTTTCCTGCTCCGTTGTGACCCACAATCCCGATCCGGTCGCCATGAACGATCTCGAGATTGAGGTTTTTCAGTGCGCGGAATTCCGTGTATTTGCTTTTGTTGTGGCGCTTCAGCAGCCCAGCAAAAAATTCCTTCAGCGACTGACCTTTATCATGGTACAGGCGGAAGTTTAGATTTAGATCTTTTATCGAGATACTTGAGTTCATATCGATCACAACTTGAATACTATGTATCGATCATGCTTTTTGAATATGTACATACCAAAAAGCAAGCTGAGAATTGCCAGTGTCACAACCTTTGCATAAACATCGGGTCCGGCGAGGGAGCCTTCATAGATAGGCAGTCGGAAGATTTCGATGAACAGGGTCAACGGGTTCAACGCAAAGATCCATCTGTAGGTCTCCGGAACGAAAGAGAGCGGGTAGATGATCGGCGTCAGATAGTAAAGGGCTTGCAGCACCACGCCCACGATGTTGGGCAGGTCACGGAACGAAACGGTCGCGATGCTCAATGCCAGTCCCAGGCCTACTGCAAAGGCGAACAGCAACAGGAAGTTTATTGGCAGGATAAAGAGCGAAGCAGTAAAAGGAGCGCCGATGGCAAGGGCGATGATGAACAGGCAGATCGTGCTGAAAATAGCGTCGACCAGCAGGCTTATCGAGGTGGAAATGACGAAAATCTGTTTCGGTATGTGGATTTTCTTGATTAATGACTCGTTGTTCAGCAATGCCTGCATGCCTTGGGCCAGGCAGTTCGAGAATAGCGTGAAGGGTACGAGTCCCGAGAACAGAAAGATTGCAAACGTCTTGAGTGGCCATCTCATGATCATCGAGAATACGATAGAGGTCACGACCATGGTCAGTAGCGGGTTTAACAATGTCCAGAAAAAACCGAGAGCGGTTCTTCTGTAACGCATTGTCAACTGTTGCCAAATCAACTGCTTGAGCACTAATTTGTATTGGAATAGCTCTTTAAAAAAAATGCTGAACACAATGTTTTATTCCGAGGCGAAAGGCCAGATTGCATGTTTCTCAAAAAGAGGTCGCCCTTGCATGTGGACGGCCTGCCAAGTGTTTTACTGATACCGTTGTGTTGAACGTTGCCCGGGTATCAGGAAAACATATCCATGTCCGCAAAATAATCATGCTCCGAAAGCGTGGTGCATGATGCAGTTGAGTTTGATTGTTTCAGCCGTTCGCTGATAATCGCTTTTTCGGCTTTACACATGCTTGCACCTCCATTTCTTTCGGAATTCCGAATCAGCCTGCCTGGACCGCGCGACAGCATACCAGCATGCATCGGTCGAATGAAGCCAGCCACCCATTTAGGCGAGGGGCGACGAGCGGTGAAAGCCACGCTGTGCGAGCGATTGGCCAGGTTTGGCCGGTGTACGGTCAATGGGTGGTCCGTGTGTATTCGGGCAGGTGCTCTGTGGACTTGTCTTGCGCAGCAGCCAGGTTCGATGTGCTTGATGTGAAGGTGTGGAGGTTCTCTCGAGGGGGCATTATCCTTGGCTGTCGTTGAAGGAGCGGCTGACCGTTCACGAAAGGCAATCATGTGCCGGTGGCACTGATCAATAACACCTGCGCTGTTGCGGTCACCTTCCAAAGGAAGAGAGTACTCCGGCAAGATCAGGTTGAAGCCTGACAGAGCATTCTCCTGGGGTTGTCCGAGCGCAGTGTTGTATCAAATTAGCCGACTTTTTCGGAGCCCGGTCGAGTATGAGTTTCTGGTGGTTTTTTATTGGCGCGGGTGTCGCATCGTTCGTGCTCACGGCCCTTTTGCGCCAATATGCGCTCGCACGCAGTCTGATGGATATTCCCAATGCCCGCAGTTCGCACTCGGTTGCGACACCGAGGGGCGGCGGCGTTTCGATTGTGATCGTGTTTCTTCTAGGGCTTTGCGTTCTCTATGGACAATCGCTGACAAGCCTTGCCACCTTTCTCGGGATGGCGGCGGCGGGAGTCGTCATAGCGGTTATCGGGTTTATGGATGATCACGGCCACATTGCCGCTCGCTGGCGGCTTGCCGGGCATTTCTGTGCGGCAGCCTGGATGGTTTTCTGGCTCAACGGTTTCGAGACGATCAAGCTGTTCGGGCTGACCGTTCATCTGGGCTGGAGCGGTGCCGTCATTGCGGCGATCTATCTGGTGTGGATGCTCAACCTCTACAACTTCATGGACGGTATCGATGGCATTGCCAGCGTCGAGGCGATCAGCGCCTGCGCAGGGGCATGCCTGCTGTACGCGCTTGATGGTCAGCCGGTGTTGATCTGGGTTCCGCTATTGTTATCCCTGGCGGTCGCAGGTTTTCTGATCTGGAACTTTCCGCCCGCCAGAATTTTCATGGGCGATGCAGGCAGCGGGTTCCTTGGCATCATTCTGGGTGGTATTTCGCTGGCGGCTGCTAGTGTTGATTCCAGGTGGTTCTGGGTCTGGAACATTCTGCTGGGCGTTTTCATCGTTGATGCGACATTTACGCTGTTGCGCCGATTGGTGCGGGGGGACAAAGTTTATGAGGCTCATCGAAGTCATGCTTACCAGTACGCCTCTCGCCTCTACGGCAAGCATCTCCCGGTGACGCTTGGGGTCTTGTTGATCAATGTATTCTGGTTGCTGCCCGTGGCTTTTTCGGTTGTGTATCTTGATGTCGATGGTGCAGCGGCTCTGACGATTGCCTATGTGCCCCTGTTACTGATTGCCATCAAGTATCGCGCGGGTGAGCTGGAGCGTCCCGTCCCTACAGCGTAGCGCACAATACATTTGGGTCCGGCCGTCATGAATTCCCGTAAAATGCCAACACATCGTCGTCAGGGAAAGGGCCATCCGGTTGAGGTTTATGGATAAGATACGAGCGTTTTTGTTGGGGTTACCGAGGCGGCAGAAGCGCCTCATCCAGGTCGCTACGGACATTTTTCTGGTCTGGATGGCTTTGTGGCTGGCGTTCATCGTTCGTCTCGGGATTGACGATATGTACAACCCGCTGCGCATTCATTTCTGGCTATTCGCTTGCGCTCCCGTCATCGCCGTTCCTCTTTTCATACGATTCGGTATGTACCGTGCCGTGATGCGCTATTTCGGCAACGATGCGCTGATTGCGATCATCAAGGCCGTCAGCCTTTCTGCCTTGATCCTGGCACTTGTGGTTTTCTGGTACAGCAATCATGAAGCTGTCGTCCCGCGCTCGATCATTTTCAACTACTGGTGGCTGAGCCTTGTGATCATCGGTGGGCTGCGCCTGTGCATGCGCCAGTACTTCATGGGTGACTGGTTCACCGCAGCGCAACATGTACCGTTCGCCAGCCGGGATGATGGCCTGACCAAAGTGGCGATCTACGGGGCGGGTGTCGCGGGCAACCAGCTTGTCGCGGCATTGCGCATGGGGCGGGTCATGCGTCCTGTCGCGTTCATCGACGATGATTCCAGTATTGCCGACCGGTCTATCTCGGGTCTGCAGGTCTACAAGCCAAAACACATTCAACAGATGATCGATGTCACCGGGGCGCAGGAAATTCTCCTGGCGCTGCCTTCATCGACTCGGGCGCGTCGCAGGGAAATCCTCAATCTGCTGGAGGGTTTCCCCCTTCATGTGCGCAGCGTGCCCAATTTCACGGATCTGGCCAGTGGCCGGGTCAAGGTCGAGGATATCCAGGAGGTCGATATCGCCGACCTGCTGGGGCGTGACTCGGTGCCGGCTCAGCCGGACCTGCTCGAGCGCTGCATCCGGGGCAAGACCGTGATGGTCACCGGGGCGGGTGGATCGATCGGTTCGGAGTTGTGCCGGCAAATCTTTGTGTTGGGGCCGACCACCCTGTTGCTGTTCGAACACAGCGAATTCAATCTTTACAGCATTCTGTCCGAACTTGAGCAACGGGGATGCCGGGAGGCGGTGCGGGTGCGGTTGCTGCCCATCCTCGGTTCGATCCGTCAGCCGGAAAAGTTGCTCGACGTAATGAAAACCTGGAAGGTCGACACCGTTTACCACGCGGCGGCCTACAAGCATGTACCGATGGTTGAACACAACATTGCCGAGGGTGTGTTGAACAACGTGATCGGTACGCTCAACACGGCGCAAGCGGCGTTGCAGTCCGGTGTTTCGAACTTTGTACTGATCTCGACCGACAAGGCTGTTCGCCCGACCAACGTCATGGGCAGTACCAAGCGTCTGGCAGAGTTGACCCTCCAGGCTCTGAGTCGGGAAGTGGCTCCGGTGCTGTTCGGCGACAAGGCCAATGTTTCCCGTGTCAACAAGACCCGCTTCACCATGGTGCGTTTTGGCAACGTGCTGGGTTCGTCCGGTTCCGTGATCCCGCTGTTTCACAGCCAGATCAAGTCCGGCGGGCCGCTGACCGTGACTCATCCGAAGATCACCCGCTACTTCATGACGATCCCGGAGGCGGCACAACTGGTGATCCAGGCAGGTTCCATGGGGCAGGGCGGTGATGTGTTCGTGCTGGATATGGGCGAGCCGGTCAGGATTGTCGAACTCGCCGAGAAAATGATTCACCTGTCGGGTTTGAGTATTCGTTCCGAGCGCAATCCTCAGGGCGACATTTCCATCGAGTTCACAGGTTTGCGCCCGGGTGAAAAGCTCTACGAAGAATTGCTGATCGGCGACAATGTTGCCGCCACGCCGCATCCGATGATCATGACGGCCAATGAGGACCACTTGCCCTGGGACGTTCTGAAGTCCCGGCTGAGTGAACTGCTCGCGGCTGTCGAAGCGGATGACTACTCCCGCGTCCGCCAGCTTCTGCGCGAAACGGTCAGCGGCTACACCCCGGACGGCGAGATAGTCGACTGGATCCACCAGCAGCGCCGCCTCGAACCCTGATTGTTTCACATCCTGTAACGGACGCATTTTTGACTTGTCCCGATCATCGCCTAACTTTGAGGAGCAGCTTCGGAAAAGCTGCTTTCTCAATTGATGATGGAGCGTCACTTATGCGTACCGGTTATTTCTACTCCCTGATTTTTGCCCTGCTGACTAGCGCCTCGATTGCCGCAATCGCTGCGCCTGTGGCGCCGTCCGATACGAACAAGTCTCCTCTGGTGATGGATTCGTCAGCCACTTCCGACGTCCACAAAGTCGATCTCAACGGGGCCGATGCAGCCACCCTTCAAAAGGAGCTGGCGGGTGTTGGAGAGGCCAAGGCCAAGGCAATTGTTGCATATCGTGAAACAAACGGGCCGTTTGCATCCGTCGATGAGTTGCTGGAAGTGAAAGGCATCGGCAAAGCGATCCTGGATCGCAATCGCGACAAACTGGAAGTGAACTAAGCTGATTGTTCAACGCCAAGGGGCCGGTCATTGACCGGCCCTTTTTGCTTTCCGGTTCTGAAGGACTGTGAAGAGGGCTGAGGGCCTTTTCGTCGGAACATGTAAAATTATGGCTATCATATTGCGTTGAGATTATGCCTATAATAATTTCGCCCTCCCCGGAAGCTTTCCTGCTTTCAGAGGCTGCTCATTCCTCACGCATTCCAGGAGTATCGTCATGAATTCCCCGAAATCCCAAGGTACGGCGCTTGTCACGGGCGCGTCTTCCGGCATTGGTGCGGTGTATGCCGAGCGGTTGGCGGCGCGTGGTTTTGATCTGTTGCTGGTGGCTCGCGATCAGGAGCGCCTGGAGTCTGCTGCGGGCAGGCTGCGGGACGCTCACGGTGTCCAGGTCGAAGTATTGAAGGCTGATCTGACGCAAAAGGACGAAGTGCTCAAGCTTGAGCAGCGCCTGCGCAGCGATTCCAGCATCAGCCTGCTGGTGAACAATGCAGGGGTGGCGGTCAATGGATTGCTGGCCAATGCCGATCCCGAGGTGCTGGAACAACTGATTCAATTGAACGTCACCACACTGACCCGATTGGCAGCCGCCGCAGCCGCTGCGTTTACCAAGGCCGGGCGCGGCACGATCATCAATATCGCGTCAGTGGTCGCCTTGTTCCCCGAACGTTTCAATGCCACCTACAGTGCCAGCAAGGCCTACGTGTTGAGCCTCACTCAGTCGCTCAATACGGAGCTCGAAGGCACCGGGGTCAAGGTGCAAGCGGTATTGCCGGGTGTGACCCGCACTGAAATCTGGGAACGTTCCGGTTTTGATGCCAGCGGTATTCCGGCGGAGATGGTCATGGAGGCGGGCGAGATGGTGGATGCCGCGCTGTCGGGGCTGGATCAGGGTGAGCTCGTCACCATTCCTTCGCTGCCCGATGCCGCAGAGTGGCAAGCCTTCGTTGCCGCACGTCATGTGATGGCGCCCAACCTGTCCCACAGTTCGGCGGCCAGCCGTTACAAGTAAAAAACTTAAGAGTCGTGAGAGGTCAACCCGATATGGATCAGCGTCGAATAGTTGTCACGGGTATGGGCCTGGTATCGCCCTTGGGCAGTGGTGTCGAAGTCGTCTGGCAGCGTCTGCTTGCCGGGCGCTCGGGCTTGCGCCAGTTGCCGGAAGCGGTGGTTGCCGATCTGCCGGCCCGGGTCGGTGGTGTGGTGCCGACGACGGAAGAAGACGCCGAAGCCGGTTTCGATCCGGATCGGGCGACGCCGCCCAAAGAACAGAAGAAGATGGACCGTTTCATTCTGTTCGCCATGGAGGCTGCCCGTCAGGCGCTGGAGCAAGCTGGATGGCAACCTTCGGACGCCAATGCTCAGGAACGCACGGCCACCATCATCGGTTCGGGTGTCGGTGGCTTCGGTGCGATTGCCGATGCCGTGCGTACCACCGACAGTCGTGGGCCACGGCGTTTGTCACCGTTCACCATTCCGTCGTTTCTGGTCAACCTCGCGGCAGGCCATGTCTCGATTCAGCACGGGCTCAAAGGTCCGATTGGCGCACCGGTCACCGCGTGTGCCGCGGGTGTCCAGGCGATCGGTGACGCCGCTCGGCTGATTCGCGCCGGTGAGGCCGATATTGCGGTGTGCGGTGGTGCAGAAGCGTCTATCGATCGAGTCAGTCTTGCCGGTTTCGCAGCGGCGCGGGCGTTGTCCAGCGGCTACAACGAAACACCCGAACGAGCCTCGCGGCCGTTCGACAGTGGCCGGGACGGTTTTGTGATGGGTGAAGGCGCAGGGCTGCTGGTGATCGAATCGCTGGATCACGCATTGGCCCGTGGTGCCAGGCCACTGGCTGAACTGGTCGGCTACGGCACCAGCGCCGACGCCTATCACCTGACTGCTGGACCGGAAGACGGCAGCGGAGCTCGACGAGCCATGACGTTGGCGCTGGCTCAGGCCGGTATCGCGCCGGATCAGGTGCAGCATCTGAATGCGCATGCGACCTCGACGCCGGTTGGCGACCTGGGTGAACTGGCTGCAATCAAGTCGGTGTTTGGAACGCAGAACAAAATCGCCGTGACCTCGACCAAGTCCGCCACCGGGCATTTGCTGGGTGCTGCCGGCGGCCTTGAGGCGATCTTCACGCTGCTGGCGATCCGCGACCAGGTCGTTCCGCCGACCCTCAACCTGGACAATCCCGATCCGGCCAGCGAAGGCGTGGACATTGTCCACGGTCAGGCGCGGTCGATGCCGATCGAGTACGCGCTGTCCAACGGGTTCGGATTCGGTGGGGTCAATGCGAGCGTGTTGTTCAAGCGTTGGCGGGATTAGTCTTCGGAGCGCTTGAGGTGTTCGCGGGTGACGTCGAGGATCTGTTGGGCAAGCCCGGCATCCGCGACGCTGCGTGAGAGCAGGAGCGCGCCCGCCAGTGTGGCCATGATGACGATGCTGCGTTCGGCCGCGTCCTCGCCTTCGAGGGTGTTCTGGATCTGATCCAGACGCGCTTTCAGCACGGCGTCGCTGGTCGGGCTCGGTTGGCCGCGCAATCCCAGTTCCGAAGAAATGGTCAGCAGCGGGCAGCCTTCATGAGGCGAGGTCTGGTGCCATTCGGACAGGTACGTATCGATGAAGGCTTCCAGCGGTTTTTCCTGGGCGAACAGTTCCTCGCACAAGCCTGCGACCTGATCGCCGGCGGCTTGCAGGGCTTTTTCGACCAGGTCGTCCTTGGATTTGAAATGCGAATAAAAGCCGCCGTGGGTCAGGCCCAGCGCTTTCATCAACGGTTGCAGTCCGGTCGCGCTGATGCCGTCCTTGCGAAACCGTTCGGACGCTTCCTTGATGATGCGCTGATGGGTCTGGGCTTTATGATCTTGCGAGTAACGCATTTAAACTCTCCGCAACAAGAGCACCATCTTAACCAATGAGAATTGAATGGTGACTGTACTTCTACTTCTAAAAAGCCTGCCGATGAATCCAACATGTTCGTAACAGCCATTAACGGTTGGCACGGATAGTGGTTGCAGCTCACGAAGTTGCCATCATCGAAGGAGCAGGAGAACCATGTACAAAGACTATCCGGCCGCCTATCAAGTCAGTAAGGGCTCGGCCTTGCAGGTCAATGCGCCGTTTTATGAGCGGATTCGCGACCAGAAGGCCGCGCGGACCCTGATCGAGCAATTCGAAGTGCCGATCCGCACCGGCCGCGCCTGGCACGTTCCCGCGGGGCATGTGTTTCGTGTCACCACACCGGTGGGGCCGCAGGTGGGCGACTTCAATGTGTGGAATGCCCACGACCCGCGCGAACGGATGTGGGCGGCCCGGACCCGGCAACTGCAGGGCGCCCATGTCAGCACCCACGATCGCCTCTGGTCGAACCTGCCTTTTCTGCGGCCAATGGTCACCATCACCGATGACAGCCTGGCCGGTTATGGCATCGACGAGCACGGCGGGCGCCTGCACGATTTGCTCGGTACGCGCTGCGATCCCTATGTGAACAAAATGCTCACCGGCGAAGACTTTCATCATCACTGCCACTCCAACCTGACCCGCGCCGTGCTACCGCACGGTCTGACCGAGTTCGACGTGCATGACGTGCTCAATATCTTCCAGTGCACGGGCCTTAACCACGATGACCTGTACTTCATGAAAGCCTGTCCGGCGCAGAAGGGTGACTATCTGGAGTTTTTTGCGGAAATCGACTTGCTGTGTGCGTTATCGACCTGTCCTGGCGGTGATCTGTCGCTGGCGATGTGGGGGCCGGATGCGCAGGATCCGTTGAGTGTGTGCCGTCCGCTGGGTGTGGAAATCTATCGCCTGGAGGATTCGCTGCTCGAAGGCTGGAGCCAGCCAGAACGTGCGGCGTACAAAGGCCTGCATGGCTTGCACATTGCCAAGGCTGACTGGGAAAAGTAACCGCAATAGAAAAACAAACCCCGCCGATTCAGGCGGGGTTTTTCGTTCAGCGGTCCTGCGCGTCCTTGACGTCCGCTTCGGCATTGCGTTGCGCGACGCGTTGACGTTGTTCCTCGGTCAGTTCGACCTTGTTGGCGGTGTCACGCAGCATCATCAGACCCCCCACGATCGAGCCGATTGCAACGACCAGAATCAACCAGGCATACCAGGGCATAGCGGCTCTCCTTAATGGCAGGTCGCCGGGCGAGGATTTCGCCGGGCGATGCTGCTTACCACGTTTGAGCGATGGAAAATCGCAGTGGTTCCATTCTAGGCCGGTTATGCCCGGTACACCCGCACAGCTTCTATTGACCGGTCAGCATCGCATCGGCCGGCGCGTTCGCGCGCAACTGGCCAGTGAGCAGGAAATAGCCGAATCCGACCGCCATGAAACCGAGGAAGATCAGCCCGATCAGTGCGTTGAACCAGGCCATCGCCACCAGGCACACCACCGCCAGCACCAGCGCGATGAACGGGATCAGCGGGTAGCACGGCGCACGGAAAGTCCGCTCCAGATTCGGTTCGGTTTTGCGCAGCTTGAACAGACTGAGCATGCTCATGATGTACATCACGATGGCGCCGAACACGGCCATGGTGATCATTGCGGCGGTGAGGGTCATGCCGCCGAGGTTGATCAGACCGTCGCTGTAAATGGCGGCAATGCCGATGATTCCGCCGGCGATGATCGCCCGGTGCGGCGTCTGGAAACGCGACAGCTTCGCCAGCGAGGCAGGCAGGTAACCGGCGCGGGCGAGGGCGAAAAACTGCCGCGAGTAACCAAGAATGATCCCGTGGAAACTCGCCACCAGACCGAACAGGCCGATCCACACCAGCATGTGCAACCAGCCGGAATTGTCGCCGACCACTGCTTTCATCGCCTGTGGCAACGGGTCGTTGATGTTCGACAGGGTGCGCCAGTCGCCGACGCCGCCAGCAAAGAACATCACGCCCATCGCCAGCAGCACCAGGGTCAGAATGCCGCTGATGTAGGCCTTGGGAATCGTGCGTTTCGGATCCTTGGCTTCTTCGGCGGCCATGGCCGCGCCTTCGATGGCAAGGAAGAACCAGATCGCAAACGGAATCGCCGCGAACATCCCGGCAATTGCCGGTGCGCCGAAAACGTCCGAGCCGGCCCAGCCATTGAGCGCGAAGTTGCTGAAGCTGAAGGCCGGTGCAACCACGCCCATGAACACCAGCAACTCGGCGACGGCCAGCACGCAGACGATCAACTCGAAGGTCGCTGCCAGTTTCACACCGAGGATGTTCAGTCCCATGAAGACGATGTACGCGCCGACCGCCGCGTGTTTCGGATCGAGGGCCGGAAACTGCACGTTCAGATAGGCACCGATTGCCAACGCAATCGCGGGCGGGGCGAAGACGAATTCGATCAGCGTCGCCAGGCCTGCGATCAATCCGCCTTTTTCACCGAACGCCCGGCGACTGTAGGCGAACGGCCCGCCCGCGTGAGGAATCGCCGTGGTCAGTTCGGTGAAGCTGAAAATGAAGCAGGTGTACATGGTCGCGACCATGAATGACGTCACCAGAAAGCCCAGTGTTCCCGCAACGCCCCAGCCGTAACTCCAGCCGAAGTACTCCCCGGAAATCACCAGCCCCACCGCGATACCCCACAGATGCAACGTGCCCAGCGTGGGTTTGAGTTGTGTGTTCATGCCTTTGCTCCCTGAACGGTTTGGAAAGCTCGGGGGAGGGCGTGTGCAGTGGGCGTGCCATTTTGTATTGGCGGGTCGTAATGCGTTGAAAGCTGTCGTATCGGGGATGTTCGCCACTCGATAGCGCACATTTCTGTGCGCCAGTCAGGTGCACCACCCACCGGATACCGTCGTAAAGAAGGCATAAACCCACTCTTTACGCTTTCTTTATGCCCCGCACGCACCCTCGGTCTCGTTCCTTTACAGCCTCCTTTCCGACAATGCCTCCACACGCGGCAATACGCCGTAACACGGAGATCTTCCATGAGCGTTCTGGACGGGGTGTCCCTGCTGCTGGCAGTGGGGCTGTTCATTTATCTGTTGGTTGCGCTGTTGCGCGCGGACCGGAACTAGGAGCGGCTATGCACAGTTATGACTATTGGCAGATCCTCGCGTTTTTCGCGTTGGTGTTGCTGCCGGCGCCGTTCCTCGGGCGCTTCTACTACAAGGTAATGGAAGGTCAGCGCACCTGGCTGACGCCGATTCTCGGCCCGGTCGAGCGCGGCTGTTATCGCGTGGCCGGGGTCAATCCGCAGGACGAACAGAGCTGGCAGAAGTACACGCTGGCGCTGCTGGCGTTCAACCTGGCGGGTTTCCTGCTGCTGTTCGCGATCCTGTTGTTCCAGGATCACTTGCCGCTGAACCCGCAAAACCTGCCGGGCCAGGAGTGGACGCAAGCGTTCAACACCGCCGTCAGTTTCATGACCAACACCAACTGGCAGTCCTACAGCGGTGAAGCGACCCTCAGCTACCTGAGCCAGATGGTCGGCCTCACCGTGCAGAACTTCGTCAGCGCCGCCACCGGCCTCGCGGTACTGGTTGCGTTGTGCCGTGGCATCGGTCGCAAGTCCACCAAGACCCTCGGTAACTTCTGGGTCGACATGACTCGCGCCACTCTCTACGGCCTGCTGCCGCTGTGCCTGCTGCTGGCGCTGTACCTGGTGTGGCAGGGCGTGCCACAGACCTTCGCGCAATATGTGAATGCGGTGACGATGCAAGGCGTCGATCAAGTGATCCCGCTCGGCCCGGCGGCCAGCCAGATTGCAATCAAGCAACTGGGCACCAATGGCGGTGGTTTCTTCGGCGTCAACTCGGCGCATCCGTTCGAGAACCCGACCGCGTGGAGCAACCTGTTTGAAGTCACCTCGATCATCCTGATCCCGGTCGCGCTGGTGTTCACCTTCGGCCATTACGTGAAGGACCTGCGTCAGAGCCGCGCCATCATCGGTTGCATGCTCGCGCTGTTCCTGATCGGCGGCGCCACTTCGCTGTGGGCCGAGTATCAGCCGAACCCTGCGCTGAACAACGTGGCCGTCGAACAGACCGCGCCGCTGGAAGGCAAGGAATCGCGCTTCGGCACCACCGCCACCGTGCTGTGGTCGGTGACCACCACCGCGGCCTCGAACGGTTCGGTCAACGGCATGCATGACAGCCTCAACCCGCTCAGCGGCATGGTGGCGCTGGTCAACATGATGGTCGGCGAGGTGATCTTCGGCGGTGTCGGTGCCGGGCTCTACGGCATGTTGCTGAACGTGCTGATCGCGGTATTCCTCGCCGGCCTGATGATCGGCCGCACCCCGGAATACCTCGGCAAGAAACTCCAGGCCCGCGAAGTGCAATTGCTGGTCGTTACCTTGCTGGTGATGCCGGTCGGCGTGCTGGTGCTGGGCGCGATTGCCGCTGCACTGCCTGGCCCGGCGGCGACCATCAGCAACCCTGGCCCCCATGGTTTCAGCCAGTTGCTTTACGCCTACACCTCGGCCAGCGCCAACAACGGTTCGGCGTTCGGTGGCCTGAGTGCCAACACACCGTTCCATAACCTGATGCTGGGTCTGGGCATGTTGATCGGTCGCTTCGGTTACATCCTCCCGGTACTGGCCCTGGCCGGCAGCCTGGCGATGAAGAAAACCGCACCGATCGGCCAGAACAGCTTCCCGACCCACGGCCCGCTGTTCGTGACCCTGTTGACCGTGACCATTTTGCTGGTGGGCGGCCTGACCTTCTTGCCGACCCTGGCGCTCGGCCCGATTGCCGAACACCTGAGCATGGGCTTCTAAGGAATCCATCATGAATATGCATGTTCCAGCTTCAAAACCTGCGGTAGCTGCCAAGTCGGCAGAAGCGCCCAAAACCGCGATCAGCGCCCTGTGGCGTCCGGCGCTGGTGCAAGCGTTCGTCAAGCTCGACCCGCGCCAACTGGTGCGCTCGCCAGTGATGCTGGTGGTCGAACTGACGGCGATCTTCACTACCGTGTTGTGCTTCATTCCGGACAACGTCGTGCCGACCTTCGTCGCGGCGCAAATTGCCCTGTGGCTGTGGTTCACCGTGCTGTTCGCCAACTTCGCCGAAGCGCTGGCCGAAGGTCGTGGCAAGGCCCGCGCCGACAGCCTCAAGGCTGGCAGCGAAGGCCTGAGCGCCCGTCGCAAACTGGCCAACGGCAGCTTCCAGGTAGTGCCGGCCGCCAGCCTGCGCAAGGGCGATGTGGTGCGCGTCGAGGCCGGGGAAATGATCCCCGGTGACGGCGAGGTCATCGAAGGCATCGCGGCGGTCAACGAAGCCGCGATTACCGGTGAATCGGCGCCAGTGATCCGCGAGTCCGGTGGCGACCGTTCCGCCGTCACCGGCAACACGCGTCTGGTGTCTGACTGGCTGATGGTGAAAATCACCGCTAACCCTGGTGAGTCGACTCTGGATCGCATGATCGCGCTGGTTGAAGGCGCCAAACGCCAGAAGACCCCGAACGAAGTGGCGCTGGACATCCTGCTGATCGGCCTGACCCTGATCTTCCTGCTGGTGGTCGTGACCCTGCAACCGTTCGCCCACTTTGCCAATGGCAGCCTGCCGCTGGTGTTCCTGGTGGCGCTGTTGGTCACGCTGATTCCGACCACCATCGGCGGTCTGCTGTCGGCGATCGGTATCGCCGGGATGGATCGTCTGGTGCGCCTGAACGTGATTGCCAAGTCTGGTCGTGCAGTGGAAGCGGCGGGTGACGTGCACGTGTTGCTGCTGGACAAGACCGGCACCATCACCTTCGGCAACCGTCGTTGCAGCGCGGTGTATGCCGCTCCCGGCGTAAGCGGCCGCGAGTTGGCCGAAGGCGCGCTGTTCGCATCGCTTGCCGATGAAACCGCCGAAGGCAAGTCCATCGTCGAGTACCTGCGTGGCCTGCATCCGCAAGCGGAACCTGCGCTGGAGGTATTGACCGCCGTGCCGTTCAGCGCGGAAACCCGCTTGTCCGGTGTCGACTATCAGGGCCGCGTATTCCGCAAAGGTGCAGTGGATTCGTTGCTGGGGTTCATCGGTCAACAACGTTCGGATCTGGCCCCGAGCCTGTCCCGTGAAATCGACAAGATCGCCCAGAGCGGCGGCACGCCGTTGCTGGTCTGCGCTGATGGCAAACTGCTCGGTGCGATTCATCTGAAAGACGTGGTCAAGCCGGGTATCCGCGAGCGTTTCGCCGAGCTGCGCAAACTGGGGATTCGCACGGTGATGGTCACCGGCGACAACCCGCTGACCGCTGCCGCGATTGCCGCTGAAGCAGGCGTCGACGACGTGCTGGCCGAAGCGACACCGGAGAAAAAACTGGCGCGCATCCGTCACGAGCAGAACGACGGTCGCCTGGTCGCCATGTGCGGTGACGGCGCCAACGATGCCCCGGCGCTGGCCCAGGCTGACGTCGGCATGGCGATGAACGACGGCACTCAGGCGGCGCGCGAAGCGGCCAACATGGTCGACCTCGACAGCGATCCGACCAAACTGCTGGACGTGGTGCAGATCGGCAAGGAATTGCTGGTGACCCGTGGTGCGCTGACGACTTTTTCCATCGCCAACGACGTGGCCAAGTACTTCGCGATCCTGCCGGCGCTGTTCGCTGCGATCTACCCGCAACTGGGCGTGCTGAACATCATGCACCTGAGCAGTCCGCAGAGCGCGATCCTGTCGGCCATCGTCTTTAACGCCCTGATCATCGTCGTGCTGATTCCGCTGGCCCTGCGCGGCGTGCGGGTGCAGGCCGCGAGTGCGGCGGCGCTGTTGCGACGCAACCTGCTGATCTATGGCCTGGGCGGGATTCTGGTGCCGTTCGTGGGGATCAAGGCGATCGACATGCTGTTGACGGCGTTGCATCTGGTTTGAACCTGAACAGCGGTGTGCCGGGCACACCGCTTCAAGCACGAATTCGAGGAGTCTGAAATGTCCACAATGATCCGTCCGGCCCTGAGCCTGCTGGTGCTGATGACCCTGGTCACCGGCGTTGCCTATCCGCTGGTGGTCACCGGAGTCGCGCAAGTCGCATTCCCCGAGCAGGCCAACGGCAGCCTGGTGCATGACGCGGAAGGCAAGGTGCGCGGCTCGTCCCTGATCGCTCAGGACTTTGTCGGCGATGCCTGGTTCCATCCACGTCCTTCGGCCGGTGCCTTTGCCACCGTTTCGAGCAGCGCGAGTAACCTGGCGCCGAGCAATCCGGCGTTGGCCACCCGGGTGATCGATGACGCCAACAAGTTGCAGGTGCCCGGTCAGGGCCCGGTGCCATTGGCGCTGTTGACCACGTCCGGCAGCGGTCTCGATCCGCACTTGCCACCGGCCGCGATTGCCTATCAACTGGCGCGTGTTGCGGCAGCGCGCAATGTGCCGGTGGCGACTCTGCAGCAGTTGCTGGACGCACACATCGAACAGCCGCTGGTGGGCCCGCCGGTGGTGAATGTGCTGGCGCTGAACATGGCGCTGGAAAAGCTGTAATGAATCAATCAGGAAGAGACCTTCAAGCATGAGTGACTCCGGCCGCGCCGATGCGCTGTTAGCAGACCTGCCCCGCGACGGCCGTGGCCGGCTCAAGGTTTTTCTCGGCGCCGCGCCGGGCGTGGGCAAGACCTACGCGATGTTGCAGGCGGCTCACAGCCAGTTGCGTCAGGGCGTGAAAGTCATCGCCGGCGTGGTCGAAACCCACGGCCGCGCCGAAACCGAAGCGCTGCTCGGCGGCTTGCCGCAACTGCCGCTTGTGCGTTCGGAATACCGCGGCGTGACGCTGGAGGAAATGGACCTCGACGGCCTGCTCGCAGCAAAACCGAAACTGGTGCTGGTCGATGAACTGGCCCACAGCAACGCCCCCGGCAGCCGTCACGCCAAACGCTGGCAGGACATTCAGGAATTGCTCGCCGCCGGCATCGACGTCTACACCACGGTCAACGTCCAGCACCTGGAAAGCCTCAACGATCAGGTGCGCGGCATCACCGGTGTGCAGGTGCGCGAAACCCTGCCGGACTGGGTGTTGCAGGAAGCCTACGAACTGCTGCTGATCGACCTGCCGCCTCGGGAGCTGCTCGAGCGCTTGCGCGAGGGCAAGGTCTACGTGCCGGAGCAGGCACGCGCCGCCATCGATGCGTTTTTCACCCAGACCAACCTCACCGCACTGCGTGAACTGGCGATGCAGACCGCCGCGGCGCAGGTCGATAACGATCTTGCCCAGGGCTATCGCCAGCTCGGCCAGGCTGCGCCGGCGGTGCGCGGACGTTTGCTGGTCGGGGTCGACGGCAATGCCGATGCCGAACGGCTGGTGCGTCATGCCAGTCGGGTCGCCCAGCGTCGGCATTTGCCGTGGAGTCTGGTGCACGTCGATAACGGCAGCGTGCGCGATGAACAAACACGCCTGCGCCTGCAAAGCGCCCAGCAACTGGCCGAGCGGCTTGGCGGCGAAGTGGTGTTGTTGCGGGCCGGCGAAGTGGCGAAGACCTTGATCCAGCACGCCACCGAGCGCCGGGCAAGTCTGGTGCTGGTCGGCCAGTCGCGGCCGAGCCTGCGCCGGCGCTTGTTCGGCGGTGGTCTGGCCGCGCGTTTGTTGCGTCAGTCCCACGGTCTGGAAATCAACGTGCTGGACAGCGATCACAAACAACATTCGGCACGCCTGCGGACGGCGCCCGCTCTGGTGTGGTTCGACTACGCACTGGCGCTGGTGGCCACGGTGTTGGCCAGTGCGCTGGCGTGGGCGGTGTCCAGCGTATTGCCGTTGCCGAACATCTCGCTGGTGTTCCTTGCCGCGGTATTGCTGGTGGCGGTGCGCAGCAGCCTGGGGCCGTCGCTGGCCTGTGCGGCACTGTCGTTTCTGACTTATGACTTTCTGTTCATCCCGCCGAATTTTTCCTTCGCTATCCAGCGCGAAGAAGACGTACTGACCTTGCTGTTCTTCCTGCTGATGGCGGCGCTCACCGGTAACCTGGCGGCGCGTCAGCGTCGGCAATTGCAGGCGTTGCGCGATACCCAGGAAGAGACCACCGAGCTGCTCGACCTGTCGCGCAAACTCACTGCCGCCACCGATCGTCAGGCCGTGGTCAGCGCCGCCGCCCAGCACCTCAATGGCTGGAGCGATCTGCAATTGTGCCTGCTCAATCGTGATGGCCAGGGCGGCTGGAAAGTCGAGACCGGCGGGCCGTTGCAATTCACCGAAGCGGAACGCGCCGCCGCCGACTGGGCCTGGCAACACGATCAACCGGCGGGCATGGGCACCGGCACCTTGCCGTTCGGTCGCTGGTGGTGGTGGCCGCTGTCGGTGGAGGACGGGCCGCTGGCGCTGCTCGGTGTGTGTGCCAAAGAAGGCCAGACATTGAGTGGGCAACGCCGCCGCTTGTTGACCGCGCTGAGCCAGCCGCTGGCCCAGGCATTGGCCCGGGCGCAACTGGCCGATGACCTGGAAGCCGCACGTCTGCACGGCGAAACCGAACAATTGCGCAGTGCCTTGCTGGCCTCGGTGTCACACGATCTGCGCACGCCGCTGACGTCGATGCGCGGCAGTATCGACAGCCTGCTGGCCCTCGGCGAAGCGATCCCGCTGGAGGATCGCCGCGAGTTGCTCGAAGGCACTCGCGATGAAGCCGAGCGTCTCGACCGTTACATTCAGAACCTGCTGGACATGACCCGCCTCGGGCACGGCGCCCTGAAACTGGCGCGGGACTGGGTATCGCCGGCGGACATCGTCGGCAGTGCGCTCAATCGCCTGCGGGCGGTGCTGTCATCGTTGCAAGTGAGCACCGATGTACCGGCCGAGTTGCCGCTGCTGTTCGTGCATGCCGCGTTGATCGAACAGGCGCTGGTCAACGTGCTGGAAAACGCCGCGCGGTTTTCGCCGCCCCACGGCCGTCTGCAATTGCGTGCCGGGGCGGATGACAGCGAAGTGTTTTTCTCGGTCAGCGATGAAGGGCCGGGGATTCCGGTCGATGAACGAGCGAAGATTTTCGACATGTTCTACACCGCCGCCCGGGGGGATCGTGGCGGGCAGGGAACCGGCCTGGGGCTGGCGATCTGTCAGGGCATGGTCGGCGCCCATGGCGGGCGGATCAGTGTCGGCGACGGTATCGACGGACACGGCACCTGCATCACCCTGCACCTGCCTTTGCAGGCGCAACCGGGGATGGACGGTGAAGCCTGATCCGCGCTGCGCTACTCTCTTGCCACTCTTTTGTGTTGATGTGAACTCATGACTCAGACCGCGACCATTTTGGTCATCGATGATGAACCGCAGATCCGCAAGTTCCTGCGCATCAGCCTCGTTTCCCAAGGCTACAAAGTGCTGGAGGCCGGCACCGGTGCCGAAGGCCTGGCTCAGGCTGCGCTGAACAAACCTGACCTGTTGGTGCTCGACCTCGGCCTGCCGGACATGGACGGCCAACAAGTTTTGCGCGAGTTTCGCGAATGGGCCACGGCGCCGGTGCTGGTGCTCTCGGTGCGTGCCAGCGAAGGGCAGAAGGTCCAGGCGCTGGATGGCGGCGCCAATGATTACGTGACCAAACCCTTCGGCATTCAGGAGTTTCTCGCCCGGGTCCGCGCGTTGTTGCGCCAGGCGCCGGCCGGAGAAGCGCAGCAAGCGGCGTTGGTGTTTGGCCCGCTGACGGTGGACCTGGCCTATCGCCGGGTGCTGCTCGACGGCGTCGAAGTCGCCCTGACCCGCAAGGAATACGCCGTGCTGGCGCAACTGGCGCGGCATCCGGGACGGGTGATCACCCAGCAGCAATTGCTCAAGGACATCTGGGGCCCGACCCACACCGAGGACAGTCACTATCTGCGGATCGTGGTCGGGCATCTGCGGCAGAAACTGGCGGACGATCCGACCCGGCCACGATTCATCGTGACCGAGGCCGGCGTTGGTTATCGGTTGTTGAACGAGAACAGCCTTTAGTTCTGTTCACTCTCGTAGCGGTCGAGGGTGTCCCGGGCGATCTCGCGACCCAGTGCGATCAACTCCGGCGCCTTGTAGAACTCGAAGAACCGGCACACCCGCTTCGGCACGTTGATCAGGATGTCCGGCGGATACCCGGCGATCTTGTACTGCGCCAGCGAGGTCTGCATCACCTCGAAACTCTGGTTGATCAAGTCCAGCAATGACGCCGGCCCGACGTTATCGATGATGAACGAACCGGTGGCGGATTTCGGGGCGCCGTCGCGTTCGGGGGCGGCGGCCGGTTGCTGGGTTTCAGGCTCCGCGCCTTCGACCCACGGATTGATTTCCGCCGCTTCGGCGCGCAGCGCTTCCTGTTCCAGCAACAGCAATTGCTCGGCCTGTTTGCGGCGGAACGGCATCTTCGATCCCAGCGAACTGATCAGGCTGTCGAAGCGTGTGCGAAACGCCGCGGGACGCTGTATCACCGGCAATTTGTAATGACGCTGGTTGGTCGAGTTGAGATTGACCGCGATGATCAGATCGCAGTGGCTCGACACCACCGGCACGATCGGCAGCGGGTTGAGAATCCCGCCATCCACCAGCATCCGGTTGCCTTGCATGACGGGCGTGAACAGGCTGGGAATCGCCGCCGAGGCACGCATCGCCTGATGCAGGCAACCTTCCTGAAACCAGATTTCCTGTTGATTGGTGAGGTCGGCGGCCACCGCCGTGTAGGGGATGCGCAGGTCTTCGATGTTGATCTCGCCGACGATCTTGCGGATCTGGCCGAAGACCTTTTCGCCACGGATCGCGCCGAGGCGAAAGCTCACGTCCACCAGCCGCAGCACGTCGAGATAATCCAGGCTTTCGATCCAGTTGCGGTACTCGTCGAGTTTGCCGGCGGCATAGATCCCGCCGACCACGGCGCCCATCGAACAACCGGCAATACAGGCGATGTCGTAACCACGCCGTTCAATCTCTTCGATGACCCCGATATGGGCATAGCCCCGGGCGCCACCGGAGCCCAGCACCAGTGCGACACGCTTTTTCATCAGACTTCCTCCCGACAGGTTTCCACAATGCACCCATCGAGGGCCGGGCTACAATCGTCACGGTCGCTCGGGGTGGCAGTGGCGTCGTTATTTCGATACTTCATGACCCGCTGGCGTTATCTTTCGCAGTGCGGTGGATTCACGGGGCACAAGGCACTTTTTCGCCGCCGAACCGTCTTAACTGCACGACTGTTGACCTATCTTTGAGGTGTAAGTGATGAAAGCCTGGATCTGTGTGCCCTTGATTGCCCTGGCATTGGCCGGTTGCGCTGGCAAGACCGCCTACCGCGACAGCTGCGGCAGCCAGCTCGACGCGGCGTGGCATGAACTGGATCTGGCCAAGGCCGAAGGTTTCGCCGGCACGGTCAGCTACTCCAAAGCCCTGTCGTTGCTGACAGCGGCCAAGACTCAGCAGCAATTCGAGGGATTCGAGGGTTGCAGCAGAAAAGCCGAGAAGGCGCGTTTCTACATTCGCGAATCCCGCGCCGGGCGCTAAGCTGCTGACGTAGCGCAAGTGCAGGTGCCTTGCGCAGGTGCACACTCATGCAGCGTCATTGAATTCAGGAGCAAGTAATGTCTGCGTTGGTTGACCGGTTGGTGGCTCATGTCCTGAGCCTGGAAGTCAGGCTGCTGGCCTGTCAGGCACGTTTGACCGCTCGGACCGACCCTGAGGCGCTGCATGATCTGCGAACCACCGTGCGCCGCTTGCGCAGCCTGTTGCGGCCGTTGCGCGGTTTGCCCGGTGTCGAGCAACTGGAAGTCGCGGCGGCCGGCGTCGGGCAACTGACCACGCCATGGCGCGACCGCGAGGTGCTGGCGGCGTACCTGCTCGAACATGGTCAACCTGAGGCCGCGCAGCGGCGCATGGCGCAGATGGCCGAGGCTTATCCGGCATTGGCGGCGAGTGCGGAAGTGGCTTCGCTGCTGATGATCCTCGACGCGTTTCCGCGTTTTCTGCGGGCGTCCCAGCGTCAGGGATTGCTCAATGACCTGGACAAACGCATCGAAAAACGCCTGGGCAAACAATGGAAGAACCTCGACGTGGCGCTGCACGATCCGGCCCACGACCGTCATCGCCTGCGCCTGCTGATCAAGCGTGTGCGTTACGGCATCGAAGCCTATCCCGAACTCGATCGCTTGCCGAAACCCGCGTTGGAGCGTCTGAAGTCCGCACAGGGCGCGCTGGGTGACTGGCACGATTGCTGGCAATGGCTGGCGAAGGCCGAACAGGAGGCGGATCTGCAACCCTGCGTCGCCACCTGGCAGGCAACCATGATCAAGGCCGAAAGCAAGGCTGACCGGGTGCTGGAAAAGCTCAGCGCCGCCTGCTTCAAGTCCTGAAACCCTCTTCAGCTCGGCGCGCTGTCTTATCTGTCAGTCTCTTTGACCGGAATGGACGCTGCGCCGCTCTGCCGCGCTGGTTAAGATCCGGTCATTCCCTTTTTCGTGTCCGAGGTTCCCATGCGCTTTTGCGATCTGATCGATGCTGTCCGTCGTCAACCGGAGGTCACCATTCCGGCCGAGTGGGGCCAGGGCCGGGCCAGTTTTGGCGGATTGGTTGCCGCGCTGCAATTTGAAGTGATGCGCACCAAGGTACCCACCGATCGGCCGGTGCGTTCGCTGGCCATCAGTTTTGTCGGCCCGGTCGAGCCCGAGGTGCCGGTGAGCTTCGAGGTCGAGGTGCTGCGCGAAGGCAAAGCGGTCATTCAAGTGCTGGGACGCGCCGTGCAGAACGGCCAGGTGGTGACGATGGTGCAAGGCAGCTTCGGTGCTTCGCGCCCCTCGGAAGTGGCGGTTGAAGCCTATCCGGCGCCCGAGATGAAGCATTGGGACGAGTGCCAGGAGTTGCCGTACATCAAAGGTGTGACCCCGGAGTTCATGCGCCATCTGGCGATGCGCTGGAGTGTCGGCGGTATGCCGTTCACTGGTAATCAGTCGCGGCTGATGGGCGGTTGGGTGCGCTTGCGTGGGGATGTGAAGGAAGAACCGGTCAACGAAGCGCATCTGCTGGCGCTGGTCGATGCCTGGCCGCCCGCGCTGTTGCCGTACCTGAAGAAACCGGCACCGGGCAGCACGCTGACCTGGACCATCGAATTCGTTCAGCCATTACACGACTTGAGCACGCTGGACTGGTGCCAATATCTGGCGGACATCGAGTATGCCGCCGACGGCTACGGCCACGTTGCTGCCAAGCTGTGGAGCGCCCAGGGTGAGCTGATCGCCATGAGCCGGCAAACGGTGACAATCTTCGCCTGACTCAATGACGGCGATGGCGTTCACGCCAGGCGCGATACCAGCCGCCACTGAGAAAGAACCGCGGGAAGGTCAGAAACTGCTCGACCAGCAGGCGCGATACTGCGTCCTTGCGATCACTGAACGGCTCGGAGGCTTGCGCCTCCAGGCTGTGGCCGTGGCGCTGCAGACCCAGCGCCGCGACGATCCCGATCACGCCAATCGCCACGCTCGCCAGACTCAGGCTGAACACGCCCGAGACGATCAACAGAAACGCAACGATGAACAGCGGCACGGCGATCAGGTGCAACACCAGATTGGTCGGGTGCTGATGATTGGCCGGGTATGCGCGCCATTGCCACGCGGGAAGGTTGGGGTGACGTTTGCCCATGTTGTTGCTCCTCAATCCATGTTCGATTCATGGTTGAAGAATAGGCCCGGGCGGGCAGGGCGGCGAATCAAGGTTGGCTATTGCAGTGATAGGGACAATGGCCATTCTTGATGTTGTCCCTAGAGCTTCAACTGACCGATCGCCTTGTTCAATTCCCCGGCCAGCGTCGCCAGCTCGTTACTGGTGGTCGCCGAATCCACGGTCTGCTGCACCGTGTTCTCGGTCACATCACGAATGCTCACTACGGCGCGGTTCATCTCTTCGGCTACCTGACTCTGCTGTTCTGCCGCTACCGCAATCTGCGTGTTGCTCTCGCGCATCTGCGCCACCGCCCCGGTGATCTCCGCCAGCGCTTCTCCTGCCTCTTGCGCTTGCTGCACGCAGTCGTCGGCCTTGTAGGAACTCTCCTGCATGAAGTCCACCGCATCGCGAGTGCCGGCCTGCAGCGCCGACACCATGGTGGTGATTTCATCGGTGGAGGTCTGCACGCGCTTGGCGAGGTTACGCACCTCATCGGCGACCACTGCAAACCCGCGGCCCATTTCCCCGGCGCGGGCCGCTTCGATGGCGGCATTGAGGGCCAGCAGATTGGTCTGTTCGGCGATGCTGTGGATCACGCTGACCACGCCGTTGATCTTCTGGCTGTCCTCAGCCAGACGCTGGATCATTTCGGCGGTCTGCTGCACGCCGCTGGACAGGCCGGCAATCGAATGCTGAACGCGGGTCACCACTTGCTGACCGCTGCCGGCGAGACCATCGGCGGTCTGCGACAGGTCGCGAGTGGCGCCGGCGTGCTGGGCGATGTGGTAGACGGTGGCGGTCATTTCATTGATCGCTGTGGCAGCCTGATCGGTTTCACTCTGCTGGCCGAGCATGCCATGGCGCACCTCGTTCATGCTCGATGCCAGCCGCGCAGCACCGACGTCCAGTTGCCGCGCGGTGTTGGCCACGGTGGTGACCACCCGCTGGTAGCCGGCCTGCATCGCGTTGAAGGCATTGGCCATCTGACCGACTTCGTCCTTGCAGGCCAACGGCACCCGGGCTGAAAGATCGCCGGTTTTTTCCACGTGCAGCATCACGTCCTTGAGCGTGTTGAGCTGGCTGAGCAGGAAGCGGATCAGCAACTGTGAAGCGCCGAGCATCGCCAGCATCAAAATGAACACTGCCACCGCATAGTTGGCGAAACGCTCACTGAATACCTGGCTCAGGCTTGGTGCGAAAGCAATGACGGCGACCTGGCCATCGGCGCGGCTAAACACCTCGGCGCCGAGCAACGGGTTTTCGCCGAACAGAGGCAAGTGGCTGATGTCGACCCAGCCGTTGCTGTCAGTGATTTCCAGCAGCGGTTGATCGTTTAGGCGCGGCGCTTCACCGCGTTTGAAGGTCAGCACCTGATCGCTCTTGGGCAGTGCCTGACCTGCGGGCCAGGCCTTGAGCAATTGCGCTTGTGCCTGCGCCGAGGCCTGAGCGGCATGGCTGCGGGCCTGCTGTTCGAGCTGCACCGCGTACAAGACCAACAACAGGGTGGTGACGAAGGCGACCGCATTGACCGCCCAGAATTTGTATTTCAGCGAGATATTGCTAAGCCAGGCACCCATGGAGGTCTTCTCTGATAGCGGAAACAGTTTTGGCAAGGTGCCATTATTGTGCCGCTACGCAGGTGTCCGGATCTTGATGTGCATCAACAAGTGATGCATTCGCCGCGCTTGTAGAAGTGTTTCAGGGCAGGGCAGGTAAACCGTAGAACGCCCGGGCGCAGGCGGTGGTGTGGGTCGCGAGGTCTTCCTCGCTTTCACCTCGATGCAGCGCCACTTCACGCAACACTTCGGTCAGATACGCCGGCTCGTTTCGTCCGTTCTTCGGTTTTGGCCGTAGTGTGCGCGGCAACAGGTAAGGCGCATCGCTTTCCAGCATCAACCGACCCCGCTTGATCTCTTTCACCAACGGATGCAAATGGGTGCCGCGACGCTCGTCACAGATCCAGCCGGTGATGCCGATGTGCAGGTCGAGGTCGAGGTAACTGAACAGCGCTTTCTGCTCGCCAGTGAAGCAATGCACCACGGCGGCAGGCAACTGATCACGAAAATCACGGAGGATTTCCAGCAGGCGCTGGCTCGCATCGCGCTCATGGAGGAACACCGGCAATTGCAGTTCCACGGCCAGGGCCAGATGTTCTTCGAGGACTTTTTCCTGCTGCGGGCGCGGCGAGAAATCACGGTTGAAATCCAGCCCGCATTCACCCACCGCCACCACGTTCGATTCCTTCAGCAGACTGCGCAGACGCCGTGCGCTGTCGGCGTTCCAGTCACTGGCCGAATGCGGGTGAATACCGGCGGTGGCGAACAGTCGCTGCCCGTCCGGATCCAGTTGCTGGCACAGTTCCAGCGCCTGTTCGCTGCCCTCGATGCTGGTGCCGGTGAGCACCAGTTGGCAGACCCCGGCAGCGTAGGCGCGGTCGAGCACGGCCTGGTGTTTGTCGGCGAAACTGGGGTTGGTCAGGTTGACGCCGATATCGATGAGTTGCATGGTGCTACCTCGGGCCGAAGGCCGGAAAGCATATCAGAGCGGTAGATTTAAAAGAAAAGCCAAGAACTACAACGGCTTATGGCTGTCTGTTGAGGCCGCGAGACAGGATGGGGTGACAGAGTTGCCATCACTGTGCCAGTCTCTCGCACTTTGTCAGCGCTTCAGGCGCTCTGTTTTCGTCGGTGTTTTGCGACCGCTCAGCGGTGAAAACACCCCGTATTCTTTCCGGAGAGTGGATGGTTCGTCCCTCGGTTTTGCTACTGCTGTGTGGTTCGTTGCTGCTGCCGATGACGGCGGTCGCGCGCCTGCCCGGGCCGCTGCAAGCCGTGCCGGCCACCAAGGTCCGCGACCTGACCGAAATCCGCAACAGCCGCGTGCTGCGGGTGCTGGTCAACCAGAGCCGCAACAGCTCCGGCGAAGTTCAGGGCCAGACCATCGGCGTCGAATATCACCGTTTGCGCGCCTTCGAGCAGTACCTCAATGGCCACGCCCGCGACGGCCAGGAAATTACCCTCAAGATCATTCCCAAAGCCAAGGATCAATTGCTCGGCGCGTTGCAGCGTGGCGAAGGCGATCTGGTAGCGCCGGGCGAGCTGCTCGATCTGCAACCGGGTCACGCGGTCGCCAGCAGCGAGCCGATCGCCAGCAACGTGCCGCTGGTGCTGGTCGGCATCAAGGGTGAGAAGCGCTACACCAAGGTCGAGCAACTCGCCGGCAAAACCCTGGCGCTGCCCACTGGCAGTGCGGCGGGGGAGGCGGTCAGCCAGCTCAACCAGAAACTGGCGCTGCACAAACTGGCGCCGATCAAGATCGAATGGGTCGATCCTACGTTGGCCGTCGAGGACGTGCTGGAAATGGTCCAGGGCGGGATCTTCCACCTGACCATCGTCGAGCAACCGATTGCCGAGCGCTGGGGGAAAATTCTGCCCAAACTGCGCTTCGACCGGCAGTTGATGATCAGCGAGCCGGGCGAGGAGTACTGGTTCGTGCGGCGCGATGCCGCGATGCTGCGAGCGAGCATCGACCGCTTCCTGACCGGTTACAAGACGCCGTCGAACGAAGATGCAGCGTTTCTGCGGATCTACCGCCGCCTCTATCAAGTGCACTATCCATTGGCCAAGGCTGACCGCCAGCGCCTGGAAAAACTGCGTCCGACCCTGCAAAAACATGCCGAAGCGCAGAACATGGACTGGCTTAACCTGGCAGCGCTGGCGTTCAAGGAATCGGCACTGCAACCCAGTGCACGCGGCGGCGGAGGCCCTACCGGGCTGATGCAGATCACCCCGTCCGCGGCGCAACGGGTCGGCGTCAACAACATCCAGAATCTCGATGCGAATGTGCAGGCCGGGGCCAAGTACCTGGCGATGATCCGTCGCAAGTTCTTCAACAGCCCCAAGCTCAACGAGCGCGAGCGCATGGCGTTCACCCTGGCTGCCTACAACATCGGCCCGGAGCGTGTGCAGGGCATGCGCGCCGAGGCCCGACGCCGTGGGCTGAACCCGAACCAGTGGTTCTTTCAGGTCGAGCGCATCGCGATGGAGCAGGTGGGCATGGGCGCCGTCAGCTATGTTAATAGCGTGAACAAGTATTACTTGGCGTTCGACCGGGAGCGGGAGTCGTTGGAGCCCCGGGGACAGAAAGTTGTCTCACGCAAATGATCTAATAAATTGATTGTTATGGCGGAATATTTGCGCTTTTAACATAAATTTAACTGATTAATATGGCGGCCAACCAACAAGCACTTCTCACAACAAGGAATCGAAACATGAGCTCTCTGATCAACAAGGTCCTGTTCACCCGCGCCGGCTACGGTCTGACCATTCTGCGCATTGCCGTCGGCGTGATCTTCGCCGCCCACGGTTCGCAGAAACTCTTCGGCCTGTTTGGTGGCTACGGTCTGGCCGGCACTGCGCAATACATGGAAAGCATCGGTCTGACCCCGGGTTACCTGATGGCGACTCTGGCGGGCGGTACTGAGTTCTTCGCCGGTCTGGCATTGATCATCGGTCTGCTGGTTCGCCCGGCGGCACTGGGGCTGACCTTCCTGTCGCTGGTCGCGATCTTCTCGGTGCACATCCACAACGGTCTGTTCATGGCCAACAACGGTTACGAGTTCGCCCTGGCCCTGCTCGGTGGCAGCCTCGCGGTGCTGATCGAAGGCGCCGGCAAACTCTCGGTGGATCGCGCCATCGCCGGTTGACCGCTCTGGTTCAAGCAAAAGGCCCGCATTGTGCGGGCCTTTTTTGTTGCGGCTGATTCTTGACACTGGCTGGTCACGTTCTCTAGGATGCCGCTCATGCGCCGATTTAAACAGCTACTTGCGGGGCGCCAGGTGACTATTCTTCAGTTGCCGTCAGAAGCCGGAACAGGGCTTCGAAATACCGCTAAAGCGCTGGTTCGGTGTTGCCTCTCACCTGCCATGCAGACTTTTGAGGCAGAGACACGACACGATGAATGCACTTCGCCCTCCAGCACGTCCCGCGCCGATCACGGCACATATCACCCAGCGCAATCCAAAAATCCTGCTTGGCGGCAAACACCAGCCGACGCTGTTGCGTTATCTCGATGGCTGGCCACGTCGCAGCGGCGGTCCTGCCGCCTTCCTGATCCAGTTTGTCGAAGACGGCGAGTCGCTCGCGCGTTTTGCCGATGACAGTTTCGACCTGGCGGTGATCCAGTCGCCCAACGCTGAAGACGCCCCGGAAATGATCCGTCAGCTGACCCGCGTTGCCCGCCAGGGTCTGATTGCCCGGCGCTGAGTGTCAGGGATAGTCGATCACCACGATGTAGACGAATTGCTCGCCGGTTGGCGTCTGTACCCGAACTTCGGCGTCCAGCGCCTTGCCGATCAGGGCGCGGGCCAGCGGCGAGTCGATGCTGATCAGGCCCAGTTTCAGATCCAGCTCGTCCGGGCCGACGATGCGGTAGCGCGACTGTTTGCCGTCCTCATCTTCGATGGTCACCCAGGCGCCGAAGTAGACCTTGTTCGGATCGCTCGGTTTTTCGCTGACCACCTTCAGCGCCTCGAGGCGCTTGGTGAGAAAGCGCACGCGACTGTCGATCTCGCGCAGCATTTTCTTGCCGTAGGTGTACTCGGCATTCTCCGAACGATCGCCCTGAGCCGCCGCCTCGCTGACCGACTGCGTCACCTGTGGCCGGCGTACGTGCCACAACTCATGGAATTCGGAGCGCATCCGCGCTTCACCTTCGGGGGTGATCAGCGCGGTGCCAGCGGTGCGGGGAGGGCGATAACGGCTCATGGCAACTTCTTGTGGTATTGAGGGCTGGAGTCTATCAACCCTCGCGCAACACTGTCAGCGGGCTCGCATTCAGTGCCCGACGGGTGCCGAACACACCGGCGCCACCGATCAGGGCCGCACCGATCAACGGCAGCACCAGCAACCATGGATGCGGGTGCCAGGGCAGGTCGAACGCGAAGCGATACAACACCAGACTCACCACTTCCGAACCGATGGCCGCCAGCAAGCCGCTGACCGCACCGAGCAGGCCGAACTCGATCCGCCGCGCCTTGACCAGCAACTGCCGTTCTGCCCCCAGCGCACGCAACAGCGCGCCCTGGCGAATGCGTTCATCGAGGGTTGCCTGCAACCCGGAAAACAGCACCGCCATCCCGGCTGCCAACACAAACAACAACACGTACTCCACCGCCAGGGTGACTTGGGCGAGGATGCTGCGCAGCTGTTCGAGCAAGGCTTCGACTTGCAGGATGGTCACCGCCGGGAATGCTCGCGACAGCTCGACAATCTGCTGGTCGTGACCGGGCGCCAGATAGAAGCTGGTCAAGTAGGTCGCCGGCAGATCTTTCAAAGTGCCGGGCTGGAAGATCATGAAGAAGTTCGGCTGGAAGTTGTCCCAGTTGATCTCTCGCAGGCTGGTGACCTTCGCTTCGCGATTGACCCCGCCGACGCTGAACACCAGGTGGTCGCCGAGTTTGAGTTTGAGGCTTTCGGCGACCTTGCCCTCCACCGACACGCCGGGCACATCGTCCTGTGGCTGATCTTTCCACCACTCACCGGCAGTGAGCTTGTTGCCTGCCGGCAGGTCAGCGGCCCAGGTCAGGCTCAGGTCGCGCTGGATCGCCCGGTCACCGGCCGAATCCTTGCTGACGATCTGCTGCACCGCCTCGCCGTTGATGCTGATCAGACGTCCCGGCACCACAGGATACAACGGCGCAGCCTGAGCCGAGACATTGATCAGGTGATCAGTGAAGGCCTGCTTGTCCGCCGGCAGGATGTTCAGGGCGAAATAGTTGGGAGCGTTTTTCGGCAACTGGTTTTGCCAGGTGTCGAGCAATTCACCGCGCAGCAATGCGATCAGCGCCATGGACAACAGGATCAGACCAAATGCCAGGGACTGTCCGGCCGCCGCCAACGGGTGGCGCAGTAATTGACCCAAACCGAGACGCCAGGGCAGGGAGGCGCGAGCCAGCAGGCGACGCAGGCTGTTGAGCAGCAGCAATAGCAAACCACCGAGCACCAACGCGGCGACCACGCCACCGCCGAGCAAGGCAAAGGTCAGCAGCAGATCCAGGCTCAGGCGCCACATGATCAGCCCGAGCGCACCGAGTGCCGCACCGTAGACCATCCAGGTGCTCGAAGGAATCGGCAGCATGTCCCGGCGCAAAACCCGCAGAGGAGGAACGCGGCCCAATGCGGCGAGTGGCGGCAAAGCGAAACCGGCCAGCGCAACGAGCCCGGTGCCGATCCCGGCCAGCGCCGGCAGTAAGCCACCCGGCGGTACGTCGGTCGGCAGCAGATCATGCAGCAGCGCGAACAATCCCAGCTGAGCAAGCCAGCCGAGCAGGGCGCCGCTGAGGCTGGCGAACAGGCCGAGCACCGCCAGTTGCAGGCTGAACAGCACCATGGTTTCCCGCCGGGACAGACCCAGGCAACGCAACAGCGCACTGGCATCGAAACGGCGGCTGGCAAAGCGATTCGCCGACAAGGCCACAGCCACGCCGGCCAACAGTACGGCGACCAGACTGGCCATGTTCAGGTAACGCTCGGCCTTGCCCAATGCACCGCCGATCTGCCGGTTGCCGTCGCGGGCATCCTGAATTCGCTGATTGGCGGCAAGCCCAGGTTTGATCAGTTGGCGATAGGTTTCCAAGGCGTTGGGTTCGCCGCGCCACAGTTCGCGGTAGCTCACCCGGCTGCCAGGCTGGACCACGCCGGTCGCGGCGAGGTCGTCGAGGTTGATCAGCACCCGTGGCGTCAGACTGTAGAAGTTGCCGGCGCGATCCGGTTCGTAAGTCAGCACCCTAGTGAGCTTCAACGTTTTCATGCCGACGTCGATGCTGTCGCCGATCTTCAGGTCCAGCGCCGTGAGCAGGCGCGATTCGACCCAGGCTTCTCCCGGCTGTGGTTCGCCGCCCGACGTTTCGGCAGCAAACGGTGCCGGGGCGCTTTTCAGTTCGCCACGCAGCGGATAGGCACGGTCGACAGCCTTGATGCTCGACAACTGAATGCCGTTGTCGGTGGCGATGACGCTGGAAAATTCAACGATCTGCGCATGGTCGAGGCGCAGCTCGGTGCCGCTCTTGATCTGTTCCGTTCGGGCGGGAGAGCTGCCTTCGAGCACCAGGTCCGCGCCAAGAAATTCGGTGGCGCGCAAGGTCATGGCGCCATTCAGACGAGCGCCGAAGTAGCCGATGGCGGTACTCGCCGCCACGGCCACCAGCAAGGCAAAGAACAGCACCCGCAACTCCCCGGCGCGGGCATCGCGCATAAGTTGGCGCAGGGCAAGGCTGAACAGACGCAACAGCGGCAGACGTGCCATCAAGGCTCCAGGGGGGCGACCAGCAGGCCGGCTTCAAGTCGGATCAGACGCCGGCAGCGATGGGCCAGGCGTTCATCGTGGGTCACCAGCACCAGGGTGGTGCCGCGTTCCTTGTTCAGTTCGAACAGCAAATCGCTGATGCGCTCGCCGGTGTGGCTGTCGAGGTTGCCGGTGGGTTCGTCGGCGAACAGCACATCCGGCTCGGCAGCGAAGGCTCGGGCAATGGCGACACGCTGCTGCTCGCCACCGGAGAGCTGGCGCGGCGAGTGCGTCAGGCGCTGACCGAGGCCGACCCGCTGCAGCAATTCGGTGGCGCGACCGCGGGCGTCTTTGCGGCCGTCGAGTTCCAGCGGCAGCATGACGTTTTCCAGGGCGTTGAGACTGTCGAGCAACTGGAATGATTGAAAGACGAAACCCACGTGTTCGGCACGAATGCGTGCGCGCTGGTCTTCGTCGAGGTTGCTCAGGGACTGGCCGGCGAGCACGACTTCGCCGCTGCTTGGCAGGTCGAGGCCGGCGAGCAGGCCGAGCAGGGTGGATTTACCGGAGCCGGACGCGCCGACGATGGCCAGGCTGTCGCCCTTGTTCAGTTCCAGGCTGAGTTCGTGCAGGATGGTCAGTTCACCTTCCGCGCTGGGAACCACTTTGCTAAGGTTCTTCGCGGTGAGAATGCTTGCGCCCATGGAGAATCCGATGCGTGTGTGGTTTTTGAGTGCTGGCCTGGCCTTGATGTGCATGGCCCAGAACGCAGCGGCGGGTACAGTCCTGATCGTTGGCGATAGTATCAGCGCCGGTTTCGGACTGGATACCCGGTTGGGGTGGGTGTCGCTGCTCGAGCAGCGGCTCAAGGCCGAAGGTTTTGACGATAAAGTGGTCAATGCCTCCATCAGCGGCGACACCAGTGCCGGAGGCCAGGCGCGCCTGCCGGCGCTGCTTGCAGAGCATAAGCCGGAGCTGGTGATCCTCGAGTTGGGCGGCAACGATGGCCTGCGCGGAATGCCGCCGACGCAATTGCAACAAAACCTTGCGGCGATGATCGACAGCTCCCGTCAAAGCGGTGCCCGGGTGCTGTTGCTCGGCATGCAATTGCCGCCCAATTACGGCAAGCGCTACACCGATGCGTTCGCGCAGGTGTACGGCCAACTGGCCGAGGAGAAAAAGATCCCGCTGGTGCCGTTTTTCCTCGACGGAATCGGTGGCCATCCCGACTTGATGCAGGCCGATGGTCTGCACCCGGCGGTCGGGGCTCAGGGCAAGTTGCTGGAAAATGTCTGGCCTACGCTAAAACCGCTGCTATGAGGCTTTTCTAGCGGCAGGCTTTCGGCTAATGTGGCGCCCCCCTAAATGGAGCCCCCGATGCCGCGTTCTGCCTGGTCCCTGTTTGCCTACCAACTGATCGAGCCTGACGAACAGCTGGATCTGTTCGCCTGCCAGGAAGTGCGGGTGCATCTGGTGACCCGTCAACTGGAGCTCGGTGGCTCGGCTGACCGAACCCTGTGCGGCAGTCTGCTGCCGGCGCAACCGCGCTGGTCGAGCGTGGATCGCCGGGTGTTTCAGGATCAGCGCCTGTGCTCGCTGTGCCGGGCGATTCTCGAATCGCAGAAGCGTGGAACCTCGCCGATCTGGCCTGAGCTGCGTTTCGAGCTTTAAGCGCAAGCATCTTTCGAACACAGCCCGAGCTGGCGGCGGCTTCAATTATGAAGAGTTCTGCCTGCCCATCGGCGCATCTCCCCGAATTCCCTGGGCGCGGTGTACAATCGCGTTCTTATACCCTTGTCGATCTTGCGAAGGATTCTCCGGATGTTGCCGCGTTTCCCTGCCGTCACCCGCTGCCTGTCTCTTGCCGCCCTGTGTGTGGCCGGCCCCGTTGCCGCATTGGAGTTTCCCCTGCCACCACCTGGTGAGGACATCATCGGCCAGGTGCAGGTGATCAAGGCCAAGTACGAAGACACCTTTGCCGATCTGGGCACCACCTACGATCTGGGCTATTCGGAAATGGTTGCGGCCAACCCGGGCGTCGATGCCTGGTTGCCGGGTGCGGGCACCGAAGTGGTCCTGCCGACCCGTTTCATTCTGCCGCCGGGTCCACGTGAAGGCATCGTGATCAACCTGGCCGAGTACCGCCTCTACTACTACCCGAAAGGCCGGAACGTGGTGTACACCTTCCCGCTGGGTATCGGTCGCGAAGGCTGGGGCTCGCCGATTGCCCACACCACGATCACTGCCAAGACGCCGAATCCGACCTGGACACCGCCAGCCTCGATCAAGGCAGAACACGCCGCCGATGGCGATCCGCTGCCGAACGTGGTGCCGGCCGGTCCGGACAACCCGCTGGGCCCGTTCAAGTTCACCCTGGGCACACCGGGCTACCTGATCCACGGTTCGAACAAGAAGTTCGGCATCGGCATGCGCACCAGCCACGGCTGCTTCCGCATGTTCAACAACAACGTGCTGGAAATGGCCGGCATGGTGCCGGTGGGCACGTCGGTGCGAATCCTCAACGATGCGTACAAGTTCGGTCGCAGTGGCGGCAAGGTCTACCTGGAAGCGCACACACCGATCGACGACAAGGGCAACCCGTCAGTGGTCGACAAGCACACCGCCGTGATCAATGCGATGCTCAAGCGCGAAGACATCACCAACAACCTGCGCATGAACTGGGATGTCGTCCGTGATGTAGTCGCGGCCGAAGATGGCCTGCCAACCGAAATCGGCACGCCGAACACCTCGGCGCCGATCGTCTCCAGCGCACCGATCGACTTGCAGCAGTAAGCCGATAAAAAGAACCCGCCGATGCTTGCGCGTCGGCGGGTTTTTTATTGCATGAAGAAAATTTCAGGCAAAAAAAAGCCGACCCGAAAAACGGGTCGGCTTGATAACAATCCCGAAGGACTATTACTTGCGGCTAGCTTTTTCCAGCATGCGCAGAGCACGCTCGTTAGCTTCGTCAGCAGTCTGTTGTGCTTTTTGAGCAGCAGCCAGAGCTTCATCAGCTTTACGGTAAGCTTCGTCTGCACGAGCCTGGGAGCGAGCAGCTGCGTCTTCAGTAGCGGTCAGACGTGCTTCGGTTTCTTTCGATGCGCTGCTGCAACCGGTAGCCAGAACTGCGGCCAGAGCCAGAGCAGAGAATTTCAGAACGTTGTTCATCGTGTTCCCCTTCAAGGACTTTCAATTAAGTGGCTGTCTCCTCCGATTGAGGAAATAGCCGGCGTACATACTACCCATTACTTGTAGTAAGTAAACTGACGTAAGGCAAGAAGCAAAAAAAATTGTAGGCGTTGATTCTTTTTCGAGCAACTTTTAACTGGGTTGTATAAAAAATATTCAGCTGCAAGGCCCGAGATGAGCGAGTTAATGAGAAAAAGTTCCCGTGGTCCGGTGCTGTTTTGCGGGTAGTGGCTAGAGTCTGTCTATATGGATTCGTCCACACTTTTGTTGCGTTTTTGTGCAGCGTCTCACCTATCTTTGTCCATGTTCAGGTGACTTTAAAAAACCAGGCACGTCTTAAGTCTCAACATCCGGCGATGTTCAGCCTTTCGGCTCGGGACGAGCGTCTCCCGAACCGGCCCTGAGTCCACCGGAGCTGCCCCGTCAATCAGCACGATGACGAGTGCGCCTTGAGCATTTTCGCCATTGGTGCCTACTATTTGATACGTGCTCGGGTTGCGCGAGATCGGTGCAGTTCTTCTCGGTGTCCATCAGGCACGGGGTGGCGTAGATGTTCCTTCGCCGGGAAAACATCGGTAAGGTAGGGGTCAGAATTCGAGACCCGCGAGGAGTAGTGATGAGCGAGGCGTTGTCCATCCACCATGACCAGGCTGGTCATCAGTTCGAGACCAATGTGGACGGTCATCGTGCCTACCTGACCTATATGGATCTGGGGAAACAGACCCTGGATATCTACCGCACCTTCGTGCCCAACGCATTGCGTGGCCGAGGTATCGCGGCAGCCCTGACCGAACGGGCGCTGCAGTACGCCGATGAAATGGGCTACACGGTGATTCCGTCGTGCTCCTACGTGGAGCGCTACATGGAGCGTCATCAGCGGCGCACCGCCAAGATCTGACTGACCTCACACCGCACACACAAAAACGCCGGGCAATGCCCGGCGTTTTTTTATGCCTGCGAAACGGCTATCAGCTGCGCTGACGTTTCGGCAGCACATCCTTGAGCTTGGCGTGCATGCTGCGCAAGGTGTTTTCGGTGGCCGACCAGTCGATGCAGGCATCGGTGATCGAGACGCCGTATTGCAGGTCGGCGAGGTCTTTCGGAATCGCCTGGCAACCCCAGTTCAGGTGGCTCTCGACCATCAGGCCGATGATCGACTGGTTGCCTTCGAGGATCTGGTTGGCGACGTTCTCCATCACCAGCGGTTGCAGGGCCGGATCCTTGTTGGAGTTGGCGTGGCTGCAATCGACCATGATGTTCGGCTTGATCTTCGCCTTGTTCAGCGCCTGTTCGCACAGGGCAACGCTGACCGAATCGTAGTTCGGCTTGCCGTTGCCGCCGCGCAATACCACGTGACCGTAGGCGTTGCCCTTGGTGGTGACGATCGACACGCCACCTTCCTGGTTGATACCCAGGAAACGGTGCGGGCTGGAGACTGACTGCAAGGCGTTGATCGCCACGGTCAGGCCGCCGTCGGTGCCGTTCTTGAAACCGACCGCCGAGGACAGGCCGGAAGCCATCTCACGGTGGGTCTGGGATTCGGTGGTGCGGGCGCCGATGGCCGACCAGCTGATCAGATCCTGCAGGTACTGCGGGGAGATCGGGTCGAGGGCTTCGGTGGCGGTCGGCAGGCCTTTCTCGGCCAGGTCCAGCAGCAACTGGCGACCGATGTGCAGACCGTCCTGGATCTTGAACGAGTCGTCCAGGTACGGGTCGTTGATCAGGCCTTTCCAGCCGACGGTGGTCCGCGGTTTTTCGAAGTACACGCGCATGACCAGATACAAGGTGTCCGACACTTCCGCCGCCAACACCTTCAGGCGCTCGGCGTACTCGTGGGCAGCCTTGATGTCGTGGATCGAGCAAGGCCCGATGACCACGAACAGACGGTGGTCGGTGCCATCGAGAATGTTGCGGATGACTTCGCGACCCTTGGTGACGGTGCGCAGGGCAGCGTCGCTCAGAGGGATATCACGCTTGAGCTGATCGGGAGTGATCAGTGTCTCGTTGGAGGCGACGTTTAGGTCGTTGATCGGTAAATCAGCCATCGTTTACTCGTCAGGTCACGGGTGCCGGCCGCCAGCGATCCCCGCGCGGCGGAGCACAGCAGATTTAAGCGCGTCGGGGAGCCGAACCTTATCGCGTTAGACGCCTGCTAGACAATGGGCAAGTAACTGTTCAGTCCAGCTCTGGTTACGCAAAAGCTTTGCGAACGCTGTCGTGGGAGAATTCTTCGGCGTGCTGCTCGACCCATTGCAGCGCTCGCGCCTGGATATCCTGCAGGTCATCGTGGGCATCGTTGATTCGGCAATAACGCTCGATCTGACACACCTGCTCACCCATTCGCGCACTGAACAGCGTCTGTTCATCGGTGAACGCAATGCCCACCAGATAACCTTTTTTACGGCGCAAGCACCAGGCCACATAGCCCGGATAGGCGAAGTCGGCATTGAGTGTGGGCATGCGCACTTGCAGCGCGGTGCCATGACGCCAGGCGCGGTGGTAATTGCAAGCGATGCCGCCGAGGCTGATAGTGTGCAGCTGTTGCCGCGAAATGCACTCAGGTTTGAGCAACGTTAATTCGACGGGCACATCATCCGGATGAGGAATAAACCGTCCCATGAGCACAGACTCCCTGTGTCGGCCATTTGACATTGTTTCCCCCAGTATAGTGTTCGAATCGGAACTGACCGATTTCGACGCCGACCAACGGCTGCTGGCGATGAACGGCATTTCGCTGGTGATTTTCACCAGTGTCGGCTGCGCCAGCTGCCGATATGCCCGCGAAGTGTTGCCAGGGCTCGATCTGGCGGTCGATCGCGTGTGCTGGATCGACGCTGGCAACAACGGCGGGTTGGTCGAGCGTTATCAGGTCTTTCATTTGCCGGCGCTGTTCGTGGTGCGCGACGGCGAGTTCTTTGGGGCAGTACACACGCGCTTGAACGCCACGGAGCTGAACGCAGCCGTGGCCCAGGCGCTGGGTCGAATTGCAGAGGAGTTGCCGTGATGGGAGCAGTGAACAGACCGGTCGTGGGGATTATCGGTACCGGCGCAATTGGAGGGTTTTACGGCTTGATGCTGGCCCGGGCCGGGTTCGATGTGCACTTTTTACTGCGCAGCGAGTTTTCCGCCGTCGCCGAACGTGGTTTGCAGGTGGACAGTGCGGTTCACGGCACGCTGACGCTGAATCCGGTGCAGGCCTATTCCTCGGCTGAAGACATGCCGCCCTGTGACTGGTTGCTGGTCGGCGCCAAGACCACCAGCAATGCCGGGCTGGCGCCGTCGATCATTCAAGCGGCCAAACCCGACGCGAAAGTGCTGGTGCTGCAGAACGGCCTGGACGTCGAGGACAGTCTTCGCGCATTGCTGCCCGATTCACTCCACTTGCTGGGCGGCTTGTGCCTGATCTGCGTTCACCGGGAAGGCCCGGGCCACATCACTCATCAGGCGCTGGGGGCGGTGAACGTGGGTTATCACAGCGGTCCGGCAGCCGATGATGCGGCGCGCATGGCGATCGTCGAGGAGGGCGTTGGTCTGTTCCGCACTGCGGGCATCGATTCACAGGCGATGCCGAACCTGCATCAGGCGCGCTGGCAGAAACTTGTCTGGAACATTCCCTACAATGGTCTTTCGGTGTTGCTCGGGGCGAGCACCACGCCGCTGATGGCCGATGCCGACAGCCGCGGGCTGATCCAGGCGCTGATGGCCGAAGTGGTGCAGGGCGCCAAGGCCTGTGGTCATGACATGCCGCCCGGTTACGCCGAATATCTGTTCATGATGACCGAGAAAATGCCCGACTATTGGCCGAGCATGTACCACGATTTTCTGCACAAACGACCGCTGGAACTGGACGCCATCTACGCTCGACCCTTGGCAGCGGCAAAAGCGGCAGGTTGCGAGCTGCCGCGCATCGAAGCGTTGTACCGCAATTTGCGTTTCATCGACCGGCGTAACACCTGAGTCGGTTTCTTGAGGGGATTTGGGGGAAGGCATGGCCAAGAACATCGATGACAAACTGGTGCTGGCGATTTCGTCCCGTGCCCTGTTCGACCTGAGCGAGAGTCACAAGGTGTATCTGTCGAGCGGCGTCGAAGCCTATCGGCAATATCAGATCGAGCACGAAGACGAAATCCTCGCGCCGGGCGATGCCTTTCCGCTGGTGGAAAAACTGCTCAACCTCAACAGTCGCCTCGGCCGTGCCCGGGTCGAGGTGATTCTGGTGTCGCGCAACAGTGCCGACACCGGCCTGCGGGTGTTCAACTCGATCGATCATTACGGCTTGGCGATTTCCCGCGCGGCATTTGTCGGCGGGCGCAGTCCTTATCCTTATCTCAAAGCGTTCGGTTGCGACCTGTTTCTTTCTACCCATGCTGAAGACGTGCGCTCGGCGCTGGATAACGGCTTTGCGGCGGCGACCATTCTTTCCGGCGGCGCCAGCCGTGCGGCCAGCGATGAATTGCGCATCGCCTTTGACGGCGATGCGGTGCTGTTTTCCGACGAATCGGAGCGGGTCTATCAATCCGGCGGCCTCGAAGCCTTCCAGGCCAAGGAGCGTGAATCCGCTCGTGAGCCGTTGCGTGGCGGGCCGTTCAAAGGCTTCCTCGCGGCGCTCAATCTGTTGCAGCGCGAGTTCCCGGACGACGCCTGTCCGATCCGCACCGCGCTGGTCACCGCGCGTTCGGCGCCGGCTCACGAGCGGGTGATCCGCACTTTGCGCGAGTGGGACATCCGTCTGGACGAGTCGCTGTTCCTCGGCGGCCTGACCAAATCGGCGTTCCTCGAAGCCTTTGCCGCCGACGTGTTTTTCGACGATCAGGCCGGTCACTGCGAGCTGGCCCGGGAGGTGGTTGCCACCGGCCATGTCCCGCACGGCATCAGCAACGAACCGGCGGTCTAAAGCCCACGTGGTTCAAGACGTTGCGTCGCACGTCGTACTCGCCAAGGCACTGCTAAGCTGAATCAAATCTCCGCCATGTTGGCTAGCGAGGAGGTCATATGATTCGTTCGATGCTGTATGCCACTGACCTCGGTCTGTACGCACCGTTAGTGATGCAGCATGCCTTGGCGATGGCTCGAATATTCAATGCCGACTTGTATGTGGTGCACGCGGTGGAACCCATGGGGCTGTTTGCCGAATCGGTGTTGCAGAGCTATCTCGACGAGCAGGCGTTGAACGAATTTCACAGTCAGGGTCTGAAAACCGTCATCGCCAATATCGAGCAACGGGTGCTGGACAGTTTTCGCGAAGAACTGGGGGACGAAGGCGAGCAGGATCTGCTGCGGATTCGTGCGGTGCGGGTGCTGCAGGGCGATCCGTCTCAGGTGATTCTCGACCAGGTACAGAAACTCTCCGTCGATTTGCTGATCGTAGGAAGTCACAGCCACGGGGTTGGGGCGGAAACACCGTTGGGGCGCACGGCGACTCGCTTGCTGCAATTGTCCAAGGTGCCGGTTTACATGGTGCCGCTGGTGGAGCGTCGGCGTCGGGAGGATCGCTGAGGCGGGAATAATGGCGTTTTGATAAAAAAGTTCTAGATTTATTCTTCAAACCATTAATATAGTTATATACCGTCGCTGATGCCCGTGGCGTCTACCTGCTTTGAGGGATTCATATGAAGCTTCAACAATTGCGCTACATCTGGGAAGTGGCGCACCACGACCTCAACGTTTCCGCTACAGCCCAAAGTCTCTACACCTCGCAACCGGGCATCAGTAAGCAAATCCGTCTGCTGGAAGACGAACTGGGCGTCGAAGTGTTCGCCCGCAGTGGCAAGCACCTGACCCGTGTCACTCCGGCCGGCGAGCGCATCATCACCACCGCCGGTGAGATTCTGCGCAAGGTCGAGAGCATCAAGCAGATCGCCCAGGAATTCTCCAACGAGAAAAAAGGCACCCTGTCGATCGCCACCACTCACACCCAGGCACGTTATGCGCTGCCGCCGGTGATCAGCAATTTCATCAAGCAATACCCGGACGTGGCGCTGCACATGCACCAGGGTTCGCCGATGCAGATCGCCGAAATGGCCGCTGATGGCACCGTCGATTTCGCCATCGCCACCGAAGCGCTGGAGCTGTTCGGCGATCTGGTGATGATGCCGTGCTACCGCTGGAACCGCTGCGTGGTTGTACCTCAGGGCCACCCGCTGACCAAGCTGCCGAAGCTGACCCTCGAAGCGCTGGCCGAATACCCGATCGTGACTTACGTGTTCGGCTTCACCGGCCGTTCGAAACTCGACGAGGCTTTCAGCCATCGTGGCCTGACGCCGAAAGTGGTGTTCACCGCCGCCGACGCCGACGTGATCAAAACCTACGTGCGCCTGGGGCTGGGTGTCGGCATCGTGGCGAAAATGGCCGTCGATACCAAACTCGACAACGACCTGGTGGTACTCGATGCCAGCGAACTGTTCGAATCCAGCGTGACCAAGATCGGTTTCCGTCGCGGCACTTTCCTGCGTGGTTTCATGTGCGATTTCATCGAGAAATTTGCGCCACACCTGACCCGCGAAGTCATGGCCAAGGCCATTCAGTGCCACAACAAGCAGGAACTCGAAGAGCTGTTCGAAGGCGTTGAACTGCCGGTTCACTAAGCCCCTGTCTACAGCACCTCGGTGACAGCAAACTGTTGCCGGGTGCCCGCCACCAGAATCTCCACCTCATCGCCCTCGAACTTGCCCAGCAGGCTTTTGCCCAGCGGCGAGCGCGGGGTGATGACGGTAATCGGCTGACCGACCACGTCGACTTTCAGTCCCGCCGCATCCGGCGCCAGAAACAGCCATTGCTCGCGACCCTTTTCGTCTTCCAGACCGAGCAGGGCGCCGATTTCAATTCCGCGTTGATCGTCATAGGCCCGAAGCGTCAGGTTCTGGCAGACCGCCAGTGACTGGCGGATCTCCTCGACCCGTTTCGCTTGCCCGGCCGCCAGGTACGACGCCTCAAGTCCGAGAGTGTCGTACTTGTTTTCGGCGATGTTCTCTTCGTGGGTCGCGGTTTCGTAAGCGGTTTGCGCGGCGCGTTCGGCGATATCGAGGTCGACGCGCAGTTTGTCGAGAATCAGTTGATGGACGGCGTGCTTGTTCATGATCAATCGCAGAATTGCAGGACGTTGGCGCGGCTTTTTTCGCTTGGGGCCGTCTGATCCTGCTGGAGCCAGAACTGACATTTCGGGTTCGACTGGTTGCGCGTGCTGCTGCGGGCCTGATCGAGGCGGTTCTGCTGCTCGTTCTTGCGCAGGTTTTCTTCGTACTGCTCGAACAACGGGCTTTGTGGAGGAATATCCGGCACCGCTCGTACCGCCGGTGGATTGGCCAGTTGTTGTACGGCCTGGGCAACCGGCGCCAGTTGTTCATTGAAGACAAAGCGTGAAATGAGCCAGCAGGTCAGCGCAATGGCCAGGAAACCCAGCCACAGGCCCAAGGCAATGCTGCCGGTCAATTGCAGCGCGCTAAGCTGAACAGGCAAGGGGCGACGCGGGTTTGGGCGGTAGGGCATGGCTGCCTCCTGGCGGATGATTGCGGGCAAGTGGCGATTGTCGCACGAAGATTAATCGTCGTCGGCTCTTCTGCACGCAGACATTTATGCGGACAATCGTCGCTTTTGCCAACGGGAGTCTTGAATGCCGCAACCGAAAACCCGCTGGGACATCTTTTGCACCGTGGTCGACAACTACGGCGACATCGGGGTGACCTGGCGTCTGGCCCGGCAACTGGTGGCCGAGCATGCATTGGCAGTGCGGCTGTGGGTCGATGATCTGCGCGCGTTCGAACGGATTTGCCCGGAACTCGACATCAATCTCGACGCGCAATGGCAACAGGGCGTTGAAGTCCGGCACTGGCCGGCAGAATGGCCGGAAACGGACGCCGCCGATGTAGTGATCGCCGCGTTCGCCTGCCAGTTGCCGGGTGCCTACATGGACGCCATGGCCGAGCGGGAAAAGCCGCCATTGTGGATGAACCTCGACTATCTCAGCGCCGAAGACTGGGTGGCCGGCTGCCACGGCCTGCCTTCGGTGAAGTACAAGTCCGTGCAGAAGATCTTTTTCTTCCCGGGATTCCAGGCGGGCACTGGCGGGTTATTGCGTGAAAGCGGATTGCTTGAGCGACGTCAGCGGTTTCAGCAGGATCCCGAGGCGCAGCGACAATTCCTGCAGGCGTTGGGTGTGGTTCCGGCGCCCGATGCGCAACTGATTTCGCTGTTCGCCTACGAGAATGCCGGGCTCGCCAGTTGGCTGGATGTACTCGCGGCCGATTCGACGCCCACTCATCTGCTGGTGCCGGAAGGGCGGATTCTCGGTGATGTCGCACGTTGGCTCGGCGTCGACTCGCTGGCTGTCGGCGCTGTGCATGTCGATCGATCGCTGATTGTGCAGGTGCTGCCGTTCGTCCGTCAGGATCAATACGATCAACTGCTGTGGTGCTGCGATTTCAACGCGGTGCGCGGCGAAGACTCGTTCATCCGGGCGCAGTGGGCAGGGCGGCCGATGTTGTGGCACATCTATCAGCAGGACGAAGATATCCATCTGGACAAGCTCGATGCCTTCCTCGCGCTCTATGGAAAAGGCCTTTCGACGGAAGCTGCCGAGGCGATGAACGGTCTCTGGCGAGCCTGGAGTGCCGGGCAGCCTATCGGCGAGCACTGGCTTGAGGCCCGTAAATACTGGCCCGAACTGCAGAAAAATGCCGAAGCATGGTGTCTGGAACAGGCCTTGCAGGCCGATCTTGCGACGGCGCTGGTACAGTTTTACCGAAATTGGATATGATACGCGGCCTAGATTTTTGTAAATCCCATCCAAATTCGGATATTCGCAATGAAAACTGGTAAAGAACTCAAACCCGGTACCGTGATCCGTATCGACAACGATCCTTGGCTGGTTCAGAAAGCTGAATTCACCAAATCGGGCCGTAACAGCGCGATCATGAAGACCAAGCTGAAGAACCTGCTGACCGGTTACAAGACCGAAACCGTTTACGGTGCGGACGACAAGCTGGACGACGTGATCCTGGACCGCAAAGAAGCGACCCTGTCCTTCATCAGCGGCGACACCTACACGTTCATGGACACCAGCGACTACACCATGTACGAGCTGAACGCCGAAGACATCGAAAGCGTTCTGCCTTTCGTTGAAGAAGGCATGACCGACGTTTGCGAAGCCGTGTTCTTCGAAGAGCGTCTGGTTTCCGTAGAGCTGCCGACCACCATCGTGCGCGTAGTTGACTACACCGAAGGTTCGGCTCGTGGCGACACTTCCGGCAAAGTCATGAAGCCAGCCAAGCTGAGCAACGGTACTGAGCTGCAGGTTGCCGACTTCATCGAAATCGGTGACAAGATCGAGATCGATACCCGCGAAGGCGGTTCCTACAAAGGCCGTGCCAAATAAGCACTGGTTTTTGCGGAAAGAAAAAGCCCGACCATTGAGTCGGGCTTTTTTGTGCCTGATGAAAATTACTGCTTCAGGTGTTGTTTCAGTTCTTCCGAGGCCTGCAACATCGCCGAGCGCACCGCCGGCACCTGGCTGACCACGTTGAGCAAACCGTAGTCGTGGATCATGCCGTTGTAGCGCACCGAGGTCACCGGCACGCCGGCTTCGTCGAGTTTGCGGGCGTAGGCTTCACCTTCGTCACGCAACACGTCGGCCCCGGCGGTCTGCACCAATGCGGGCGGCAGACCTTTCAATTGTGCAGTCGTGGCCCGCAGCGGCGAGGCGTAGATCTCGTTACGCTGGTTGGCGTCGGTGGTGTAGTTGTCCCAGAACCACTTCATCATGTTTCGGGTGAGGAAGTGCCCCTCGGCATATTGGTTATACGAGCCGGTATCGAAACTGGCATCGGTCACCGGCCACAACAGCACCTGGAACTTGATCGCTGGCGTGCCTTTGTCCTTGGCCATCAAGGCGACGACTGCCGCCATGTTGCCGCCGACACTGTTGCCCGCCACCGCCAGACGCTTGCCGTCGACGTTGATCTCTTTGCCGTGTTCGGCCACCCATTTGGTTGCCGCGTAAGCCTGGTTGATCGCCACCGGGTAATGCGCTTCCGGCGAAGGGGTGTAGTTGACGAACACCGCCGCGGCCCCCGAGCCGACCACCAGATCCCGCACCAGACGTTCGTGGGTCGGGAAATCTCCCAGCACCCAGCCGCCGCCGTGGAAGAACATGAACACCGGTAGCTCACCCTTGACCCCGGCCGGCCGGACGATGGTCAGGCTCAACGGTTGGCCATCGACCTGGATGGTCTTCTCGCTGACGTCTGCCTTGGGCAGCGTCAGTTTGACCCCGGACTGTGCGCCCGTCAGTACGGCGCGGGCATCCTTGGGCGTCAGTTGTTCCATCGGTTTGCCGGTGCCGGCGTTCAGCACATCGAGGAACGCCTGAGTGTTGTGCTCGACGTCACCGGCGAATGCGCTGTGAACGGACAGGGCGAGAAGGGTACCGGTCAAGACTTTGCTGAAAGTGTTCATGTTCATTTCCTGTTCGGGCCTGGGTGTCAGTGATTACACGGTGACGTGCAGGCGCACATCGACATTGCCACGGGTGGCGTTGGAGTACGGGCAGACCTGGTGGGCGGCGTCGACCAGGCTTTGTGCGTCAGCCTGTTCCAGGCCCGGCAGGTTGATGTGCAGGTCGATGTCCAGACCGAAACCACCAGGAATCTGACCGATGCCGACGTGAGCGGTGATCGAGGCGTCGTCCGGGATTTTGCGTTTGGTCTGGCTGGCAACGAATTTCAGCGCGCCGATGAAGCAGGCCGAGTAGCCGACAGCGAACAGTTGCTCAGGGTTGGTGGCTGCGCCGCCGGCACCGCCGAGTTCTTTCGGGGTGGCCAATTTGACGTCGAGGATGTTGTCGCTGGAGATCGCACGACCGTCACGGCCGCCAGTGGAGGTTGCGATTGCGGTGTAGAGAGTTTGCATGGTGTGAGCCTCATTGAGTGTGATTTATTGCGCTAATTATTTGCGCGCTAACTAGGTGCGAAGTAAATGTACTGCGCGAATATTTAGCGCGCAAGATAAATTTTTGAAAAATGATGAAACCGAGGCATGGATCAGGCTGAGAAGAGATCTCAACTCTTTGATATAAAAGTTTTTTACGAAGGGAAAACGAGAGAGAAAAAATTTTGCGGGAGAGGGGGAAAGCAGAGAAAGGCGCGATTTCCCTGTAGGTGCGAGGTCGCTCCTACAGGGAAAGGGGGAGGCTTAAGTGAGGCTGTCCTGCAAATGACCGCGCAAGGCCTGCAACTCGGCTTGCAGGTTTTGCAGGCGCTCCAGCGTGAAGCCACTGGCCCCCAGAATGCATTGCGGAACGGTTCGGGCCTTGTCTTTCAAGGCGCGGCCCTGTGCGGTCAATTCGACGATCACCACCCGTTCATCCTCGCGGCTTCGAGTTCGGCTCAGCAAACCTTCACCTTCCAGGCGCTTGAGCAGCGGGGTTAGCGAACCCGGATCGGTCAGCAGGCGCGTGCTGATTTCTCCGACGGTCAAACCATCCTTCTCCCACAGCACCATCATCGCCAGATACTGCGGATAAGTCAGGCCAAGCGCTTGCAACAGCGGTTTGTAGACCTTGGTCATCATCAGCGAAGTGGAATGCAGGGCGAAGCAGGCCTGATTGTCGAGCAGCAGCTCTTCGCAGTGGTCGGTGGTGTCGCGGGTGGTGGTCATGTCGGTGCCTTGAACGGTGATGCAGATGAATCTAGCGCTCGAATCTTTAATGCGCCAGACAATTGTGCCCGGTGGCGAATCGGTCAGTGCCGGCCCAGTTCCCGTTGCAGTGCCAGATCCCACGGTGGCACGGGGCTGAAGCGGGTCTTGAGGTATTCCAGCAGCAGGCGGCTGCGGGAGCTGGCCTGTTGTTCCAGTCGCAGCGCGTAGATGCCGGTGCTCTCCGGTTTTGGCAGGCCGTTGTCACAGAACAGCGGCAGCAGTTCGCCGCGCAGCAAGTATTCGCTGGCCAGCCAGGTCGGCAGATGCGCGATTCCGAGGCCCGCAAGTGCACCGCACACCAGAGCCTCGGCGTTGTTGGCGCTCATGCGAACCCGCGCCGGGCGATGCAACTGCATCTGCCCGTCCTGTTCGAATCGCCAGGCGAAGGGCGGGGCGAGGCCGTCCCAATCGAGGCCGTCATGTTCACCCAGTTGTGCCGGCTCGCTCGGCACACCCCGACGCTTGAGATAGTCGGGGCTGGCGCAAGCGATGCGCACCATGCTCGCCAGCGGTGTGGCGACCAGTCGGGTATCGGCCATTTGCCCGGCGCGCAACACCAGATCGACCTTGCCCAGGTTCGAGCCGTCCATGTCGACGAAGCTGTCGATCAGATGCAGTTGCACGTCCAGCCCCGGATACAGCACCAGAAAGTCGGCAATCACTGGCGCCAGATGCCGACGCCCGAACGCTGCCGGCGCATCCACCCGGATCAAGCCTTCCGGCGCGCTGCTCAGGGAAACGGCTTCAGCGCGGGCCAGTTGCAGTTCGGCAACGATCCGCCGCGCCCGTTCGGCAAACGCCAGGCCGGCCGGCGTGGCGCGCACCGCATGAGTGCTGCGGATGAACAACTGGCTGCCGACAGCGCTTTCCAGGCTGTCGATACGCCGGGCGACGGCCGATGGCGTCAGCGGATGCCGGCGCGAGGCGGCGGAAAAACTGCCACTCTCCAGCACATCGAGAAACAACCCGAGTTGTTCGGTCAATTGATTGGGATTCATGAATCAGCTCAGTGCCTATGCGAATTTGGCACAGCCATTGTGCGTTGCTGTGCGTTTCCGTGCCAGCGCCGACTGCGTAGGATGAATCCCCTGACGTATGAGGAATTCTGCTGTGATCGAGTTTTTGCTGTACCTGTTGTCTGGCGCCGCCCTCGGCACCCTGGGTGGGATATTCGGAATCGGCGGCGGCTTGATCGCCATTCCGCTGTTGGGCGTGTGGTTCGGGCTCGATCAGCAGATCGCCCAAGGCACGGCGCTGGTGATGGTGGTGCCGAACGTGATGCTGGCGCTGTGGCGTTATCACCAGCGCAATCGCATCGAACTCAGGCACGCGTTGCCGCTGGCAGTGATGGGGTTCTGCTTTGCATGGATCGGCTCGATCTGGGCCGTGGGCATCGACGCGCAAACCATGCGCATCGGTTTTGTCGCGTTCCTTGTGGCATTGTCAGCGTACAACCTCGTGCGCATGTTCGGCGCGCGTCCGGCGGCGACTTCCGAGATGCGTTATTCATGGCCGTGGCTGGGCGTGCTCGGCGCGGCGTCGGGCACTATGGGCGGCCTGTTCGGTGTCGGTGGGGCAGTGGTGGCGACGCCGGTGCTGACCAGCCTGTTCGGCACCACTCAGGTGGTCGCTCAAGGCCTGTCGCTGGCGCTGGCATTGCCGAGCACCGGTGTCACGCTGGTGACGTACGCGGTGCACCACGAAGTGGACTGGATGATCGGCCTGCCGCTGGCCATCGGCGGTCTGGCCAGCATCAGTTGGGGCGTGAAGGTGGCCCACGCGATGCCGGAAAAACTCCTGCGTGGGCTGTTCTGCGGGTTCCTGGTGCTGTGTGCGGTGATGCTCGCCTTTAAAGTTTGAAACCTTCGACGATGTGCTCGGCCAGGCATTCGGTGATCGGCGACGGATTGTTCAGATTGCGGATCAGCATGATGCTGGCCTCGGGCAACAGCGGCAGATCTTCGGCGGCACCGAGAATTCGCAAGTCCGGGGTGATCAGGCTTTCCAGTTGCGCGGTGATCGCCAGACCCGCGCTCACCACCGCCATCAACGCCGACAGGCTGGTGCTGTTGTAGGCAATCCGGTATTCACGGCCCATGGCGTCCAGCGCATTGCAGGCCCACAGGCGGCAGAAGCAATCACTGTTGAACATCGCCAGCGGCAACGGCGTCTGCTCGTGGGCGCTGAAATTCTGTGCCTCGGCCCAGACGAAACGCTCCTTGCGCAGCAACTGGCCAATCTCGTTGCCCGGCTCGCGGGTGACGATCGACAGATCCAGGTCCGTGCGCTGCAGCAACTGTTTGGTCGACTCGCAATGCACTTCGATCTGGATCAGTGGATAGAACTGGGCAAAGCGCGACAGGATCCCCGGCAGAAACCGCATTACGTAATCGTCCGGCGTACCGATCCGCACCGTGCCGACCATGTGTGGTTCGCGCAGGGTGTTGAAGACTTCGCTGTGCAATTTCAGGATGCGCCGCGCGTAGCCGAGCAACACCTGGCCTTCGGCGGTGAGGCGCACCTGACGCCCGTCGCGCTCGAACAACTGGCGCTGCAACACGTCCTCTTCCAGACGCTTCATCTGCATGCTCACCGCCGACTGAGTGCGGTTGACCATTTCGCCGGCGCGGGTAAAACCGCCCTGATCGGCAATTGCGACAAAGGTACGCAGGACATCGGTATCGATACTGGGGTACGCCGACAATTGATGAATCTCCGTGATGCTTGCCATCAGAAACATTCGTTGGATTGATCGTAGCCCCGGCGCGAGACTTGAGCCATCCCTAAAGGAGGGCAACACGATGAAAGGTCAAAAACTGTATGTGAGCGATGAAAGAGTGCCGGTCCATCTGATTTCCGATCTGCTGCACAAGTTTAGCCGCTGGTACGAACTTCACCGCGAACGCGAGCTGCTCGCCAGTCTGAGCGACGAAGCGTTGAAGGACATCGGGGTCAGCCGTGCCGATGTCGAGCACGAAGCGATTCGGCCGTTCTGGGACGATCCGATGCATAAATGATGAGGCCATCGCTACACAAACCACTTTCAGGTGAGGTAGGTTGCGAGCAGACATGGAGGTACACATGCCCGCGACATTGTCCTTTTCCCTTAAACAGGCTCGACGTCTGGCACTGGCTGCCCAAGGGTTTCACGGGCGCCAGCCGCCGGCTGTCAAGGCGATGCACGTCAACCGGCTGATCGAACGCCTCGGTCTGTTGCAGATCGACTCAGTCAATGCGGTGGTGCGCTCGCACTACCTGCCGTTGTTTTCCCGTCTCGGTTCCTATTCTGCTGACTTGCTCGACCAGGCTGCCTGGAGTTCGGGGCGACGTCGTTCGCTGTTCGAATACTGGGGCCATGAAGCGTCATTGCTGCCGCTGTCGATGTACCCATTGATGGGCTGGCGCATGCAGCGAGCCAAGCGCGGTGAGGATATCTATCAGCAACTGGCGCGTTTCGGCCGTGAGCAACAGGACACCATTCGCCAGGTGTTGGCGTCGGTCGAAGAGCAGGGCGCACTCGGCGCCGGCAGCCTGTCGACCCGCGAGGAAAAGGCCGGGCCCTGGTGGGACTGGAGTGCGGAAAAACATGCGCTGGAATGGTTGTTTGCCGCCGGCGAAGTCACCGTGGCCGGGCGGCGCGGCTTCGAACGGCTGTATGACTTGCCGGAGCGAGTGATCCCGGCGTCCGTGCTGCAACAGCCATTGCCCGATGAGGCCGAGGCGCAGCGCGGTTTGCTGCTGCACGCGGCTGAGGCGTTGGGCGTAGGCACGGAAAAAGACCTGCGCGATTACTTCCGCCTGAACCCTGCCGATGCCCGACCGCGCCTGGCGGAGCTGGTCGAGGCCGGGCAACTGCTGACCTGCGAAGTTGCTGGCTGGCGTCAGATTGCCTACTGCCTGCCCGAACCGAAAGTCCCGCGCAAAGTCGAGGCCAGCGCATTGCTGTCGCCGTTCGATTCGCTGATCTGGGAACGCAGTCGCACCGAGCGGCTATTCGACTTCCGCTATCGGCTGGAGATTTATACGCCGCAGGACAAGCGGGTCTACGGCTATTACGTGCTGCCGTTCCTGCACAACGAACGGATTGCTGCGCGGGTTGATCTGCGCGCCGAGCGGGCTGCGGGGCGATTGGCGGTGCATGCGGTGCACGAGGAAGAACCGGGGCTGGATGAGGCGGGGATGCTGGCGTTGGCGCTGAACTTGCGGCAGATGGCGGATTGGTTGGGGCTGGAGCAGGTGCTGCTCAATTGCCAGCGCGAAAGTGCCGGGCGGTTGCGGGTGGCGTTGGCTCAAGTCGAAAACGACCGAGCCAACGTCATCGCGGTTTAGCGTTTGACCTGTTTCAACGTCTCGGCAATCAGAAACGCCAGTTCCAGCGACTGATCGGCGTTCATCCGTGGGTCGCAATGGGTGTGATAGCGATCCGACAAGCCATCTTCGGTGATCGGCCGCGCGCCACCGATGCATTCGGTGACGTTCTGCCCGGTCATTTCGATGTGGATGCCGCCGGCGTAGCTGCCTTCTGCTTCGTGAACCTGGAAGAACTGCTTAACCTCGCCAAGGATCTGCGCGAAGTCGCGAGTCTTGTAGCCGCTGCTGGCCTTGATGGTGTTGCCGTGCATCGGGTCGGAACTCCACAGCACCTGCTTGCCTTCGCGCTGCACCGCGCGGATCAGCGCCGGCAGGTGATCGCCAACCTTGTTCGCGCCCATCCGCGCGATCAGGTTGAGGCGGCCCGGATCGTTGTCCGGGTTGAGCACATCGATCAAGCGGATCAGGTCGTCGGGGTTCATGCTCGGGCCGACTTTGACACCGATCGGGTTGTTCACGCCGCGCAGGAATTCGACGTGGGCGCCGTCGAGCTGACGGGTGCGGTCGCCGATCCACAGCATGTGCGCCGAGCAATCGTAGTAATCGTTGGTCAGGCTGTCGCGGCGCACGAAGGCTTCTTCGTAGTTCAGCAGCAGCGCTTCGTGGGCCGTGAAGAAACTGGTCTCGCGCAGTTGCGGCGAGCTGTCCATGCCGCAGGCGCGCATGAACGCCAGGGTTTCATCGATGCGGTCGGCGAGGTGGCTGTACTTCTCCGCCAGCGCCGAGTTGGCGATGAAATCGAGGTTCCACTTGTGCACCTGATGCAGGTCGGCAAAACCGCCCTGGGCGAAGGCGCGCAACAGGTTGAGGGTGGCGGTGGACTGGTGATAGGACTGCAGCAGACGCTCCGGATCCGGCACGCGGCTGGCCGAGTCGAAGCCGATGCCGTTGACGATGTCGCCACGGTAGGCCGGCAGGGTCACGCCGTCGATGGTCTCGTCGTTGGCCGAGCGCGGCTTGGCGAACTGGCCGGCCATGCGCCCGACTTTCACCACCGGGCAACCGGCGGCGAAGGTCATGACGATCGCCATTTGCAGCAGCACTTTGAAGGTGTCGCGAATCTTCGCGGCGGAGAACTCGGCGAAGCTTTCCGCGCAGTCGCCGCCTTGTAGCAGGAACGCCCGGCCCTGGGTGACTTCGGCAAACTGACGACGCAGCTCCCGCGCTTCGCCGGCAAACACCAGCGGCGGATAGCTGGCCAGCGTCTGCTCGACCTGGCGCAGGTGCGCGGCGTCGGGGTATTGGGGTTGTTGCTGGATCGGCAAGGCGCGCCAGCTGTCAGGGCTCCAGGGTTGGCTCATCACGGTCTCTATGGTTCTACGCACGGACGGCCATGTTAGCAGCAATTAGTGCGTGACCTGCTCCCGCCGCATCGCCGACAATCGCCGCTTTGCCACGGCGCCACAGCGGTGACCACCAGGAGACGAAATGACTGAGGAGCGCGTCGAGCTGTTGCTCGCCGAGGTACAGGATGAGTTCGGCGTGATTCGCGTACTGGAAGTGGCCGACTACCGCTTTCTGGAGTTCGGCGACGCCATCGAGCAAAGCTGCGTGTTTACCGCCGACCCGAGCTGGCTGGAGTACGACTACACCCGGGCGATGCTGATTGGCGCGTTGTGCCATGAGCAACCGGAGAGTGCACTGTTTCTCGGCCTTGGCGCTGGCACGCTGACCCAGGCCTGCCTCAAGTTCCTGCCGCTGGAAGATGTCGAAGCCATCGAGTTGCGCCCGGATGTGCCGCGTCTGGCCATCGAATACCTCGGTCTCGATGACGATCCGCGGCTGTATATCCGCGTTGGCGATGCAATCGAACTGCTGCCGACGGCCGAACCGGCGGATCTGATCTTCGTCGACCTCTACACCGATGTCGGCCCCGGTGCCGCTCACCTTGCGTGGAATTTCCTCGGTGACTGTCAGAAACGTCTGAATCCCGGCGGCTGGCTGGTGATCAACCAGTGGGCCACCGATGACGGCAAGCCTCTGGGGGCGGCGCTGTTGCGCGGGCTCTATCACCGACATTACTGGGAACTGCCGGTGAAGGAGGGCAACGTGATTCTGATCGTGCCGGCGGATCTCGATCAGGTGCTGGACATGCAGGCGCTCACCGCCCGGGCTGAAGCGCTCGCGCCGAAGCTGGGGTACTCGTTGCAGTCGTTGATCAAGGCTATTCGCCCGGCGACCTGAACCTCAGATGCCTTTGAAGACCCCCGGTCTGCGCTCCACCAGCGAGCGCACGCCTTCCTTGGCATCCTCACTGGCCAGCAATTTCTTCACCAGCGGCGGCAAGCTCTGCGCCGCTGCGGTCTCGCCTTCATAGCGCGCCTGACGTGCCGACATCAGCGTCGCCTGCACCCCCAGCGGCGCCTGTCGGGCGATCCGTTCGGCCAGTTCGATGGCGCGTGGCAGCAAGTCTTCGCTGGCCATGACTTCCTGCACCAGGCCCAGGCGCAACGCATCATGGGCATCGAACTCGTCGCCGGTCAGCAGCCAGCGCATGGCATTGCCCCAGCCGGCTATCTGATGAAAGCGCAACGTCGCACCGCCGAACGGAAAGATCCCGCGCTGCACTTCCATCTGCGCGAATCGGGTGTTGCTGGCGCACAGGTTGATGTCGGCGGCGAGCATCAGCTCGATACCGATGGTCAGGCAATAGCCTTGCGCGGCGACGATCACCGGTTTGCTGACCCGTGGCCCGACAAATACGCCCCACGGATCGCAACCGCCGGGCGGCACCTGCCAGCCCTGGGCGAGGGCGGAACTGGCGTTGACCAGGTCGAGCCCGGCGGTGAAATGCTCACCATGCCCGAACACCACGGCCACCCGCGCGTCGCTGTCGGCCTCGAATTCACCGTAGGCCAGGGCCAGGTCATTGAGCAAATCCAGATCGAAAGCATTGCGCTTGGCTGCACGGTCCAGGCCAATCAAATGGACGTGACCGTGGCGCGCACGGCTGACGCGGCCGGGGCAGGGCTGATTCATGGGTGTTTCCTCGGACGGGAAGAAAGGGTGCAGCGACCAGATGCCGCACGTCGGTGAATCGTTTAAGCGCCATCGCCCGCAGGGCCGGGGTCTTTGAAAAATAGACCTTTGCCCGATTATCCGCAAAACCCCGTTACACAGCGGTGACAACTGTATTTCACCGATAAAAAAAGCTCCCTTTTTTGGCAAATTCCGGTATAGTGCGCGCCGGCCTTTAACCGGGCCGCGTTTAGGTAGCGCAATTCCCCGAAGTCAGCTTCGGCTGCACGTCCGCACTGCGGGCTCTTCCTTGACGATTCTTTTTCATTCATTCGTTTTCGCAAATCCCCGCCGACAAAGCTGCCAGGGCGACTCTTGAGTCTCAACACGGCATGTGCAGCTTTGGAGCATGGGTCTTTGCGGATGCACTTAGAGGCAGACCCATGACCCAGGAAATCGGCGGCTTCGCCGCTCTTGAACTTCATCCCAATATTGTCGCTGCAGTAGTCGCTACCGGCTATGAAGAGCCTTCGGCCATTCAGCAGCAGTCGATCCCGATCATCCTCGCCGGTCACGATATGATTGGTCAGGCGCAAACCGGTACCGGTAAAACCGCTGCCTTTGCCCTGCCTATCCTGCACCGCATTGATCCGTCCAAGCGCGAGCCGCAAGCTCTGATCCTGGCCCCAACTCGTGAGTTGGCGCTACAAGTTGCAACCGCTTTCGAAACCTACGCCAAGCAAATGCCGGGCGTAACTGTTGTGGCTGTCTACGGCGGCGCGCCGATGGGCCCACAATTGAAAGCAATCCGTAATGGCGCACAGATCGTTGTCGCCACTCCGGGCCGTCTGTGCGACCACCTGCGTCGCGACGAAAAAGTGCTGCAGACCGTGAACCACCTGGTTCTCGACGAAGCAGACGAAATGCTCAAACTGGGCTTCATGGACGACCTCGAAGTCATCTTCAAGGCCATGCCGGAAACCCGTCAGACCGTATTGTTCTCGGCTACCCTGCCGCAATCGATCCGTGCCATCGCCGAGCGTCACCTGCGCGATCCAAAGCACGTGAAGATTCAGAGCAAGACCCAGACCGTTACCGCGATCGAACAGGCTCACCTGTTGGTTCACGCTGACCAGAAGACCTCTGCCGTTCTCAGCTTGCTGGAAGTGGAAGATTTCGACGCTCTGATCATGTTCGTGCGCACCAAGCAAGCGACCCTGGATCTGGCCAGCGCCCTCGACGCCAAAGGCTACAAAGCCGCAGCGTTGAACGGCGACATCGCCCAGAACCAGCGTGAGCGCGTCATTGACTCGCTGAAAGATGGCCGTCTGGACATTGTTGTGGCGACCGACGTAGCCGCCCGTGGTCTGGACGTACCGCGCATCACCCACGTATTCAACGTGGACATGCCGTACGATCCGGAATCCTACGTGCACCGTATCGGCCGTACCGGCCGTGCCGGTCGCGAAGGCCGCGCGCTGCTGCTGGTGACTCCACGTGAGCGCCGCATGCTGCAAGTGATCGAGCGTGTAACCGGTCAGAAAGTTGCCGAAGTGCGTCTGCCGGACGCCCAGGCCGTTCTCGATGCCCGCATCAAGAAACTGACCAACAGCCTGTCGCCGCTGGTGGCTGACGCCGAATCGACTCACGGTGATCTGCTGGATCGCCTGACCGCCGACATCGGTTGCACCCCGCGTGCCCTGGCTGCTGCTCTGCTGCGCAAGGCCACCAATGGTCAGGCGCTGAACCTGGCAGCGATCGAGAAGGAACGTCCACTGGTGCCGAACAGCGCTCCACGTGGCGACCGTCCTGAGCGTTCCGGTGATCGTCCGGACCGTGGTGATCGCGAGCGTCGTGCTCCGATGCCACTGGGCGAAGGCCGTGCCCGTTGCCGTACCGCGCTGGGCGCGCGTGACGGTATCGCGGCGAAAAACCTGCTGGGCGCCATCCTCAACGAAGGTGGTCTGGCACGTGAAGCCATCGGTCGCATCCAGGTGCGTGACAGCTTCAGCCTCGTCGAGCTGCCGGAAGATGGTCTGGACAAACTCCTGACCAAGCTGAAGGACACTCGCGTTGCCGGTAAGCAGTTGAAGCTGCGTCGCTACCGCGAAGATTGATCCGCCCTTGGGCTGATTGATCGAACATAAAAAATCCCCGACTGGTTCGGGGATTTTTTTTGCCTGCGATTTGAGGTGGGAACGAACTCGTCAGCCGAAGCGGTAGATGTCCATGCCCAGCGCGCCCATGGTGAACCCTTGGTGCGCAATGCTGAACTCACCGCCGGCACCGCGAGCGAAGTACAGCGGCAACAGATGCTCGTCGCTCGGATGGCTGCGCACAGCGTTTGGCGCTTGCTGGCGGTAATCGTGCAGGGCGGCTTCATTATTGGCTGCCAGCTTCTCGATAATCCAGTCACGGAAGTCTCTGGCCCAAGGCTCGACGCTTTCCGGGCCGGCATGCCAGTCCAGTTCACGCAGGTTATGGGTGATGCTGCCGGAGCCGATCAACAGAATGCCCTGGCCGCGCAGGCTGGCCAGCGCCTGGCCGACGCGGGTCTGCAACGCCGGGCCGCCACGGCTGGGCAGGGAAACCTGAACCACCGGGATGTCGGCTTGCGGATACATCAGCGACAGCGGCACCCACACCCCATGGTCGAACGGTCGTTGCGGGTCGAGACGCGCGGGCAGGTTGTTGGCGGTCAGCAGTTCGGCGACCTCTTGCGCCAATTGCGGATTGCCCGGTGCGGGGTACTGCACTTCAAACAATGCACGGGGGAAGCCGCCGAAATCGTGCCAGGTTTCCGGTTGCGGATGGCTGCTGACCAGCAGCTCATGGCTTTCCCAGTGGGCGGAAACGATGACGATGGCTTTCGGACGCGGCAGTTCGGCGGCCAGACGCGCCAAGGCCGGGCCGCTGGCGCCGGGTTCCAGCGCGAGCATGGGCGAGCCGTGAGAGATAAACAGGCTGGGAAGCATGGAAGGGTTCCTGAGCGTTAAGATGGTTCATCTTCAGTCAGTTCATTGATCTAATTCCAATATAAGTTTTAACGCTTTTTGATCGAATTCTTAGGAGGAACCATGCAGCCGGAGTTTTGGCACAAGAAGTGGGAATCGAACCAGATCGGCTTTCACCAACCCGAGGTGAACCCGTATTTGCAACGGCATTGGCCCGATCTGGCGATCCCGGCGCAGGCGCGTGTGCTGGTGCCGTTGTGCGGGAAAAGCCTGGATCTGTTGTGGCTGGCCGGTCGTGGGCATCGGGTTCTCGGCGTCGAGCTGTCGCAGAGGGCTGTCGAAGACTTCTTCCGTGAACAGCAATTGCAGCCGCAGATCAGCGAAGAGGGCGGCTTCAAGGTTTATCGGGCCGGGGCGATCGAGTTGTGGTGCGGGGATTTCTTCGCCTTGTCCGCGAGCGATGTGGCCGAATGCACGGCACTTTATGACCGCGCGGCGCTGATCGCCTTGCCGGCGCCGATGCGTGAGCGCTACGCGTCGCACTTGCAGAATATCTTGCCGGCAGGCGTACGCGGTTTGCTGATCACGCTGGATTATGATCAGGCGCAAATGCCCGGACCGCCGTTTGCAGTGGAAGATGCCGAGGTGCAGCGTCTGTTCGGTGGCGGCTGGCAGGTGCAGGCGCTGGAAGAACAGGACGTGTTGAGCGAAAGCGGGAAGTTCCTGCAGGCGGGAGTGACGCGCCTGGAAGAGCGGGTGTACCGGCTGACTGGCCAGTAACAGGCACAAAAAAGGCCCGCATCACTGCGGGCCTTTTTTTAGCCGGGCTGATCAGCCGCGACGACGCAGGGCGTCGATACGCTCTTCCAGCGGCGGGTGGCTCATGAACATGCGGGCGAACCCTTGTTTGATGCCACCGTTGATGCCGAAGGCATTCAGGGTGTCAGGCATGTGCACTGGCAGTCCCTGCTCGGCGCGCAGGCGTTGCAGGGCGCCGATCATCGCGCTGGTACCGGCCAGACGGGCGCCGGCTTCGTCGGCACGGAACTCCCGTTTGCGCGAGAACCACATCACGATCGCGCTGGCCAGGATGCCCAGAACCAGTTCGGCAAAGATGGTCGCGATGTAATACGCGATGCCCTGGCCTTCCTCGTTCTTGAAGATCACCTTGTCAACGAAGTTGCCGATGATCCGCGCGAAGAACATCACGAAGGTGTTCACCACGCCCTGAACCAGTGCCAGGGTGACCATGTCACCGTTGGCCACGTGGCCGATCTCGTGGGCCAGAACGGCTTTCACTTCATCCGGAGAGAAACGCTCCAGCAAGCCCTGGCTGACCGCGACCAGCGCGTCGTTCTTGTTCCAGCCGGTGGCGAAGGCGTTCGCTTCGTAGGCCGGGAAAATCCCGACTTCGGGCATCTTGATCCCGGCTTCGCGGGACAGTTGCTCGACGGTTTGCATCAGCCATTGCTCGTGGCGGGTGCGCGGCTGGGTGATGATCTGGGTGCTCGTGCTCATCTTCGCCATCCACTTGGAGATGAACAGCGAGAACAGCGAACCGGCGAAACCAAAGACGGCACAGAAGACCAGCAGCTGACTGAGGTTGAGGTCAACCCCGTTGGCCGCCATGAACCCGTTGAAGCCGAACAGGCTCAGGGTGATGCTGGCTATCAGCACGACCGCCAGGTTAGTGGCCAAAAACAGCAGGATGCGCATCATGGTTGTAGAAATCTCCTCAAGCTAAAGATGTAGCGTACTGCGGGGTATATAAGGTGCGGCACCGGGCGATTCAACCGAGTGACTATTTCAAACTGTGTCCTACATCGGATTCTCCGGTGTGCGGGACAATTCCCACCCCTGAAGACGACAAGGATGACAGCCGCGCGCCACCCACCGGCATTGCATCAGGCGCATGTGATCGGTACGAATCGACAGTGTAGAAGGCGTACGGAAGGGGGCGGGGCAGAAGTGTTGCTGAATCAGACAGTGCGCAACGAAAGGCTCGTTGCGCACGGATCGCCGGTTACTGGCGGTAGGACTTGAGGAAGTTGCCGATGCGCCCGATGGCCATGTCCAGGTCATCGACACGCGGCAGGGTCACGACACGGAAGTGATCCGGCCACGGCCAGTTGAAGGCCGTGCCCTGAACCACCAGCAGCTTCTCGGACAGCAGCAGGTCGAGGACGAATTTCTCGTCGTTGTGGATCGGGCAGATCTTCGGGTCGATCTTCGGGAAGGCATACAGGGCGCCCATCGGCTTCACGCAGCTCACGCCGGGAATGTCGTTGAGCAACTCCCAGGTGCGGTTGCGCTGTTCCAGCAGGCGACCTTGCGGCAGCACCAGGTCGTTGATGCTCTGATAGCCGCCGAGGGCGGTCTGGATCGCGTGCTGGCTCGGCACGTTGGCACACAGGCGCATGTTGGCCAGCATGTCGATGCCTTCGATGTAGCTGTGGGCATTGTGTTTCGGCCCGGAAATGGCGATCCAGCCGGAACGGAAACCCGCCACGCGATACGACTTCGACAGACCGTTGAAGGTCAGGCACAGCAGGTCCGGCGCCAGCGAAGCGGTGCAGATGTGAACGGCGTCGTCGTAAAGAATCTTGTCGTAGATTTCGTCGGAGAACACCACCAGGTTGTGCTGGCGAGCCAGTTCCAGCATGCCCAGCAACACTTCCTTCGAATACACCGCGCCGGTCGGGTTGTTCGGGTTGATGATCACCATGGCCTTGGTGTTCGGGGTGATCTTGGCCTTCATGTCGGCCAGGTCCGGGAACCAGTCGGCGCCTTCGTCGCACAGGTAGTGCACCGCGTTACCGCCGGCCAGGCTCACGGCAGCGGTCCACAGCGGATAGTCCGGCGCCGGCACCAGCACTTCGTCACCGTTGTTGAGCAGGGCCTGCAACGACATCACGATCAGCTCGGATACGCCGTTGCCCAGGTAGATGTCTTCGATGCCGACACCTTCGACCTGCTTCTGCTGGTAGTACTGCATCACGGCCTTGCGCGCGCTGAACAGGCCTTTGGAGTCGCTGTAGCCCTGGGCGGTCGGCAGGTTGCGGATCACATCCTGGAGAATTTCGTCCGGCGCTTCGAAACCAAAGGGCGCCGGGTTGCCGATGTTCAGCTTGAGGATGCGATGGCCTTCCTCTTCCAGGCGTTTGGCGTGCTTGAGCACTGGGCCGCGAATGTCGTAGCAGACGTTGGCGAGCTTGTTCGATTTGCTGAACTGCATGGCGATGTGATCCCGAAAATGAACGATCCAGGCGGCGAATGGACAACCGTGCTGGGAATCCTGCGTCTTCACACAGGCAAGCGTCTTGAGCGGCGGTTTCCAACAATCAGTTTGAATGCGCAGGATCCCGCTGCCAGACTGGCGTGTGACGAGGCGCAATCATACGTGCCGCCCGATCCGTGGAAAAGGTACAGATCGGGCTTTTTCAGCCGCTGAGGTGTGATGATGGAAAAGATTGAAAAGACCCTGGAAGAATGGCGCGCGATGCTCGACCCGGAGCAATACAACGTGTGTCGTCTCAGTGCCACCGAGCGACCGTTCTCGGGCAAATACAACGCCACCAAGACCGACGGTGTCTATCACTGCATCTGCTGCAATGAGCCGTTGTTCGATTCCAAGACCAAATTCGACTCCGGTTGCGGCTGGCCGAGCTTCTACGCGCCGATCGGCGAGAGCGCCATGACTGAAATCCGTGACACCAGCCACGGCATGATCCGCACCGAAGTGAAATGCGCCCGATGCGATGCGCATCTGGGTCACGTGTTCCCCGATGGCCCGCCGCCGACCGGTCTGCGTTACTGCATCAACTCGGTGTGCCTGGACCTGGTGCCGCGCGAATAGCCGATGCGGGCGATCCCTGGATCGCCATTCGGATAATTAAATTGCACACAATTCAATTGCTCGCTATTTTTACAGCTTCTCAACTTTCCAGAGTGCGCACCATGAGCGATAACCTGCTGACCATTCCGTGCACCACCATCAAGGGTGAGCAAAAGACCCTGGCCGATTTCGCCGGCAAAGCGGTGCTGGTGGTCAACACTGCCAGCAAGTGCGGCTTCACCCCGCAATACAAGGGCCTTGAGGAGCTGTGGCAGACCTACAAGGATCAGGGGCTGGTGGTGCTGGGCTTTCCGTGCAACCAGTTCGGCAAGCAAGAACCCGGCAACGAGGGTGCGATCAGCGAGTTCTGCGAGCTCAATTACGGCGTCAGCTTCCCGCTGTTCAAGAAGATCGAAGTCAACGGCAACGGTGCGCATCCGCTGTTCGTGCAGTTGAAGAAGCGTGCGCCAGGTGTACTGGGTTCCCAGGGCATCAAGTGGAACTTCACCAAATTCCTGATCGGCAAGGACGGCCAGTTGGTCAAGCGCTTCGCCCCGGCCACCAAGCCGCAGGACCTGAGCCGCGAGATCGAAGCCCTGCTCAAATGAACGATCTGTCAGCCGATGCGCTGAAGCTCGACAGTCAGTTGTGCTTCAAGCTGTACGCCGCGTCCCGGGCCGTGATTCGTGCCTACAAGCCGATGCTCGATCAGCTCGGTCTGACCTACCCGCAATACCTGGCGATGCTGGTGTTGTGGGAATGGCAGGGCGCGGCGCCGGAACAACCGACCGTCAAGGCACTGGGCGAGCGTCTGGCGCTGGATTCCGGGACGCTGACGCCGCTGCTCAAGCGCCTGGAGCAACTGCAACTGGTGCAGCGTCAACGTTCGGCGCGGGACGAGCGTGAGGTTCACCTGAGCCTCACGCCTCAGGGCCAGGCGCTGCGCGAGCAGGTCGGGCCTTTGAAGGACCGGTTGCTGTGCGACAGCGGCGTGGACCTGGATCGTCTCAACGAACTGCGTACCGGGCTTGATCATCTGCTGGGGCAAATCAAAGCGCTGTCGTAGTTGGTATCCACTGATCCAGCAGCGCTGCCAGTTCTTCGCGACGGAACGGTTTGGCCAGGTAGTCACTCATGCCCGCCGCCCGGCAGCGCTCCCGTTCCTCGGACATGGCGTTGGCCGTCAACGCCACGATCGGCAAGTGTGGCCAGCGACCGCTCTGACGGATCTGCCGGCTTGCTTCGTAACCGTCCATCACCGGCATGTTGCAGTCCATCAGCACCAGATCGAACTCATGGTGTTCCAGTTGATCCAGCGCTTCTGCGCCATGGGCCGCCACCACCACCTCGCAGCCGAGTTTACCGAGCATGCCCTTGGCCACCAGTTGGTTGACCGGGTTGTCCTCCACCAGCAACACCCGCCCGCGACGCTGAGATGGCACGCTTTCAAGACGCGCACGGTCGATGGTGGTGATGTCCGGTTGCAGGGTTCTGCGCAGATTCTGATACAGCGCGTTGCGTGCCAGGGGACGAGCCTGCTGCTGTAGCGGGGCAAGGGCCGCAGCTTCTTCGCCCGGCATGAAACTGCCGTAAGCGGTCACCAGCAGAATCGGTGCGGTCATGGTCGGGCGCAGGCCAAACAGGCATTCGGGGCAATCGGTGATGATGATGTCCGGTGACGGGCCGAGGAGTGACGCTTCGATCGTGCGCTGTTCGTACGACAGACCCCAGACCGGCAACAGACTGCCGAGCAGCTCTGACAGGCCGCTGGCCGCCGTGGTGATGGCGAGCACGCTGCCATGCAGCGGGGCCGGGATGACTGCGCGGGTGTGGCAGGGCAACGGCAGTTCGGCACAGAACTGACTGCCGAAACCGACTTCGGAACTGATCGTCAGGCGCCCCTGCATGGCCTCGCAAAGGTTGTAGGTCAAGGCCAGGCCCAGCCCGGTGCCGCCGTACTGGCGGGTGATACCGGCCCCGGCCTGGGTGAAGGGCTGGAAAATCTTCACCTGGGCTTCCTGGGCGATACCGATGCCGGTATCGCAGACCTCGATGCGCACGCCATCCTTCCAAGTCGACAAACGCACATCGACCCGACCAAAACGGGTGAACTTCAGGGCGTTGGACAGCAGATTACTGACGATCTGCCTGACCCGGGTCGGGTCGCCGAGCACCAGCGCCGGAAAGTGCGGATCGATCAGACACGTCAGCTCCACGCTTGGCGCCGCGTTCTGCGACAGCAGGTTGGCGGTGTCTTCGATCAACGAGCCGAGGTCGAACGGGATGTGTTCGAGCTCCAGTTGCCCGGCATCGAATTTCGACAGGTCGAGAATATCGTTGAGCAACTCCACCAGCACTTTGCCCGAGTCGTGGGCAATGGACAGTTGTTGCTGCTGTTCGCCGTTGAGCGGGCCGTCGAGGGACAGCGCGATCATGCCCAGCAGGCCATTGAGCGGGGTGCGAATCTCGTGGCTCATGTTGGCAAGGAACGCCGAGCGGGCCTCTGCCATGTCCAGTGCGGTGCTGCGGGCGACCTCCAGTTCCTCGTTGGACTGGCTGAGACGGGCGTTGATCGCTTTGAGTTCGGCGGTGCGTGCCGACACGATGTCTTCGAGTTGAGCGAGGTAGTCGGTGAGACGGTTTTCCGCGGTGCGCCGTTGCTGGATTTCCGTGGCGATGTTCTCGAACTGCTGGTTGGCGACCTTCACCAGCACGCCGATCTCGTCGTTGGCGTGTCCACTCGGACATTCAAGCGTGGTCGGTTCGGCACTGCGCGGATCGCGCCCGCTGAGTTCACGGATCACCCGCACCAGCGGCTTGGTCAGCATCACGTAGAACAGTGCCAGCAGGATGCCGGTCAGGATCAGGCTGCGGGCAAAACCGTTGAGCAGCGTGACTTCGGCCCGGCGCAGGAAGCGGCTGCCGAAGGCATAGGTGTCGACTTCCAGGCTCAGGGTGCCGAGGGATTCGTTGGGCAAATGGTCGAGATAGAGCCGATCTTCGAACTCGCGTTTGGCGCCGAACAGAAAGTCGCTGATCAACCGATAGCCGCTTTGCAGCTCCGGGCGCTTCACGCTGGCCAGAACCGTCTGATTGTTGTCGGTCAGTTGTGCGGAAATGATGGCCGGCGAGCGCAGCAGGCCCAGCGTGAGTTCCTGGGCCAGCTCGGCATCGATGTTATAGGCGATACGCGAGGCCGGGTTATGGCTGATTTCCAGCAAAGACAGGATTTCACGGTTGATGGACGCGTCTTCACTGGCATAATCGATGCCGATTTGCAGCAGGCTGAGCAGCGTGCCCAGAATGAACCCGACCAGCACGGTAAGCCGGGCCTGTTTGTATGACAGCCGGTGGGTGAATTTGATATCCATGGGGTGTTGAACCACTTCCGTTTCCCTTCGCTGCTCAAGCATAGTCGATCATGTATGGATACCGTGGTTCCCGAATCGCCTTGTAACAAGGGCCGGGGCGGGTGTCGAACGCTATCGGTCGTCGCTGTATCGCCATCATTACTGTGAACCAGCCCGAGGAGAAGACGTGGATTCCCGATTGAATGCTTTTCTTGAGCGCGCCGAGTCGGTTCTGGCGCGGATCGAACCGCTGCTGCCGGCACCACGCCCGGTCATCGACTGGGGCACTTGCCTGGCCGCACGCTGGCAGCGTGACGGTCGCAGCGGCTATCTGCTGCCGCTGGAAGTCAGCCTCGACATGCGTCTTTCGGACTTGATCGGTGTCGATCGGCAACTGGAGCAACTGGGCCGAAATACCGAACAGTTCCTCGACGGCATGCCGGCCAACCATGCGTTGCTCTGGGGTTCGCGCGGTACCGGTAAATCCTCGCTGGTACGGGCGCTGCTGGCCGAGCACGCCAAGGCCGGTCTGCGCCTGATCGAGATCGAACGCGATCACCTGGCCGACCTGCCACGGGTGGTGGAGCAGATCGGCAAACTGCCGCAACGTTTCGTGCTGTTTTGCGATGACCTGTCGTTCGAGTCCGGCGAAGGTGATTACCGTGTGCTGAAAAGCGTGCTGGATGGCTCGCTGGAGCAGGCGCCGGACAACGTGTTGCTGTACGCCACCTCCAACCGTCGCCACCTGGTGCCGGAAAAGGAAAGCGACAACGAAAACTGGAAGCGCGTCGATGGCGAACTGCACCCGAGCGAAGCGGTGGAAGACAAGATCGCCCTGTCGGACCGCTTTGGCCTGTGGCTGTCGTTCTATCCGTTCACCCAGGAACATTTCCTCAACGTCGTCGAACATTGGATCGGCCAGTTGGCCGCCAAGGCCGGCCTGAGCTGGCAGCGCGACGAACAACTGGACATTCTCGCCGTGCGCTGGGCGACCGGCCGTGGCAACCGCAACGGACGTTGCGCGTACCAATTCGCCCGTTACTGGGTGGGACTGAAATTGCTGGAGCACAAGGCATGATTGATTTGCAACAGAGCGGCCAGGGCCTCGAAGGCTATGGCATGTTGGCCGCGCAATTGGAGTCGCTGCTGGCGGACGAGCGCGATTTCATCGCCAACGCCGCGCAGTTTTCGGCGTTCCTGTTCAACCAGCTCGATGACCTGAACTGGGCCGGTTTCTACCTCAATCGCAATGAAGAGCTGGTGCTCGGCCCGTTCCAGGGCCAGATCGCTTGCGTACGCATTCCGTTCGGTCGCGGTGTGTGTGGCGCGGCGGCGGCCAGTCTGCAGACACAACGGGTCGAAGACGTTCATGCATTCCCCGGCCACATCGCCTGTGACAGCGCGTCGAACAGCGAACTGGTGGTGCCGTTGGTCAAGGATGGTCGGCTGATTGGCGTACTCGACCTCGACAGCCCGAAGCTTTCGCGTTTCGGCGCAGACGATCAGGCTGGTATCGAACGACTGGCGGCGATCTTCCTGCGCCTGACCGACTGCTGATCACGCCGCAAGCCCCGCCTTGCGCAGCACGCCGGCAGGGTCGACAGCATCGATCTGTTGCGGGTCGAGGAAACGGCTGGCGTATTGCAGATACAGACCTTCGCGGATGAACAGGCCGAACAGCTCGGCATCGATATGTGCCTCGCGGCACATGGTGGCCATGATTCCCAGCGCTTCGCTGAGGGTCTTGGCCTTTTTGTACGGGCGGTCGGCGGCGGTCAGCGCTTCGAAGATGTCGGCAATCGCCATCATCCGTGCCGGCAGGCTCATCTCCTCGCGTTTCAAACGTTTCGGATAACCGGTGCCGTCCATTTTTTCGTGATGGCCGCCGGCAATCTCCGCCACGTTGTTCAGATGCCCGGGGAAGGGCAGATGGCTGAGCATCAGGATCGTCTGCACCATGTGGTGGTTGATGATGTAACGCTCCTCTCGGGTCAGCGTGCCACGAGGAATGCTCAGGTTGTACAGCTCGCCACGGTTGTACTTGTAGCGCGGGACGTCGAGTTTGAACCCCCATGGGTTGTCTTCCGGAATCAGTTCGCTGTCGGCACGTTCGAGCAGATGCTCGGGCTTGTCCGCCAGTAACCTTTCGCTGACCGGAAGGGTGGGCGCCGATGTGCGTGCCTGGCGCCGGTTTTCCTCCCAGGACACGCCCAGGCGATCATCCAGGGTACGTGTCCAGGTGCGTTGCGCAATGCCCTCAAGACGCTGAAGGTCGGCGTCGGCCATGGCCTCACTGCCCAGATTGCAGCGGGCGACAAAACTGAAGTCATCATCCAGCGCTGTCAGCGTCGCGTCGCGCAGGCTGGCCAGTTGTCGTTCGTCGCCACCCGACGCCAGGGCTTGCCAGTAGCTGATCCACGCATCGCGCTTGAGCACTTCGAACCGGGTGCGGACTTCATGGATGCGATCGTTCAGGGTTTCCAGTTTGGTGGCTTTGTCGACGACGTATTCCGGCGTCGTGACTTTGCCGCAGTCGTGCAGCCACGCGGCGATGTGCAAGGCTTCCCATTCGTCCTCACTGGGCTGGTAGTCGCTGAAGGCGGGGGCCTCGCTGGCCGCGGCGGCGTGGGCGAGCATCAGGGTCAGTTCCGGCACGCGTTGGCAATGCCCGCCGGTGTAAGGGCTCTTGGCATCGATGGCGCCGGCGAGAAGTTGAATGAACGCATCCAGCAGCTGTTTCTGCCGGGCTTGCAGACGCTGGCTCTCGATACTCACCGCCGCCGCACCGGACACCGCTTGCAGGAACGCGATGCGGTCGGGTCGCAGCTTCTCCAGGTCGGCCGGGGTGCCGCTGTCATTGATCAGCAACACCAGCAGGCCGATTGTTTCGTTGTGCTGGTTGTGCAGGCGGATCCCGATCAGGTGGACGCGCGGCGTGTCCATGGCCAGCAGAACCTTTTGCAGGTCGGCGGCCTGTTCGAAGCCGAAGTTGCTGACCACGTTGTTGGCATGCGCCAGTTGCTCGAACCATTCGGGACCCTGCGCGGTATCAAGGTTGTGGCCTTGAATATCGAACGCTGCCAGCGGCCGGGAAGTGCCGTCGACCACCAGCCCGTAAGGCTCCATGCGGTTGCCATCACTTTCACGCAGGTAGATCAGACCAGCCTGGGCCTGGGCAATTTGCACCGTTTCGAACAACACCCGTTGCAGCAGTGGGGCGAACCGGGTTTCGGCGGTCAGGCTGTCGGTGATGCGAAAGAAGCTGGCCAGGGTGTCCTTCATCCGCGCCATCGACAGGCTCAACTGGTCGACCTCCAGCACCGGCGAGCGGCGGGTCACGGGAAAGTTGAAATCGAAGCTGCGGATGGCATCGGCTTCCTTGACCAGTGCATGCAGCGGCTTGACCAGAATCCGCGAGATCAGCCAGCCCAGCGGCAGGCACAGCAACAGGGTGGCAAGGGTGATCAGCGCACCTTGCCAGCGCATGCGATAGGCATCGACCAGTAACTCGTCCTCCGGCACCAACAAGGCCATCTGCAAACCTTTCGGGCCGCCTTCCTGCAGGCTGCTGCGGGCGACGATCCAGCGTCGTCCGTCAGCTTTCAGGCGTTTGCCCTGATGATCGGCCGACAGCAGGGCATGCAGGCTCGGGCTCAGGTCAGCCGCCTTGGCCAGGCGCGCGGTGCGGTCATCGACGATCAGCCGGCTGCTGTCGGGATAGGCCACGGCGTTGCCTTCGGCATCGAAGAGGACGATTTCTGTCGCCGGCGTCACCACGTGTTTGGTCAGGGTCGCCGACAGTGCGTCGAGGGTCAGATCGGCAGCGATCACCGCGTGCACGCTGCTGCGCCGGGCGAGGGTGGTGCCGACATTATGGGTGGAAAAAAACACATAGGGTTCGGTGGTGATTTGTTCGTTCTGTTGCTGCGCGCGGGTGTACCAGGTGCGGCTGCGCGGGTCGTAGGCATCGTCCGGATTGTCGTGACGACCCACCGCTGACAACGCCTGATCGAAAAACAGCGATTGCGATCTGACGCCGCCATCGGCGTCATGTTCGATGCTCCAGACCTGATACGCCGCTGCATCCGGAGCTTTCAGCAAGGTTCTCAGTGACGCGGTGCGCAAGGGGCGCACCATGAAGAAATCGCCGTTGTCGTAACCCAGATACAACGAGGCCAGGTCCGGGTTGTCCGCCAGTGACTGGCTGAACGGCTTGAGCAGCGTCAGGCGTTTTTCAAGCGTTGAGGCCTGAGTCCCGGAGTTGTCCGCGAGCAGGCTCAGCAGGTGCCGGATTGGCGCGTAGGTCGATTGCAGGTCGACGCGTACATCCTGTTCGATGCGTTCGAACAGTTTTTCACTGCTCGACAGAATGATCTGTGTGGTCTGCCGGTAGTTGAACAGCCCCAGCACGACCCCGGTGAGCAGCAGCAGAAAGGTGAACATGACGCTGATGTGCACGTGCAAAGGGAACCGGCGTTGATCCGGGCGCAGTGGGCTGGGCATTGCGGACTCTCCGTGTTGGTAAACACACTGCTCAGCGCCCAAGCATAGTTAAGGCCCGGTCATTCTGCTCTGGTCGGTCAGCGTCAGTTGTTGCTCCAGTGCCTTCTCCAGTTCAAGGATGGCGAAGCTGCTCGCCTTGCAGCGGCGTTTGATCTCGTCCACCGGCAACGCTTGCAGGCAGGCCTGTTCCAGAGCGTCGCAACTGTCGATCAGGCGTGACGCCTGGGCAATGCGCGCGGCGCCTTTGATCTTGTGCGCCATCTCGGCCAGAGCCTGGTGATCCCGCCCCGGGGACAACGCCAGCAGATCCTGACGGTCAAGCCGACTGCTGTTGAGCAGTTCGGTCAGCAGTCGGCGGGTCTGAGCGGGGTTTCCTCCTGTCAGGGCGTGCAACCCTTGCAGATTGAACGCAGGCGAAATGAGCGCTGGCTGGACACTGTCGACCCATTGGCTCAAGACACTCAGGCTCAGTGGTTTGAACAGGCACTCGTTCATGCCGGCCTGCTTGCAGCGAAGCACCTCTTCCGGTTGGGCATTGGCGGTAAACCCCAGCACGGTGCAAGGGGGGCGCTGCGTGAGTCGTTCGTGGCGCCGGATCGCTCGGGTCAGCTCATAGCCATTCATGACGGGCATGTTGCAATCGGCGATGACCAGATCGAATGCACCGTTTTTCCATTGTTCCAGTGCGCTCTGGCCTTCTTCGGCGATGCTGAAGTGGTGCCCCAGGAACTCGAGTTGCTGACACATCAGCAGGCGATTGGCCGGATGATCGTCGACCACCAGAACGTTCAGCGGGACAAGGGCGGTCTGGATCTGTGGTTCGTGTTTTCGGCCTGTCACTTCCGCGGGCAGGATAGCCAGCGGCAGCGACACACTTACCTGTGTACCGATCCCGGGCTGGCTACTCAATTGCAACTGACCTCCCATCATCTCGCACAGGCTGCGGCTGATGACCAGTCCCAGCCCTGCGCCACTGATTGCCCGATCCCTGCCTTGGCAGGCCTGGGCGAAAGGTTCGAACAGCCGTTGCTGATCCTCGGCAGAGATGCCGATGCCGCTGTCCTGAACCGTCAGTTGTACCTGCGAGCAATCAGGAACAACGCTGGCCAGCAGGTGCAGCGTGATCCGGATCTGGCCTTTTTCGGTGAACTTGATGGCATTGCTTATCAGGTTCGACAGCACCTGTTTGAAGCGCAAGGGATCCAGATGTACGTCGACGTTGAGTTCGGGAGGGGAGACGTTCACCACCAGCGTCAGCCGTTTCTGCCGGGCCAGGCCTTCGAAGATCCGGACCACCGAGGCGATGGTATCGATGAGGTTGACCCGCTCGGGGCTCAGGCTCAGGCGCCCGGACTCGATCCGGGCGATATCCAGAATGTCGCCGATCAGCCCCAGCAGATCCTTGGCCGAACTGTAGGCGGTTTCGATGCTGGAGCGGTCCGGATGCACTTTGTCGATGCGCTTGAGTGTCAGTTCGAGCATGCCGATGACCGCGTTCATCGGTGTACGTATTTCGTGGCTCATGGTCGCCAGGAAAGTACTCTTGGCCCGGTTGGCATCATCCGCGCGTTCCTTGGCTGCACGAAGTTCGTCGAGCAGCTCATGACGTTCACTGATGTCGATCCAGCCGCCGATGATCCCCTGGACATCGCCGCCGGAGTCGCGGTAAGGCAGGATCCAGTGATAAATCGTCAGGCGCCGGTTGCCGATATGCAACGGCCGGTCGAGCACCAGCGGCCTGCCCTCGGTCACCACCCGTTGATAGTCGGCCTGATAGGCGCGGGCTTCGAAGGCATTGTTCAGGGCACCTTCCATCACACTCTTGCCGATGACGTCTTCGCGCCGGGCATTGAAGGCTTCGAGGTAACTGTCATTACAGCTTTGCAGCAGGCCCTGTCGATCTCGCACATAGATCGGGTGGGGCGTGCCATTGACCAGCGAACGCATGAACTCCAGTTGATCGTTCAAGGCGCGTTCGGCCGATTGGCGCTGTTTGATCTGGCGACGCATGTAGGCATTCCAGAGCATCGACAGCAGCAAGAGCAGGCTGGCGCCCCCGATCACCTGATAGAACAAGCGTCGATACTGATGCCAGGTGCCTTGCGAAAGGCTGGAGTAGCCCCGCCAGCGACCGTTGATGATGCCCAGTTCTTCGGGCGTTATGCTCATCAGCGTCTTGTCGATGATCGAGCCCAGTTCCGTGTTGTCCCGGGCGGTTGCCAGGGAAAAAGCTGCCTGTCGTGTGCCGATGGTGGTGGTGATCTGCAAGGGCTGTTCGAAGATGTGTGAGGCGATGAAATAGTTGGCGATCACCAGCGAGTTCACCGCGCCCTCGACCTGACCTTCGTCGAGCAATGCCACCGCACTGAAGGTGTCCGGGGTTTCGATCAACTGGATGTAAGGAAACTCGCGGCGCAGGTACTCGATCATCGGGTTGCCCTGGGCGATGGCCAGACGCTTGCGCTTGAGCTGGCCCAGGTGCGTCGGACTGTCGGCAGCCTTCCGAGTCAGCAGGACGTAGGAGTTTTCAAGGTAGGGGCGGCTGAACTTGAGCGTTTCCTCGCGCAGGGCGGTTGGCAGCAGGGCGGCGATCAAGTCGGCCTGATGGTTTTCTATCTGCTTGATCATCTCGGCATCGCTGCGGCTGCGGCGGACTTCGAAGCGCAGGCCGGTGCGCAAGCGGATGAGTTCGAGCAGGTCGGCGCTGATGCCGCGAAAGTTGCCATCGGTATCAAAGAAGCTCAGGGGCGCAAAGGCCTCGTTGACGACCACGCTCACCACCGGGTGTTTTTTCAGCCATTGTTCTTCGCGATGGGTCAGTTGCAGTTTCTGATCGGTCAGCAAGGTATCGCTGCCGGCACTCCAGCGTTTGGCGATGTTTTCCCGCTCGCTGCCCGGGACGGCCTTGAGCACGCTATCGATGATGCCCAGCAGTTGAGGATTGTCGCGGCGAACGGCAAAACTGAAACCGTGGGCCTCGTGCTTGCCGAAATTGGCCATGCGGATGTTGTTCAGATACCCCTTGCTGATCATGTAGTGGGTGGAAATGGTGTCGCCGAGAAACACGTCCGCCTGATCGAAAGCAACCGCGTTGATTGCGTTCTGGTACGACGGATAGGACGTGATGAGGGCCTTGGGGTACAGGGCCTTGACCTCGTCCAGCGGCAGATAGTGATACAGCATGCTCAGCCGCAGGCCGGCCAGGCCATCGGTCAGTGAGCGGGTTTCACCGACGCGGGTGACCAGTACCGGTTGATCGATGGCGTAAGGGCTGGACAGCACGATGTCGGCGTTTTCCGCCTCCAGCCCGTTGGACGTACCGAGCATGTCGATGCTGCCATCGATCAATGCCCGAATCGCGGCGTCCCGTGTGGCAAAGCGCTTGACCTTGACCGGAAGACGGGTTGTCTGGCCAATGAGCCCGGCATAATCGGCTGTGAAACCTTCGTAGTCGCGGCCACTGGCGGTCATGTCAAAAGGCGGATAGTCGGGAGCGGACGTGCCCAGAATCAACTCGTTGCGATTGTGCAGCCAGTCCCGTTGCGAATGTTCAAGCAGGACCGGCAGCAACTTGTCGGACGAACGACTGAGCAGGGCCAGGTCTTGTGAAGTGACGGGCGTGGCTGTTGCATGAGCACTTAAACCAAGGCATGCACTCAATACAATCAGACAGGTTTTCAAGCGACTGGGCATGTTGGCTCTCACACGAGTGCGTTACGTTTGGCCATTTCGATAAGTTCTACAAGGGATTTGGCTTTGAGTTTCTGCATCAGGCGTTTTTTATAAGTGCTGACGGTCTTGTTGCTGAGGAACATGCCTTTGGCAATTTCCTTGTTTGTGCGACCTTGGGCAAATAGTTGCAATACCATTAATTCCCGGTCGTTGACGGCTTTGAATAGTTCCAGTTCCGTGTAACGCACATCATCGCTGCGAACCGGGTTCAGTGCCTGACTGGGAAAATAGTTGTAACCGGATAGAACAGCCTTGATGGCACTGACCAGTTCGCTGAGGTCTTCCTGTTTGCAGACATAACCCGACGCGCCGGACTGCATGCAACGAATGCCGAACAATGTCGGGCACTGTGCGGTCAGGACCAGTGTCTTGAACGGCGAGCTCATGGCATTGAAGCGGGCAAGGACTTCCAGGCCGTCAAGCTTCGGAATACTGATGTCGAGGATGATCAGGTCAGGCGCGCATTCGCGGACCATTTGCATGGCATCGACCCCGTTATCGGTTTCACCGACGACTTTGTAGCCTTCATGTTCCAACAGCATTCGAACGGCAAGACGGATAACCGGGTGATCATCGACGATAAAAACGGAGTTCATAATAAAGTCCCATGCGAGCGCGAATAAAGGGCGCACCTTAGCTCAGATGGATGAGCGGTCGCATGAACCGACAGTGCCTCAGCGGCAATCTAGGATTATTCCTACATATAAAGAAGAATGAGACTACGCGTGAACTAGTTTTGGCGTAGGTAGAGGGAGTGGCGCGTTAATTGGGTTTCGTCAATGGAGCGCCGTGCATTATTGAAAGGCCTGGCTGTTTAATATTTATAGGATGTTAAGGGGCTTCGGTTTTTTGTTTTAGTGATTCTTCGCAATATTTGGACGATGCATATAAAGAAAAATCGGAACCTGCAACAGACCCTGTCCTGAATCCTGTCTTGTGTGATGCGTGCTCCGACCGATCAGCGCCTGACCGGTTGGAGCACGAGGCATCATTGGCTGGAGCGGCCTGTCATTTCCAGGGCCATGTCGCTGGCGTAACTGTCAGTCATGCCCGCGATGAAGTCGATCATGCGCAGGAACGATGCGTGCAACGGGCCGTGCGGATCCGGTGCATTGTTGCCCAGCAAGTCGAGGATTCTGCGGCTCTTGAACGACGGCGTACGGCCGTTGTGCTGTTCCAGGGCCGCGCCGCAGAACGCGTTGAGCAGAATTTCCAGTGTCGTGTAGGCACCAATCTCGTGCAGCGTCTTGCGCTTGTCCTGGAAGATCTTTCGGCGGGCGATGTCCTTGGCGTTCAAGACGCAACGTTTGGCCGGGCCATGCATGTGCTCCACGAGGTCCCCGTGCAGCGTTCCCGCCAGCAGTGCGTCCTGTTGCTCGACGAAGGCCCGGGCGGCGGCGTTGGTCAGGTGCTCGATGGCCTTGCCCCGCAGGATCGCCAGTTTGCGCCGGCGCGAATCCTGAGGGCCCAGCAGGCGATAGGTTTCCGGCAGATCGTCGCCGACCAGACCCAGCAGTAGCGACTCGACCTCGGCGTAGTCCAGCAGCTCCATCTCCAGGCCATCTTCCAGATCGATCAGCGCATAGCAGATGTCATCCGCGGCCTCCATCAGATACACCAGTGGATGGCGTGCCCAGCGCTGCTCTTCGAGTTGCGGCAGGCCCAGTTTGTGGGCGATCTGTTCCAGCAGTGGCAACTCGCTCTGATAACAACCGAACTTGTGTTTCTTGTAGCCCAGGGAGTCGGCGTGACGCGCGGTCCACGGGTACTTCAGATAGGTGCCGAGGGTCGCATAGGTCAACCGGGTGCCGCCGTCGAACTGGTGATATTCCAGTTGCGTGAGGACCCGGAAGCCTTGGGCATTGCCCTCGAAGTTCAGGAAGTCACCGCGCTCGGCGTCACTCATCGCATCCAGCCAGCCGCGCCCGGCAGCCTGCTGGAACCAGTGACGAATGGCGTCTTCACCGGAATGGCCAAACGGCGGATTGCCGATGTCATGGGCCAGGCAAGCGGACTGGACGACCATGCCCAGATCGCTCGGCTCGCACCACTCGGGCAGATCGCGACGCAGGGTTTCACCGACGCGCATGCCCAGCGAACGACCGACGCAGCTGACTTCCAGCGAGTGGGTCAGGCGCGTGTGGATGTGGTCATTGCTAGACACAGGGTGCACCTGGGTCTTGCGGCCCAGGCGGCGAAAGGCGCCAGAGAAAATGATGCGGTCATGGTCTTTGTGGAACGGGCTGCGGCCGAGTTCCTGCGGGCTGTGCAGCGGCTTGCCGAGACGTTCGCGGTTGAGCAGGGTTTGCCAATCCAAGGCTGATTCTCTCCGTCGGGTGACTGGTGCCCTAGCTTCCCGGTTCGAGCGAGTGTCTGCAAGCGCAACTACAGTCCGGCAGCGTCAATGTCGATCAACAGCAAGCGTTCGCCATTGTCGAAGAATTGCCCGGCGGTCAGGCAATACTGGTTGCTGGTGGCATCGCGGTAGGTGTTGGAAAGCGTCAGCCGCCGTTCTTCCCAGCCTTCGGCCAGCAGGTGGTAGAAATAGGGGCGCCACGACCAGTTGTGGCCCAGATAACGGTTGTCGGCGACCCAGCCGCTTTGGCGCCATTCCAGATTCGGGGTCAGTTGCGTGCCCTGGCGGTCGCACTGATAGAACCGCAGCAACCACGGAAAGGCATCGAGTTGCGGCAAGGCGCTGAGCGGCGCGCGAGCCTGAGCCCAGGTCTGCAGGATAGTCATCAACTCGCCGAGCTGTTGGCGCATCGACATCAACTTGCCGCGCTCAGTGAGCTTCTGCTTCACATACGCCTGGCGCAGTTCAGCGAAGCGTTGGACGAAAGCATCCGTCGCAAAGAAAGCCTCCTGCGCCCGGGCGAACAGAAAACCCTGTACGTAGCGTGAGCCGCACTCCAGCGCGAAATTCAGCTGCGCTTCGGTCTCCACGCCTTCAGCGATGATCCAGCAGCCGGTTTTTTCCGCCATCTGTGCCAGCGCCTTGACCACATCGCTGCTGGGCCCACCGAGTGCGGCGGCCTGGAACAGGCGCATGTCGAGCTTGAGGATGTCCGGTTGCAATGCGAGCACACGATCAAGTTGTGAGTATCCAGCGCCGAAATCGTCGATGGCGATTCGCGCCCCGGCATCGCGATAGCGCGCGACCACTTCAGACAGGCGTTGACTGTTGCCGCCGAGCTCGGTGATCTCGAAGACAATCCGCTGCGGGTCGACGCCATGCCGGGCGAGTTGTTTGAGGCTCGGCAGCGCCTGGTCGGCGCGCAGACGGCTGATCCAGCGCGGCGACATGTTCAGGCTGAGAAACCAGTCCGGTGGCGCTTCGTGCAATCGGCTCAGCGCATTGTCGCGAACCTGCCGGTCGAGGCGGCGCAACGCGGTGGCTGGCGTTCGTGGATCGGCGAACAGCGGCCCGACCGATGTCAGTTGCCCTTGCGCCTGGCGCAGACGGCCCAGCGCTTCGACGCCTGCGATGCGTCCGGTGGCGGTATCGATGAAAGGCTGAAAGCAGGCGAGCGGTTGCCCGTCGATCACGGGGCCTCCTTGGTCGTTGTTGTTCGGGTGGGACCCTGCCGGCCGGATAGACGAGCGGGATTGAATCTCCGGATGAAGAGATTCAATCCCGCCAGCACTGCAAGAATGCAGCCAGATGTGCAGCTCAGCGCTTGCTGGTGTTCTGCATGACCAGTTTGATCAGCGGAGCGAGGCTGGTGCCGAGACGGATCAACCGACTCAGACCGCCGACGCCTCCACTCTTGGCACCTTTGCCGGTGAGGAAACCCAGCAGCGTCACGGCCGCCACGCCCCACAACGGCGCGTGCTTGATGCCGAAACCGTCCTGCAGGTTTTGCGTCATGCCGCGCATGCGTTGCAAGGGTTGCAGGACCTGGCCGGCTTCGTGACGGATTTCCTGACGATGCATTTCCATGCGCAGACGGATCAGGGCCTTGCGCATTTCCTGGCGCGAGCTGTTTTGTGGAAGTTCAGGCAGGCTCATGGCAGCAGGCGCTCCCGGTCGTTGGCCAGTTCTTCCAGGGTGCCGTGGAAGGGCGAGGATTCATCGAAGATCGCAGCCTTGAGACGCAGCGCGCAGAAGATCGCCGCCAGGGTGTAGAACACGCACAGGCCGATGATCGCGGCGAGACGATACGTGTCCCAGAACACGATCAGGACGAGGGTCGACAGGCCGACCAGCAACAGCAATGCAAACACCAGCGCCAGGCCTGCAAACAGCAACAGGCTGACGGTGCGTGCCTTCTGCTCCTGAAGTTCGATGCCGAACAGTTCGACATGACTGTGCAACAGACCAAGGACGGCTGCGCCCAGGCGCCGCGTGGAGGAAGTGGTGCCCGAAGTCGGGCCGGATTCACCGATCGACATGATTAGCGCCGCGTGGCCAGCAGGCCAATCAGAAAGCCCACGCCCGCCGCGATACCCACCGATTGCCACGGGTTGGCCGAGACATAATCTTCGGTGGCGGTGACCGCTGCCTGACCGCGCTCGCGCAGGGTGTCTTCGGTCAGTTTCAGGGTTTCCCGTGCGCGCAGCAGACTTTCGTGGATCTGTTCGCGCAACTCATCCGCCTGATCACCGGCCAGCGTGGCGGTGTGTTCCAGCAACCGTTCGGTGTCGCTGACCAGGGTCTGGAAGTCGTTCATCAGGATTTCTTGAGCAGTCTTTGCCTTGGTGCTGGCCATGGGGAATCTCCGTAAGTGGCTGTCTGAAACGGCTTCTGAAACTTTCGAGTATGAGCCTTGCGTGAAGGTTCAGTACAAATGACTGGTACATCTTTTGCTGTGTCGTGGTGCGTCACCGGACAGCAGTGCGCTGTTGCCGGGCGCGAAGCCGGGAAATCATAGCCCGGATGACACGGGTTCATATCAGGACATCGACCTTGTGCGCCAAAGCGGTTCGCCGGACCAGTGGATCGGTGACTGCGCGGTCGCAACTTGGTGCATGAAATGTCTGCATGAACCGCTTTGGTGCCTTTTTCAGCCTTGGGTCTGCCTCTTCATGGAAAATCTGCAAAGCGCTGTGGATACGCTCGTTCATAGTTCCAACACGTTGTTCATTCTGATCGGTGCGGTCATGGTGTTGGCCATGCACGCCGGTTTCGCCTTTCTGGAGGTCGGAACGGTTCGCCAGAAGAATCAGGTCAACGCCTTGTCGAAGATCCTCAGCGACTTCGCGGTGTCGACGCTGGCCTATTTCTTTATAGGCTATTGGATTTCGTACGGGGTGACGTTCCTGCAACCGGCGGCGGTGCTCAGCGCCGATCATGGTTACGGGCTGGTGAAGTTTTTCTTCCTGCTGACCTTTGCGGCAGCGATTCCGGCGATCATTTCCGGGGGTATCGCCGAGCGGGCACGGTTCGTTCCGCAATTGTGCGCGACGGCGCTGATCGTGGCGTTCATCTATCCGTTTTTCGAGGGCATGATCTGGAACGGCAACTTCGGTCTGCAAGCCTGGCTGGCGGCGCGGTTTGGTGCATCCTTCCATGACTTCGCCGGCTCCGTGGTGGTTCACGCCATGGGCGGCTGGCTGGCGCTGGCGGCGGTGCTGTTGCTGGGGCCGCGCAATGGGCGCTATCGCGATGGCCGGCTGGTGGCGTTCGCGCCGTCGAGCATTCCGTTTCTGGCGCTGGGCTCGTGGATCCTGATCGTCGGCTGGTTCGGCTTCAACGTGATGAGCGCGCAAACCCTGCAAGGCGTCAGTGGTCTGGTGGCGGTCAATTCGTTGATGGCGATGGTGGGCGGTACCGTGGCGGCGTTGATCGTCGGGCGCAATGACCCGGGCTTTCTGCACAACGGTCCGTTGGCCGGTCTGGTGGCGGTGTGTGCCGGCTCCGACCTGATGCATCCGGTGGGCGCGCTGGTGACCGGTGCGATTGCCGGTGCCCTGTTTGTCTGGTGCTTCACGGCGGCGCAGGTCAAATGGCGGATCGACGACGTGCTGGGTGTCTGGCCGTTGCACGGCTTGTGTGGCGTGTGGGGTGGCATTGCCTGCGGGATCTTCGGCTCGACCGCGTTGGGCGGGCTCGGTGGCGTCAGCCTGATCAGCCAGTTGATCGGCACGGCGTTGGGCGTGTTGGTGGCGCTGGTCGGTGGCTTCGCCGTCTACGGTTCGATCAAGGCGCTGCATGGTCTGCGCCTGAGTCAGGAACAGGAGTATTACGGCGCGGATCTGTCGCTGCACAAGATTGGCGCGGTAAGTCAGGACTAAGTCTCTTCACCTTCGGCACCCGGGTAGAAGCCATGCAGCAGGCGATAGCGGTCGATGCGCACCCGATCGACTTTCTCCTGCACCTGGTGTGCCGGCAGACCGAGCAGAATCAAGGCATGAGAGGCAAGCATCAGGCTTGACTCCAACAGCTCCGGCACCACTTCGCTGGCGCCGGCGGCTTTCAGTTCGGCCCACTGACTGTCATCGCGGGTGCGCACCAGAATCGGCACCTTCGAGTTGAGTCGCCGGGCTTCCTTGAGCACCCGCAACGCCACATCGCTTTTATCCACGGCAATCACCAGCAGCCTGGCGCGCAGCAAACCGACGGCAGTCAGCAGGTCGCCGCGTGCCGAGTCGCCGTAATGCACGTCGCGTTCGACGGTGGCGGCCTCCTGTATACGTACGGGGTCGTTATCCAGGGCGATGTAAGGTTGCCCGGCATTGCGCATGAAGCGTCCGATCGACTGACCGACACGACCGTAACCGCAGATCACCACATGCTGATCGAGTCCGGCATTGAGGGCGCTGATGTGTTCGATCTGTGCTTCCTGATTGGGTTTGCGGTGCAGGGCGGCGGCGATACGCGGTGCTGCACGCAACATCAGCGGCGTCAGCAGCATCGAGCAGAATGTGGCAGCGAGGAGCAGCGCGCCGAGTTCGGCGGGCATCAGCTGGTTTTGCTGCATCTGCGCCATCAGGGCGAAACAGAACTCGCCGCCCTGAGCCAGTGCCAGGCCGCTGCGCCACGCGGTTTCATTGTCGTTGCCGCGCCATTTCACCAGCAGCGCCACCACTGAACCCTTGATCACCAGCAAACCCAGGGTCATGGCGAGTATCAGCAGGCTGTGGCTGGCAAACAATTGCAGGTCGATCAGCATGCCGATGCTGACGAAGAACAGGCCGAGCAGGATGTCGCGGAACGGCCGGATATCGGCTTCGATCTGATGCCGATAATGACTTTCCCCCAGCAGCATGCCAGCCAGGAAGGCGCCGAGGGCAGGGGACAGGCCGAGCAGGTGAGTCAGCCACGCCGTGAGCAACACGATCACCAGCGCCAGCAGCACGAACAGCTCGGCCGAACGCGAGGCCGCCACCTCCTGAAACAGACGTGGCAACAGCCAGCGACTGGCCAGCAGCAAGCCGATGAACAGCACAACCGTCTTGAGCAGTGTCAGCGGCAATGCCCAATACCAGGCCTGATCGCTGCTACCGGCGAAAACGGGTACCAGCGTCAGCAACAACACGGCCACCACATCCTGAAACAACAGGACACCCACGGCGTTCTGGCCGTGGCTGCTGAAGATTTCGCCGAGGCTGCCCAGTTCCTTGGTGACGATCGCCGTGGATGAAAGCGAAAGCCCCGCGCCGAGCAACAGCGCCGGGGTGAGGGGCATGCCCAGCAGCATCAGCACACTTCCCAGCAGCGCCGTGCTGATCAGCACCTGTTGGCTGCCCAGACGGAAAACCACCTGGCGCAGGGCAATCATTTTCGACAGGGAGAATTCCAGCCCCAGCGAAAACAGCAGAAACACCACACCCAGCTCGGCAAGGTCCGGCAGGTGTTCACTCTCGTTGATCCAGTCGAACGCCTTCGGTCCGACCATCAGTCCGACACACAGGTAGCCCAGCACTGGCGGCAGGCGCAGGCGGCGGAACAGGGCAATCATCACCAGGGACGAGGCAAGAATGATCAACAGATTGGCAAACACAAAACACTCCGGCGGCAGGGTCAGGCTCTTCAAGCGTAGAGGCAAAAAACACCGGAGCATGCTGGAAAACGCATTTGTGCGGGCTGATTTGAGTCAGGGTTTTGCGAGGATAAACCTGCTCGAGGGCTTGAGGCCTCTGATGGGTCGACGGGTTCACAGGTGAGGCCTAAAATGGCCAATCAAATTTTGGGATTGAACGCGCATGCTTCCTGAATGCCAGTTGTTCGGCACCCTGGGGTGCCATCTGTGTGAAGTCGCTGAAGCCGAGCTGATGCCGTTTGTCGAGCATGGCCTGCTGGTGGAACTGGTGGACATTGCTGACGATGAGTCCTGGTTCGAGGCCTACAGCCTGCGGATTCCCGTGCTGCGCCGGGTCGATACCGGGGCGGAGCTGGGGTGGCCGTTCAGCGCCGATCAGGTTGTGGCATTCCTGCGTTAGCCTTTTCCCTCGACGTTGTTCCGACCTGGCCATTCATCGCGACGGTCATCGATCCTTGGCACTCTCGGGTTTATTCGGTTACTGTATGTTCATACAGTAATTGAGTGGGCTCGTCGTGCTGTGTCCTTTTGGGGCAACAGGCAGGGCAGCCAGGACGTCAGAGGGATGAACCGTGGTCAATGTCGAACAGTTGAAAAGCAGCGTGAACCGGATGTCGGTTGACGTGGTGCGCGAAGCCGTCCACGAATTGCGCCTGGACGGTCTGGTCACGGAAGGCAAGACGCCGTTCAACAAGCTGCATTTCAATACCTGTTTTGCCGAGATCGAGGCGTTGTTCCAGCGCGCCGGATATCACAAGCAACTGGATGTGGTGGGTTATCAGGGCTTGTTGTACGCCTTGTACGATCCGGGCCGCTGGGAGGCCGTCGATGTATTGCGCTGGCTGAAGGAATTCACTGAGGCGGCGGCCCTCAAATCGATTCCCGCCTGATTCTGCGCTAGGTCTGCTGCTCTCTGTGTTGGATAATGCCGCTCTGCTTTAAGGGTTCGAGTTCTCCGTATGTCCAGCACATCTACATTTTCCGCCGCACAGAATCAGGCCAGCACGCTTTATCTGCCTCCCGGCGACTGGCGGACAGTGTTCGATTGTCTGTGTGATCACTTCAGTGCCATCGGACGCGATCAATGGCTGGACCGGATTGCCCGAGGCCGGGTGCTGGATGGTGAAGGCCAGCCGATTGCGCTGGACTTGCCGTACAAGGAAGGCCTGCGCATCCATTACTTTCGCGAAGTGCCGGATGAAAAGCCGATTCCGGTGGTCGAGTCCATTCTCTACGCGGACGAACATCTGGTCGTCGCAGACAAACCTCATTTCCTCCCGGTGACACCGGCAGGGGAGTACGTGGAGCAAACGCTGCTGCGCCGGTTGATTCGCCGACTGGACAATCCGCACCTGGTGCCGCTGCACCGGATTGACCGGCACACCGCCGGGTTGGTGATTTTTTCGGCCAATCCGCAGACGCGCTCGGCGTATCAGTCATTGTTCCCGACACGGCAAATCGAAAAACGCTACGAAGCCATCGCTGCTGCATTGCCGGAGCTGGATTTTCCATTGGTGCACAAGAGCCGCATGGTCGATGGCGAGCCGTTTTTCCGTATGCAGGAAGGCCCAGGTGTCAGCAATACCGAAACGGCAGTGGAAGTGCGGGAAAAGAACGGTGACCTCTGGCGCTACGGCCTGTATCCGGTGACAGGCAAGAAACACCAGTTGCGGGTGCATATGACGTCGCTGGGCGCCAGCATCTGCAACGATCCGTTCTATCCCGAGGTGCTGAAGGACGTTGAGGATGATTACGCCAAACCGCTCAAGCTTCTAGCGCAGGGTTTGCGGTTCATCGATCCGGTCACGGGTCAGGCGCGTGAATTTGAAAGCCGGATCACGCTGGACTGGTGATCCATAGCGCAATCCACGTTCTACCGCCCACGAAAAAGCCCGCATCATGCGGGCTTTTTTGTATCTGGCGTCGCTTACAGCTCTTTAACGGTGCGAACCTGATCTTTGTTGATGCGAGTCTGCTTGCCGTCCAGTTGTTCGAATTCGTAGAAGCCCGAATCCTTGTCGTATTTAGGCGAGTCGACGGCCTGGATTTCGCGACCGTCATTCAAGGTGATCACAGTTGGCGAAGCGCAACCGGCGAGGGTGGCCAGGCCCAGTGCGAGCATGAAAGTGGCGAGAGTCCGTTGAGTCATGTGTTTGTCTCCGAAGGGAATTCTTTTGGTTACTGAGCTTGTAGACGTATACAAGGCGTGAGAGTTCCTTGAACGCGGTCAGTCTGACACAGTGTTATGAGAGCTTAACAGTTCCGGGGTATTGAGATTGGCCAGCCGTGGGTCGTTGTCCGGGCAAATCAGGGCCTGGGCGCCAAGGCTGCGCATGAGCCGACCTGGGCTGCGCTCCCCCTCGTGCCAAGCCTCTTCGAATGCGGGCAGAAGCGCCACGGGAATCACGCAAAGCAGCGGTTCCCAGTGCTCGTCGTGACGCAGCATCAGAGGATTTTCAGGGTGCAGGCTGGCGGCCTCGCGCATGCTCTGTAGCAGGGGAAGGTCGATTCGCGGTACGTCGCATGGCAACACCAGCAGATGCGTATGGCGGGCAGCTCGCAAACCTGCGCGAATACCGGCCAATGGTCCGGGAAAATCTTCCTCGTCATCCGAGACCAATTGATCGGCAAAGGGTGCATAGCGTTCGCGATTGCGGTTGCAGGAAATGATCAGGTCGTCGGTCAGCGGACGAACCTTGCGCTGCAAATGAGCGATCAGTGGTTCCCCGTGCCATTCGATCAGCCCCTTGTCCTGACCGCCCATGCGCTGGCCTCGTCCACCGGCCAGCAACAGGACGGAACAGGGCGGCAATCGGGTATTGGAAGTCATGGCAACTCTCCGCAGGTTCGGCGAAAAAATGGGGCGCTGTGATATAACACCGGGCTGTTTCTCCTACAACTGGATGAGCCTATGAAAGCCAAGGCTGATGTACCTTTCGCACCGCTCAATATCGCGGTACTGACGGTCAGCGACACCCGCACTCTGGAAACCGATACCTCCGGCCAGGTCTTCGTCGACCGTTTGACGGCTGCCGGCCACAACCTGGCGGAGCGGGTATTGCTCAAAGATGACCTGTACAAAATCCGTGCGCAAGTCGCCCACTGGATTGCCGAAGACGTCGTGCAAGTGGTGCTGATCACCGGGGGCACTGGCTTCACCGGGCGCGACAGTACACCCGAAGCCGTTGGGTGCCTGCTGGACAAGCAAGTCGATGGTTTTGGTGAGCTGTTCCGCCAGATCTCGGTTGCCGACATCGGCACCTCCACTGTGCAGTCCCGTGCCCTGGCAGGGTTGGCCAACGGTACGCTGGTCTGCTGTCTGCCGGGTTCGACCAACGCGGTACGTACCGGTTGGGATGGCATCCTGGCTGAACAACTGGATTCGCGGCACCGTCCATGCAATTTCGTCCCTCATCTGAAACAGGCGGCTCCCTGTGAATCCCGCGGGTAAGCCTGGCAAGACCGGCAGCCTGATGCCGGTCGAGGTGGCCCTGGCGCGTCTGCTGGACATGGCTGACGCCTCGCGGATTGTCGAATCCGAGTATCTGCCACTGGCGCAGGTCGAGGGGCGCGTGTTGGCGCAGGATCTGGTTTCGACACTGGATCTGCCGCCATGGCCCAACAGTGCCATGGACGGTTATGCCTTGAACCTGGCCGACTGGACCGGTGAGCCAATGCCGGTCAGCCAGAAGATTTTTGCCGGTCAGTCGCCTGAACCGCTGGAGCCGGGCACCTGCGCCCGCATCTTTACGGGCGCACCCGTTCCGCCGGGCGCCGATTGCGTCGAGATGCAGGAAAACGCGGTGATCGAGGCCGACGAACGAGTGCGGTTCATCGAGACCATGGTGTCCGGACAGAACATCCGCCCGCAGGGGCAGGAAACCACCGTGGGCGAGTTGATCCTGTCCGCGGGAACCCGGCTCGGTCCGATCGAGCAAGGGCTGGCCGCGTCTTTGGGCTGCGCCGGTCTTGACGTGGTCCGCCAGATCCGCGTGGCAGTGCTGTCCACCGGCGATGAGTTGGTCGAACCGGGAACGGCACTGGGCCCGGGACAGATTTACAACAGCAACCGGGTGGTGCTGTGCAGCTGGCTGCAGCGTTTGGGCTGTGAAGTGCTGGATGCCGGTATTCTTCCGGATGACTTGCCCACCACCCGCGCACGTCTTGGGGAACTCAAAGAGGCCGACCTGATACTGTCGACCGGTGGCGTATCGGTTGGTGAAGCGGATTTTCTCGGTGTTGCACTGAGGGAAGAGGGTGAGCTGACACTGTGGAAGCTGGCGATCAAACCCGGGAAGCCTTTGACTGTTGGTCATTTCCGTGGTGTTCCGGTCATCGGCCTGCCCGGCAACCCGGCGTCGACCCTGGTGACGTTTGCCTTGTTGACCAAGCCCTATCTGCTGCGTCGTCAGGGTGTGCAGGATGTCGAGCCACTCAAGTTTCCAGTCCCGGCTGGATTCGTCTGGCCCCAGGCCGGCAATCGGCGTGAATTCCTGCGGGGGCGCCTGGAACAGGGACAGGCAACGATCTACCGAAACCAGAGCTCGGGCGTTCTGCGTAGCGCCGCCTGGGCTGATGGATTGGTGGAGGTGCAGGAGGGGCGCACCCTGACCCAGGGAGATATGGTGCCTTTCATTCCCCTGAGTGAACTTCTCGGCTGATCATTGAAATGCAGGCTCGTGTGGGCCTGCATTTCAGTCCGTCAGCGGCTGATCAGTGCAACGAGCTGATCGAAGCGACTATTGGCAACCCAGCCCAACAATCCAAGAACCACCGCTGTGGCACCTGCGGAGTAGGCGAGACGGTGCTTGATGGCTTTGACGTCTCCTCTTACTTCGTCCATGTCACGGCGGATGTATTTGAGGTGGGTTTCCAGCTCGGTGACACGAGGTTCCATAACGGTTTCTCCAGTGTTTTTGGCACAGCTGTTGAATTCGGCCCTTTGACTGGCACGACTGTCGGAGAGGGGGGCAACCGGGCCCAATGGCATTCTTGCTTCATGGCTGTGCATGCAAATTCCCGCCTGCTGCCATGAGTTTCTGCCGGCAGAAACGGCTACTCGAATGATCGAAAGTCCTGATGATGTATTGACTCATTACCTGCACATCCTTGTGTGATCGGGTTGAAGATTGTTGCCACCGACACACGGTGTACCAATGGCCAGGACGGGTCAATTGAGCCGATTCCTTACATTCCGTACGAAAAAATACCGCCTTGTAGGACGCGTGAAAGGGGGGGGCTGGAAATACTTGGGATTGCCGCGGCTCTTTTGCGTGCCGTGAGGGTCAAGATGTCCCGAACCGATTCAATTCCGGGAGTGACCAAAATGAGTGAACGCAGGGCATTGTTGATTCTGCATGGCAAGCAGGCACTCAACGAAGCGGTTCGCGCCGCTGTTGAACGCAAACGCGGACAGGGCTGGGAATTGGCGGTGCGCCTGACCTGGGAAGCCGGCGATGCCCAGCGTCTGGTCGAAGAAGCGCTGGCTGCCGGATTCGGGCAAATCATTGCTGGCGGTGGCGATGGTACCTTGCGCGATATCGCCGAGGCCCTGGCGGCTCACCCGGGCAAGGCCAGTCTGGTGTTGTTGCCACTGGGAACCGCCAACGACTTTTCCCGCGCGGCCGGTGTTCCTCTGGAACCGGATGAGGCACTCGAATTGCTTGATGCGCCTGCCTGTGACATCGATCTGGGGGAGGTGGGCGGGCAGATATTCCTGAACATGGCCACGGGCGGCTTTGGCAGTCAGGTCACCGCCAATACCTCGGAAGATCTGAAAAAGGTGCTGGGGGGCGCGGCCTATCTGTTTACGGGCCTGTCGCGATTCAGTGAGTTGCACGCCGCCTATGGCGAATTGCAGGGGCCGGATTTCCATTGGCGCGGTGAGCTGCTCGCGCTGGGTATCGGCAATGGCCGCCAGGCGGGTGGAGGGCATGTATTGTGCCCAGAGGCACTGGCCGATGACGGCCTGCTGGATATCAGTATCCTGCCGGCACCTCAGGAGCTGGTCGGCACGCTGAAAACCCTGCTCAGCGACGGGTTCGGCATCGACAACATGTTTGTGCGCACGCGTTTGCCGTGGGTCGAAATCAAGGTGGCCGAAGGGCTCTGCATCAATCTTGATGGCGAGCCCCTGGAGGGAGACAGTCTGCGGTTTGCGGCGCGTCCGGCGGCACTGCGTGTGCATTTGCCGGAGAACTCGCCGCTGTTGAGCAGGACGCGGTGCTTCAGTCGTCCAGACTGATGATCTGTTCCCGCACGGCAAACAGCACCAGCCCGGCCACATCGTAGATCTGCAGGCGTTTCATGATCTGCGAGCGGTGGGTTTCCACGGTCTTGATGCTCAGGCCCAGACCATTGGCGATCTCGCGGGTGGACTTGCCGCGCACGATCAGGCGCAGGATTTCCAGCTGGCGCGCTGTCAAGTTATGTGAGTCGGCGACTTCCGGTTGCAGCTTCTGATTGCGGGTCAGTGCCTGATTGATCACCGTGTGGGCGATGGCCGGGCTCAGGTAGCGCTCGTTGTTGCGCAGGGCTTCCAGCGCGTGTTCGAGCTCGGTCGCCGTGGTGTCCTTGAGCAAGTAACCGTGAGCGCCGGATTCCAGTGCCTGCATGATCAGTGCAGGATCGGTGTGCATCGAGAGGATCAGCACTTTGCTGTGCGGACGAACCCGTCTGAGCCGTTGCAACGCTTCGAGGCCGCCGGTTTCTTTCATGGAAATATCCAGCAAGACGATATCGGGGTTCAGTTGCTCGACCATCTCAAGCAACTGCGAGCCGTCATTGGCCTCGCCGATTACCGCATAACCGGGAATATCCAGCACCAGAGCGCGCACGCCGGCTCTGATCAGCGAGTGGTCATCCACCAGAAGTAAGTTACAAGTCAACGCATAACCTTATTCGTACTGGCCCGCTCGAGTGCACGGGGCGCCCAGGGGAATAGTGCTTCGATTTGAGTGCCTTTGCCCGGTTCGCTCGTCACGCTCAGGGTGCCGCCCAGTTGCTCGATCCGTTCGGCCATCCCGGCCATGCCTCGTTGTCCTTCACGACCCGGATTGGCGGCCGGGGCAAAGCCCAGACCGTCATCGCTGATCAGCAGGGTCAAGCCTTGGGGAAGGCGTTGCACGCGGATCAGCAGGTTCTTGGCCTGCGCATGACGCAGGATGTTGGTCACGGCTTCCTGGGTGATGCGGAAGGCGGCGACTGCCATTTCCTCAGGGATGCCGTTCAAACGCTGCTGACAGTCCAGGCTCCAGTGCACCGAGGTGTTGGTCAGTGTCTTGAGCAGATGAGCGCGCAAACTGGCTTCCAGCCCCAGGCTGGTCAGTTGCCGTGGATTGAGAATGGCCGAAACATCGCGAACTTTGTTGAGGGTTTCCTCAAGGGTGTCGCAGAGTGCCGAACACTGTTCCTGCAAGTCGTCCGGCAGCCGTCGCTTGAGCCATTCGCTTTGCAGTTTGGCGGCGGTCAGCAACTGACCAATATCATCGTGCAGTTCACGACTGAGACGGTGACGTTCGTTTTCCTGGACTTCGAGTAATCGGTCGGCCAGTTCCTGAGGCTGGAACTTGATCGATTTACGCGACAGGCGATGCTGGGTAAAGACGCAAGCGGCGGCTGCCAGATTGATCAGCAGCAGGCCAAACGACAGCGGCGCGGACAAACCATAAGTCAGCAGGCTGCCCACTGCCGCGCCAATGCAAAGCGTGAGCGTGAACCTGCGCGCGTTTTCTCGGGAGGGTGGCCATGTGGCGATTGACTTGAGGCTGGCGTACATAGCGGATGGAGCCAATGGATGTTCGCTGCGGGCAGACCGGTCAGAGTGGCTGGCGGTCTCTGTCTGAAAATCTGTGGTTCAGGTTGTTGGTTTCAATACGGTTCAGTGATCGATAATTGACTGTCAACTTCGGAGCAGACCGATCATTGAAGTCACTGTGCCATTAAGTGAAAGCAACTAACGCGCGGCATAATACCACTTAACATACCGTTGGTCGCGTTCGCCCTATATGTCCAAAGAGTCAGGAAATACACCATGTTGGACGCGAGTTCCATAATGGAAAAAGTTGAATTATTGGAATCGATAATTATCGATGAAACCTGAAGTTTTCATTTTTCATACACAGGTAAACCCTGACTTCAGCGCTGGGCAGTCTGCATGTTGACGCGTAATTATTTATTTGAGGATGTCGCTGGCAGGCATGAGTTATTCAATTGCGACATTCGATGGCTCGAACTAACGGGCTGCAATGGGCCCGGCGTGCACTCGATTACGCTTGCCGCTCCGAATAGGACACGAGAGACAAGGGCTTGGCACTGAGCGGCGGTTGAAACTGGCTCTGACCCACCTGGAAGGCGAACGCTTCGATGAGGGACGTCTGCTCGCTTTCGTCCAGGCTCAACTGGCCGGTGCTCTGGTCGACCAGTTCAAGTTGCCAGGCCATCAAGGTGAAGCAATCTTTCAGGGCGTCGAGCGCCTGGGCATGCAGGTCGACATGATCCTGCGTCTGAGTGAGCAGGCCATGCAGGTGCAGACAGAACTCGGACACGGCCACCAATGCAAGGGCATCGGCCTTGTTCGCCAGTTTGAGCAGGGTGCTGAGCATGCAGTCGATGGCGTCCTTGTCATTGCTGATCAGTTGCAAATGACTCAGGCACTCTTCGGACTTGGCCAGGAGCGTTTCAGCCTCGACAAGAAATTCGGGGAAGCGCTGCGCCCACTCTTTACGGTCGTTCGGCATGCTTATCTCCACAACGTCATGTCTGATGAGCGAATGTCGTGTGTGTCGACGATCATGAACCGTCGTGAGATCGCGCCCTGCAGTGCCGAGGAGGCTTGTGCCGGGGGTTTCGAGAGGATGGGGTTCCACTGACCTGCGATCGCACACAAAAGCCTGACTCCGTTCATGCAATGAGAATGGCGTCACATTAATGGCTATTGGATATTGCGAACATCAGGTTGGGCCTGATTGTTACTAGGGGAATCCCTTAGATACGGGAACCTACCGTGCAAACCGAGGTCGCGCCGCAGAGAATGTAGCAGATGAAATCACGGGGCCAGTAAAGCATGATGTTAATGTGACATCAATGCCTTCTCATGGCATTTTGTAGGTGATTTGTATGGGGATCAAGATTGGCCGGAATCAGCCGATAACCCCCTTTAGTGAATTCACCAGAACAAGCCCAGGAGTCATTGATGGCCGGCATTCTCGATACGGTAGACCAACGCACGCAACTGGTGGGTGAGAATCGCCTGGAAATTCTCATGTTCCGGCTGGCCGGGCGCCAATTGTTCGCGATCAACGTGTTCAAGGTTCAGGAAGTCCTGCAACTGCCGAAGCTGACCCTGATGCCTCAGCGTCACCCGTTTGTCTGCGGTGTGGTCAACCTGCGCGGCCAGACCCTGCCGGTAATCGACCTGTCCCAGGCGATCGGCATGCGTCCGCTGGTGCCGGGCCCCAACAGCACGATCATCGTCACTGAGTACAACCGCTCGGTGCAGGCCTTCCTCGTCGGTGGTGTGGATCGCATCGTCAACATGAACTGGGAAGCCATCCTGCCACCGCCGACCAGCGCCGGCCGCCAGCATTACCTGACCGCCATCAGCAAGGTCGACGATCAATTGGTGGAAATCATCGACGTCGAGAAAGTCCTCGCCGAAATCGTGCCGTATAACGCCAAGGTCTCCCGCGACAAACTCGACGATCCGGTCCTGGAGCGCGCCCGTGGCCGCGAAGTGCTGCTGGTGGACGACTCCAATGTTGCACTGTCGCAGTTGCGCGACACCCTCGGCCAGTTGGGCGTGAAGATGCACATTGCCAGCGACGGTCTGAAGGCCCTGAACATGCTCAAGGCCTGGGCCGACACTGGGGTCAACATGACCGACAAGTTGCTGATGATCTTCACCGACGCGGAAATGCCGGAAATGGACGGCTATCGCCTGACCACCGAAATCCGCAACGACCCGCGTCTGCGCGGCCTGTACGTGGTGCTGCACACCTCGCTGTCCGGCAGCTTCAACGACTCGATGGTGAAGAAGGTCGGCTGCGACAACTTCCTCTCCAAGTTCCAGCCGGACAAACTGGTCGATGTGGTGCGCCAGCGTCTGATGCTCGACGAAGTACCGGCCTGATCACGACGCGGTTGCAGTGGAAGCGAGCAAGTTCGCTTCCTCATTCTCTGGCCTTTGATTCGGCGACCCAGCTCGTATAGGGTGGCGTTTTTCACCCATCAGGGAGCTGGCCATGCTGCGTCTGAGCGCGCTTTATCGTTACCCGTTGAAATCCGGCAAGGGCGAGGTTCTGCAAGGGATCGGCCTGGACAAACTGGGGCTTGAGGGCGATCGACGCTGGATGCTGGTGGACGAGGCCAGCGGGCGTTTCCTGACTCAACGTGCCGAAGCGAAGATGAGCCAGTTGTCGGCGCTGTGGAATGCCGACGGTGGCCTGACCCTCGATGCGCCGGGGCATTCGGCGATAGATATCGCGTTGCCCGGCAACGAAGCCGAACTGCGCGGCGTGACCATCTGGCGCGACACCCTGCGCGTGCCGGATGCCGGCGAAGAAGCGGCCCGCTGGGTCAGCGAATTCATCGGCAAACCGACGCGATTGGTGCAAGTGCCGCTGGATCGCGCCCGTACGACTGCGGCCGGGTACGGCAACGATGACGACCAGGTGGCGTTCGCCGACGGTTTCCCGCTGCTGCTGATTGGCGAGGCGTCGCTGCAACATCTGTCGCAGGAAGTCGGGCGTCCGCTGGAAATGCTGCGGTTCCGGCCGAATCTGGTGATCGAAGGCAGTGAGGCGTATGCCGAGGATGGCTGGAAGCGCATCCGCATCGGTGATGTCGAGTTCCGCGTGGTCAAGTCCTGCTCGCGGTGCATTCTCACCACCATCGACCCGAAAACCGGTGAGCGCAGCACAGACCGCGAACCGCTGGCGACTCTGCAGAAGACCCGCGCCCAGGCCGACGGTGCGATGTTCGGTCAGAACCTGGTCAATGACAGCAACGGTCGACTCGAAGTCGGCATGCCGGTGGAAATCCTCGAGTAATCTGCCCCGAAACGAAAAATGCCCGTGTCCAAGGACACGGGCATTTTTTATTGCCGCAGGAAACCGTGGTTTCAGCCGCGGTATTCGCACAGGTAAGCGGTGTCGACGGCCACTTTCAGCTGGAACTTGCTGTTGGCTGGCACGTTGAACTGGCTGCCTGCAGCGAAAGTTTCCCAGTCACTGCTGTCCGGCAGTTTGACGGTCAGTGCGCCGGACACCACGTGCATGATTTCACGCTGGCTGGTGCCGAATTCGTATTCGCCCGGGGCCATGACGCCGATGGTCGCAGGACCTTCAGCAGTGCCAAAGGCGATCGACTTGACGGTGCCGTCGAAGTACTCGTTGACTTTAAACATGGGCGATTCCTCTCGAAAAGGGCTTAAAAGGGTCAAAAAGGTCGGCCAGTATGCACAAGGCTCAGGGCGCCGTCACCTGCGCTAGAGCGGCAGCACCAGCGGTAATAATCGGGCGGTATTACGCGCATCTTCCAGTGCTCGATGCTGCTGACCGGTGAACTGCATGCCCGCCAGTTGCAGGGCGCCATTGAGTCCCAGAGGCCGTTCGAGGCGTCGGGCCTTGGCAAAGCGTTGTTTGAGGTTCATGTGCGGCACGCGGCTAAGGGCGCTGTCGAGTTGCAGGCGCTGCCATTCCTGAAGCAATTGCTTGCGGTCGTAATCGCCCCAGCTGGCCCAGCCTTCAAGGCGTGTCTGGTGCTGACCGAGCCAGCGCTCGAACGCCGGCCAGACGTCGGTCAGCGGTTGCGCCGCGTCGATGTTGGCCTGAGTGATATGCGTGAGCTCACGACAGAACGGCGTCAGCAGTGGCCGACGCGTCGGTTTGACGAAGCGTTGAAAGTGATCCTGCTCGCGACCGGCACGATCCACCAGGGTGGCGCCAATCTCGATGATCTCCATTTCCGTAACCGGCCAGCCACCTTCATCGGTGGTGGCTTCCAGATCAATGACCAGCCAATGGGGCATCGCAGGGTTCCTGATTTCCGCGTCCTGATTATTCAGAGCGTAGTCAAACCTTGCGGATGCGCGCGGCGACTACTCGACCTGCAACAGAACCTGACGATTTTTGACCTGATCGCCGACCTTGACCTGCACCCGCTTGAGCACGCCATCGATGCCGGCCTTGAGCGGGTGCTCCATTTTCATCGCCTCCAGCACCACCAGCAACTGGCCTTTGCTGACCTGACTGCCTTCGCTGACAAGCACGTCGATGATTGCGCCATCCATCGGGGCTTTCAAGGTGCCGGTGCTGACGCTGGTCTGACTGTCGATCACGGCATGAGTTCGATCCACCAGGCGCAGGCTGCCGGGACGGGTGAACAGCCAGAGCTGGTCGTCGTGCAGCCGATAGGCGTGGCGCCGGCGCAGGCCTTCGATTTCGAGGGATATCGAGCGTTTGTTGTATTCGATGAGCTTCAGTTCGAAGGCACGTTCAGCCACCTGAACCCGAACGATGCCGTCCGGGGCGGTGAGCAACTGCACGCTCCACGCCTGATCGTCGAGACCGAGTTGATAGTGCAACGGCGCCCCGGCATTGTTGCGCCAACCGGCCAAGGGTGAACGATGCGCCCCCGCGCAGGATTGATAAAACAGCAACGCCGCCACCGCGAGTTCTTCGGCACTCGGTGTATGCGGGTGCAGACAAGGATGGTCGGCGAAGTGTTGCGGGATAAACCCGGTACTGAATTCACCACTGATGAACTGCGGATGCTGCAACAGACTGGCCAGCAACCGCTGATTGCTCTGCACGCCGAGCAACACGCTGTCCTGCACCGCGCACAACAGTTTGCGCCGGGCCTCTTCGCGGGTCGCGCCATGGGCGATCAGTTTGCCGAGCATCGGGTCGTAGAACGGTGAGATCGACTGACCTTCGATCAGTCCGTGATCAACCCGCGCACCCCGATTCAGTGCCGGTTCCCAGGCTTCGACACGGCCGGTCTGCGGCAGAAATCCCTGGGCCGGATCCTCAGCATAGAGGCGCACTTCCATCGCATGGCCATCGAGTTTGACTTGTGCTTGCGTCAGCGGCAGCGGCTGGCCCTCGGCAACCAAGAGCTGCCACGCCACCAGGTCCAGCCCCGTGATCAACTCGGTTACCGGATGCTCGACCTGCAGCCGGGTGTTCATTTCCAGAAAGTAGAACTGGCCTCGGGCGTCGAGGAGAAACTCCACGGTGCCGGCGCCCACGTAGTTCACCGCGCGTCCGGCCTTGAGCGCCGCTTCGCCCATCGCCTGACGCAATTCTTCGGTCATTACCGGGCACGGTGCTTCTTCGATGACTTTCTGATGGCGACGCTGGATCGAACAATCGCGCTCGCCCAGGTAGATCAGGTTGCCGTGGTGATCGCCGAACAACTGCACTTCGACATGGCGCGGTTCAATCAGGGCTTGTTCGAGGATCAGTTCGTCGCTGCCGAAACCGTTCAAGGCTTCGGAGCGGGCGGTGCGCAATTGCGCCGCCAGCTCCTCGGCGTGATGCACCAGGCGCATGCCGCGTCCGCCACCGCCGGCGCTGGCCTTGATCATCAGCGGATAACCGATGCGTTCGGCTTCGCGCGTAAGGGTCGCGTCGTCCTGCTCGGCGCCTTGATAGCCGGCGATGCACGGCACCCCGGCAGCGAGCATGGCAATTTTCGACTGGCGTTTGCTGCCCATCAGTTCGATGGCTTCGACGCTGGGGCCAATGAAGGTCAGGCCGGCCTGTTCGCAGGCTCGGGCGAACCCGGCGTTTTCCGAAAGGAAGCCATAACCGGGATGAATCGTGTCGGCACCGCTGCGCCGGGCAGCGTCGAGGATGGCCGGGATGTTCAGGTAGGACTGTTGCACCGGCGCCGGGCCGATGTTCACGGCCTCGTCCGCCATTTGGACATGCAGCGCATCGGCGTCGGCGTCGCTGAACACCGCGACGGTGCGATAGCCGAGGGCCTGGGCAGTGCGCTGGATGCGGCAGGCGATTTCACCGCGGTTGGCGATCAGGATTTTGTGGAGGGCGGGCATGGTGGTTTTTCCTGAATGTAGGCGGTGGATTGGAGGGCCTTATCGCGAGCTCGCTCCCACACGGTCAGGTGCTCCATCCGGGTTTGCGTTTTTGCACGAACGCCATCGTGCCTTCGATGCCTTCGGCACCGGTCACGGCTTCGCTGAACCACTGCGCCGCTTCATCCAGCAATTCACTCGACGGCTGGCCGGCGCTGGCCAGCAGTAATTTCTTGGTAGCGGCATTCGCTTCGGGGGCGCAGCACAGGACATGTTGCAACACTTCATCCAGCCGTTCGGCCAGTGCCTGGGGATCCTGCTCGACAAAATGCACCAGCCCCAGGCGCCGCGCCTGATGGCCGTCAAAACGCGCGGCGGTCAGGGCCAGGCGGCGGGCTTCAGTGAGGCCGATGCGCTGCACCACAAACGGCGCGATCTGCGCCGGCAACAGGCCGAGGCTGGTTTCCGGCAGACCGAATTGCGCCTGATGATCGGCCAACGCGATATCGCTTACGCACGCCAACCCGAAACCGCCCCCGAGCACCGCGCCCTGCAACACGGTGATCAGCACTTGCGGCGCGTGCTGCGCTTCTTCCAGCAACGACCCGAAAGTGCGGTTCAACTCGCGATAGGCATCGCTGCCCTGAGCGCGGGCGTTGGCCATGTCCTTGATGTCGCCACCGGCACAGAAATGCCCGCCGGCGCCGCTGAGCACCAGCGCGCGAACGCTGCGGTCATCGCGCACGGCGGCCAGCACCGCACGCAGCTCGGCGACCATTTGCAGGCTCATGGCGTTGCGGCTTTCCGGGCGATTGAGGGTGATGTGCAGTACGCCGTTATGCGCTTCCAGCAACAGCGTCTGGCAATCGGGCAGGGTGCTCATTTCTTTTTCCCCGGCAGGATGCCCATCAGTTTGCAGATGATTCCCAGCATGATTTCGTCGGCACCGCCGCCAATCGACACCAGCCGCACGTCGCGGTAGGCGCGGGCCACCGGGTTGTCCCACATGAAGCCCATGCCGCCCCAATATTGCAGGCAGCTGTCGCTGACTTCGCGACCGAGACGCCCGGCCTTGAGCTTGGCCATCGAAGCCAGTCGGGTGACGTCCTGGCCTTTCACGTATTGCTCGGTGGCCTGATAGACCAGCGCCCGCAGGCATTCGATTTCGGTCTGCAATTCGGCGAGACGGAAGTGGATCACCTGATTGTCGATCAGCGCATTGCCGAAGGTTTTGCGTTCCTTGCAGTACTCGATGGTGCTGTCGACACAGTATTCCAGGCCCTTGATCATGTTGGCCGCACCGAACAGGCGTTCCTCCTGGAATTGCAGCATCTGCATCATGAACCCGGCGCCTTCATGGCCGATGCGATTGCGCTGGGGCACCCGCACGTTGTCGAAAAACACCTGGGCGGTTTCCGAACTGCGCATGCCGAGCTTGTCCAGGTGCGAACTGAGGCTGATGCCCGGTGTGTTCATCGGGACCATGATCAGCGACTTGTTGACGTGCGGCTTGTCGTCCGAGGTGTTGGCCAGCAGGCAGATGAAGTCGGCGCTCGGCGAGTTGGTGATCCACATCTTGCTGCCGTTGATCACGTAGTCGTCGCCGTCCTTGCGCGCGGTGGTCTTGAGCCCGGCGACGTCGGAGCCGGCGCCGACTTCCGAGACGCCGATGCAGCCGACCTGCTCGCCGGTGATGGCCGGGCGCAGGAATTCGTCGCGCAATTCATCGGAGCCGAAGCGGGCGAGGGCCGGGGTGCACATGTCGGTCTGCACGCCGATCGACATCGGAATGCCGCCGCAATGGATGGTGCCGAACTCTTCGGCAGCGACGATCGAATAACTGTAATCCAGGCCCATGCCGCCGAATTTTTCCGGCTTGGAAATCCCCAGCAGGCCGAGGTCGCCGGCCTTGCGGAAAATCTCGTGGATCGGAAAGCGCCCGGCCTTTTCCCATTCATCGACGTGCGGGTTGATCTCGTGTTCGACGAATTGGCGGACGGTGCGGCGCAGGGCTTCGTGTTCCGGGGTGAAGATCATTTTTATTGTTCTCCTTGAGTCCGTGGCAATCAGAACCGGCTGACGCCGAAGCTGTTGGGGGCCAGCGTGCGCACGGCGGCTTCGTGGCAGATGTCCAGCAGGTAGCCGAGCAGGGTGCGGGTGTCGCGTGGATCGATCAGCCCGTCGTCCCACAGGTTGGCGCTGCCGTAGAGGGCGGTGGACTGGCTGTCGAGTTTCTGCGCCGTGACCTGTTCCAGCATGTCGAGCATCTTCGGGTCGGGCACCAGACCGTCCTTCAACTGCTTGGCTTCGGTGACGATGCGCAGCACTTTGCCGGCCTGGGCGCCACCCATCACCGCAGTGCGGCTGTTGGGCCAGGCGAAGATGAAGCGCGGATCGAGCCCGCGTCCGCACATCGCATAGTTGCCCGCGCCATAGGAGCCGCCGACCACGATGGTCAGTTTCGGCACCCGTGCATTGGCCACGGCCTGGATCAATTTGGAGCCGTGCTTGATCACGCCGTGCTGTTCCGATTCGGTGCCGACCATGAACCCGGTGGTGTTGTGGAAAAACAGCAGCGGTGTCTGACTTTGGTCGCACAGCTGAATGAACTGCGCCGCCTTGCTTGCACCGTTGGGCGTGATCGGGCCGTTGTTGCCGATGAAACCGCAGGCGCGGCCCTGAATTTTCAGGTGGCCGCAAACGGTCTGCTGATCGAACTCGCCCTTGAACTCCATGAAACGCGATTCATCGGCGATCCGCGCAATGATTTCACGCACGTCGTAGGGCTTTTTCGGGTCGTCCGGGATCAGGCCCAGCAGTTCGTCGATGGGGTACAACGGTTCTTTGAATTGCGGTTCGGGCAGCCACGGAAGCTGCTCGTTCCAGTTCAACAGACTGACGATTTCCCGCACCTGGCGCACGCCGTCGGCATCGTTCTCGGCCAAATATTCGGCGGTTCCGGCGACTTGCGCGTGCATCTCGGCGCCGCCCAGTTCTTCGTCGGTGGCCACTTCACCAGTCGCTGCCTTGAGCAAGGGTGGGCCTGCGAGAAACAGCTTGGCCTTGCCGCGTACCACCACCACGTAATCCGACAGCCCTGGCTGATATGCACCGCCGGCCGTGGCCGAGCCATGCACCACGGTGATCTGCGGCAGCCCCATCGCCGACATGCGCGCCTGATTGGCAAAACTGCGCGCACCTTCGACGAAAATCTCCGCCGCATAATTGAGGTTGGCGCCGCCGCTTTCGGCGAGGGTGATCACCGGCAGTTTGTTTTCCTGGGCGATCTGTTGCAGGCGCAGGGATTTTTTCAGACCCGACGGGGAAATCGTCCCGCCCTTGATCGCGCTGTTGTTCGCCACCACCAGCGCCCGCACGCCGGAAACGTAGCCAATGCCCGCAATCAAACCGCCACCGGCCGAGCTGCCGTCCTTGTCGTCGTGCAGTTTGTAGCCGGCCAGGCTCGCCAGTTCGAGGAATGGCGCGCCAGGGTCTAGCAGCAGGTTCAGGCGTTCGCGGGGCAGCAGTTGCCCGCGCTTGTCGAATTTCGGTTTGGCTTCGGCGGCCTTGTTCAGCAGGTTCTGTTCGAGCTGCTGGACTTGCTCGATGGCCGCGAGCATGGCGGTGCGGTTGCGCGCAAAGGCTTCGCTGTGCGGGTCAAGCTGGGACTGGATCTGCGGCATGGCTTACTCCTTGTCCTTCAAGACGTCCGGCATATAGGCCCGGTGGAAGCCGTTGAAGGATTCGCTGTGGGTCGCCTTGTGCAATGGCCATGCGCGACTGCCCAGGCTGGCCGCGCCATCGATGCGCAACGTGCTGCCGCTGATAAACGAGGCTGCAGGGCTCAGCAGGAATACAATCGCCGCGCTGACCTCTGATTCGGTGCCGATGCGCTTGAGCGGCACGTGTTCGCGCAAGGTCGGGATCACCGCCTTGAACGCGCCTTCGTAAGTGTCCATGCCGCTGGAGGCGATCCAGCCCGGCGCCACCGCATTCACCCGCACCCCGGCATAACCCCATTCGAATGCCGCGGTCTTGGTGAAGTTGTCCATGCCTGAACGGGCGGCGCCGGAGTGGCCCATGCCGGGCATGCCGCCCCACATGTCGGCGAGCATGTTGACGATGCTGCCACCGTGTTTGCTCATCGATTGATTGAACACTTCCCGAGCCATCAGGAAACCGCCGACCAGATTGGTGCGCAGCACGGTTTCGAAGCCTTTCTGATTGATCGAGGCCAGCGGCGACGGGTATTGCCCGCCGGCATTGTTGACCAGCCCGTGGATCGGCCCGTGTTCGCGGATCAGTTCGCTGACCAGCGTCTTCACGGCTTCTTCGTCACGAATGTCGCAGGCCTTCCAGTGCGCCCGGCCACCGTCCTCGGCGATTTCGGCAGCAACGGCTTGCAGCTTTTCCGGCTTGCGTCCGACCAGCACCACGGTGGCCCCGAGCGCTGCCAGTTCATGGGCGGTGCAACGCCCGATGCCACTGCCGCCTCCGGTGACGATGACGGTCTGGCCGCTGAACAGGTCAGCCCGGAAAATCGATTCGTATGCCATGGACAATCCTCTAGTCGAACTGCTCGGCGATGCTCTGCGGCACCGGGATCTGGATTTCCAGCAATTGTTGGGCGAACGCTTTGCCTTGCGGGTCGATGCGCAGGCTCGCGACACCGCCGCCGCCGAGGGCGTTTTCCAGCAGGAAATTCAGGCTGTGAGTACCCGGCAGATACCAGCGTTCGACCCGGCCGTGAATCGGGTCGAGGACATGGCTCATCCAGTCGACGACCACGGCCGGGGTCAGCGCTTCGGCGATCCACGGCAGGTACTCCGGGCGACGTGGCATGACGCCGATGTTGCTGTGATTGCCCTTGTCGCCGGAGCGCGCCACCGCCAGTTTTACCAGCGGCACGCTGGCGTCGGCGCGGCCATGGGGTTTGGGCGTTTCGTGGGGCAGGGGCAAATCCTCGCTGTCGAGGGTGGCCGAGGCGGGCAGGGCAAACGGGTGGCGCTCGCCGGCAATGTCGATCTGCAAGCTGCAGGCGCTTTTGTCGATCAGGAACGAGAACAGCCGGATCAGCGGATACACCGTCGGCCGCCCGCCGACGATGCCGGTCAGCCCCGGCGCCATGCCGGTGGCGGCCTGGGCGATTTCCCGGGAAAACAGGATCAAGGCCTGTTTGTTCGGGTGGCGCACGGCGAGTTTGATCACCACTTCGCGGCTGTCCCGACGCTGGCCATGAGGGCCGTAGGTGGCTTCGCTGCCGAGCAGCTCGATATGGGTTTCGCTGTAGGGGCCCCAGCCGCGTTGCTCGAGCATTTCAGAAGTCTTGTCGATGATCGCCTGACTGACGCGCCGGGCTTTTTCCACCGCATCGATGCCGGCGATCAGACAACTGGCGGTGCAGCGGAAACCGTCCGGGTACGTCGCACTGACCTTGTATTTGTCGCTGGGCGGCAAGCCTCTGGCGCCGTGGACGCGAACCGCGTTTTTGCCTTGTTGCTGAAGTTTGACCTGACTGAAGTCGCAGACCACATCGGGCAACAGATAGGCCTGTGGATCGCCGATTTCGTAAAGCATCTGTTCGCCGACGGTCAGCGGCGTGACCAGTCCGCCGGAGCCTTCAGGTTTGCTGACGATGAACTGGCCGTCGGTGCTGACCTCGACGATCGGAAAGCCGATGTGTTCGTAATCCGGTACGTCGCGCCAATCGGTGAAGTTGCCGCCGGTGCACTGCGCGCCGCATTCGATGATGTGCCCGGCCAAGGCTGCTTGAGCGAGTTTGTCGTAGTCGTGCCACGACCAGCCGAATTCATGCACCAGTGCGGCGCTGACCACTGCGCTGTCGACCACGCGGCCGGTGATGACGATGTCGGCGCCCAGGCGCAGGGCTTCGACGATGCCCGGTGCGCCGAGGTAGGCGTTGGTCGAAACGCACATCGGTGGCAGCGGGGCGCCGCTGAACATTTCCGTGATGCCTTGGGTGGCGAGCTGTTTGAAGTGTGGTTGCAGGTCATCGCCCGACAGCACGGCGATTTTCAGCGCTACGCCGGCCTTGTCGCAGGCCGCTTGCAGGGCGGCGGCACAGGCCTGGGGATTGACCCCGCCGGCATTGCTGATGACGCGAATCTTCTGTTCGGCCAGTTGCGGCAGCAGGGGCGCCAGGACTTCGATGAAATCGCCGGCAAACCCTGCCTGCGGGTCCTTCATGCGGGCGCCGGCCATGATCGACATGGTGATCTCGGCCAGGTAGTCGAACACCAGATAATCCAGCTGTCCTGCGGCCACGAGCTGCGCGGCGGCGGTCGAGGTATCTCCCCAGAATGCGCTGGCGCATCCGATGCGGACGGTGGTGGGCATTTTCATCTCCGACTCAGCAACCTGTGACAGAAGTGCATCGAGGCTACCAAGCAAGCGCTTGGTTTGTAAACAGGCTGGATTATCTTCTGCCCAAGCGCTTGCTTGGTCGCGGCCGGCGGCTTAAATTGCCCGCGCAACCCTGCGGTTTCAGGGCGGCAGACGACTGAACGACTGTAGGAGAGAACGGGTGGACGAGCAAAAAGCCCTGAAGGTCATGCGCGAACTGGTCGATGAAGGCCGGTTGACCGACCCGGACAGCGCTCGCGGCAAACTGCTGCAAGTGGCGGCCCACCTGTTTCGCAACAAAGGCTACGAACGCACCACCGTGCGCGACCTGGCCGGCGCTGTGGGCATTCAGTCAGGCAGCATCTTTCATCACTTCAAGAGCAAGGACGAAATCCTGCGCGCGGTGATGGAAGAAACCATCCGCTACAACACGGCGCTGATGCGTGCAGCCCTGGCCGAAGCGGCCGATGTGCGCGAGCGGGTGCTGGCGCTGATCCGCTGCGAATTGCAGTCGATCATGGGCGGCAGCGGCGAAGCGATGGCGGTGCTGGTGTATGAATGGCGCTCGCTGTCCGAAGACGGTCAGGCCAAGGTGCTGGCGCTGCGTGACATTTACGAGGACATCTGGCTGCAAGTGCTGGGCGAGGCCAAGGAAGCGGGGTTCATCCGCGGCGATGTGTTCATTACCCGACGTTTTCTCACGGGCGCATTGTCCTGGACCACCACCTGGTTCCGCGCCGGCGGCAGTTTGAGCCTCGATCAACTGGCCGAAGAAGCGCTGATCCTGGTGCTCGAAGAACGCTGATTACTTTCTATCGGCCCGGGAAACTGGCTAACTGGGCGAAACCGCCTAGCTTGAATGCATGGAACGGTACTTTTTCGGGGAGTGGGGTGTTTTGAAGTCTTCGTCAAATCGGACGGCCGCCGGGCTGATGCTCGCAGCGCTGGCTGCATCCTGGGTTTTGCCTGCTGAGGCGGTGCAAGTGGTTCGGGTGGGGGCGGCGCATTTCCCGCCTTACACCATTCGCCCGGAAAACGGTGCCGACACCGGGCTGCTGCCGGAGCTGGTCGCTGCATTGAACAGCTCGCAGAGCGACTACCGTTTCGAGCTTGTCCCCACCTCGATTCCGCGGCGGTTCGGCGATTTCAAGGAGGGCCGCACGGACATGGCGATCTTCGAGAACCCGGACTGGGGCTGGAAAGACATTCCCCATACCACGGTCGACATGGGACTGGAGGACGCGGAGATTTTCGTCGCGGAAAACGAACCCGGTCGCCAGCAGAATTACTTCGCTGATCTCAAGGGCAAACGCTTGGCGCTCTACAGCGGCTATCACTACGAGTTCGCCAACTTCAATGCCGACCCCAAATACCTCGCGGAAACCTACAACGCCACGCTGACCTATTCCCACGACAGCAACCTGTTGATGGTGCTGCGCGGTCGGGCGGACATTGCCCTGGTCACTCGCTCGTATCTGTTCGATTACCTGCTGCGCAACGACAAGGTGCGTGACGAATTGCTGGTGTCGCAACGCATCGACCAGATCTATCACCATTACGCCATTCTCAGCCCGAAAGCGCCGATTACCGGCGAGGCGTTCGGCAAGTTGCTGCAAGGGCTGCGCGACAGCGGGCAGATGCTGAAGATCTTCGATCCGTACAAGATTGCCGTGGTGCCGGTGCCTCACCCATGACGGGCGGTTTTTCGCGTCCAGCCTAAATTTCCCGCCCCGGCTCACGTCCCATCGTTGAACTGTCGACGATTATCGTGAGCCCGACCCATGTCCAATCTGAATGACCTGACTGCCCTGGCCTTGCCTTCGGGCAGTCAACTGATAGCCGATGCCACCGAAAGCCGTCTGAGCCTCAGCCTGGACGGGCAACCGCTGATTCGCCTGCGCCTCGATCGTGAAGGTCAGGGGCCGATCCAGATCGATGAACGCTATGCGCTGCCGCCAGGCCAGGCGCTGTGGGCGGCCTGCTATTGGCTGTTTGCCCGGGATCCGGCGCGTCAGCAATTGATCTGGCAACTGGATCAGCCACCGACCGAAGCCTTGCTCAGCGGTTTGCTGGTGAGCACTGAAGTGGCGGGCGAATATCGCTGCGAGCGCACGCTGTTCTGGCAACTGCCGCAACCGTGGCTGGGGGCTTCGCTGACCGGCAATTATCCGCAGCAGATGGTCATCAGCAACGGCAAGCGCCATCCGCTGCGGCCGGTGAAACCGCGTGGTGAGGTTTATCGGCGTTTCGATGCACGTCTCGGTGCGTGGATTTCCCTGCGAACGGTAGAGATCGAGCAGGATCTTGCGCGTTTCAACCGTTGGCAGAACAGCCCGCGAGTCGCCAGTTTCTGGCAGGAAGAGGGCAGCCTCGAACAGCATCGCGAGTACCTGAGCAAACTCGACGCCGATCCGCACACCCTGACCCTGATCGGTTGTTTCGACGACCAGCCGTTTGCCTATTTCGAAGCCTACTGGGCCAAGGAAGATCGCATCGCGCCGTTCTACGATGCCGATAACTACGATCGCGGGATTCACATGCTGGTCGGGGAAGAAAACCATCGCGGCCCGCACAAGGTGGCGAGTTGGCTGTCGGCGCTGGTGCACTACCTGTTTCTGGATGATCCGCGTACCCAGAGCGTCGTCGCCGAGCCGCGAGCCGACAACGCGAAGATGATCGGCCACATGCACAACCAGTGCTTCCACTGTGAAAAGGAGTTCGACTTCCCGCACAAACGCGCGGCGTTGATGATCCTGGGGCGTGAGCGGTTTTTTGATCGCTGCAAACTGGCGTGACGCCTCGCTGAAACAAAAAAAGATCGCAGCCCTTCAGCGAAGGCTGCGATCTTTTTTTTGGCGGTGTGCTGTCAGCGACGGTTCGCAGTCACGGCATCTGCACGACTGCCCGACACCTTGCGGCAGTGCACCAGCGCATCACGAATCATGAAGTTGACCAGGGTCGGCGAAACGCCGAGTTCCTTGGCAATGTCCTTTTGCGGCACGCCATGCAGACGGTACATCTCGAAAGCGTAGCGGGTGCGGACCGGCAGCTCGGTCAGCGCATCGGCAATGTGTTCCAGGGTCGAGAAGTTGATGTGTGAGGTTTCCGGCGAGGCGCCCTGAATGACCACGTTCAACCCTTCCTCCTCGGGGCCGGCGTACTTCTGCTCCAGCGCCTGTTTGCGGTAGTGATCGATGGCCAGATTGCGCACGATCTGGAACAGATAACTCAGCTGGGCCTTGATCGACGACGTGATCGGCGGCGCCGATTGCAGTCGGAAGAACGCATCCTGCACCACATCTTCGGCGCGTGAACGGCAGCCGGTAATGCGGGCTGCAATCTTGACCAGAATCAGTCGATTGTCGACGAATGCCTGAAGTAGCGGTGAATCGCACCTGCTTGTGGATACTTGTTCCGTCATGGAAATCACCTTGCTGCCAATAGGTTAGTGGGACGCCTGGGGGACGGGGCCGTCCTACACATCGAGCGACAAATTATGTTGAATGATAATGATTGTCAATTGAGAAAGAGAACTAATGATCCATAACGGTGCGATCCGTGAACTGCGACACGCCGCCGCACTCGTCCAAGCGCCCAGCCCCATTGGCGATCCAGCCTGCCGACTAATTATTTCAAGACGTCATCCGTTCTCATTGGTGAATGGTTCCGGGTACACAGCCCCGGCCATACCGCATTCCAATGCCTTGCACGGTCGGCGAAGACCGTGTCCCGCATGCCTTGCACGGGCATGCCGCAGCCAACCCGATTCCACCAGCAAGCCGAATTCAGGCAGGAAACCTCATGACCGACGCGTTCGAACTCCCCAGCACCCTGGTCCAAGCCCTCCAGCGCCGCGCGGCTCTGACGCCGGATCGGCTGGCCTTGCGTTTTCTCGCTGAAACCGAGGAGCAGGCTGTGGTGCTCAGTTACCGCGAACTCGATCAGCGTGCGCGCACCATCGCGGCGGCGTTGCAGGCCGAGGCCGGATTCGGTGATCGCGCGGTGCTGCTGTTTCCGAGCGGCCCGGATTACGTCGCGGCGTTTTTCGGTTGCCTGTACGCGGGCGTGATCGCGGTGCCGGCTTATCCGCCGGAATCGGCCAAGCGTCACCATCAGGAACGCCTGCTGTCGATCATTGCCGACGCCGAACCGCGTCTGCTGCTGACCAGCGCCGACCTGCGCGAGGCCTTGCAGCAAATCGAAGGCGCGCCGCCGCTGTTGTGCGTCGATACCCTCGACGCTTCGCTGGCCGAGCGTTGGGTCGAACCGACCTTGCCGCAAGACCACATCGCCTTCCTGCAATACACCTCCGGCTCCACCGCGCTGCCCAAAGGCGTGCAGGTCAGCCACGGCAATCTGGTGGCCAACGAATTGCTGATTCGCCACGGTTTCGGCATCGACGTGAACCCCGACGACGTGATCGTCAGCTGGCTGCCGCTGTATCACGACATGGGCCTGATCGGCGGTCTGCTGCAGCCGATCTTCAGCGGCGTGCCGTGCATCCTGATGTCGCCGGCGTACTTCCTCGGCCGGCCGTTGCGCTGGCTCGAAGCGATCAGCCAATACGGCGGCACCATCAGCGGCGGGCCGGACTTTGCCTATCGACTGTGCAGCGAGCGGGTCAGCGAATCGGCGCTGGAGCGTCTCGACCTGAGCCGCTGGCGCGTCGCCTATTCCGGCTCCGAACCGATCCGTCTCGACACCCTCGAGCGTTTCGCCGAGAAGTTCACTGCGTGTGGTTTCAGCGAAAACAGTTTCATGGCGTCCTATGGTCTGGCGGAAGCGACCCTGTTCGTCGCCGGCACACCTCGCGGCACGGGCATTCCGGCCCTGCGCGTCGACGATCAAGCCCTGGCCCAGAACCGTGCCGAGCCGGGCGAGGGCAGCCCGATCATGAGTTGCGGCATCAGCCAGCCCGATCATGCGGTGCTGATCGTCGAGCCGACCACGCTGGCAGAGTTGGCCGACAACGCCGTCGGTGAAGTCTGGGCCACCGGCCCGAGCATCGCCCACGGCTACTGGCGCAACCCCGAGGCCAGCGCCAAGACTTTCGTCCAGCACGCCGGCCAGACCTGGCTGCGCACCGGTGACCTGGGCTTCATTCGCGACGGTGAACTGTTCATCACCGGTCGCCTGAAGGACATGCTGATCGTACGCGGTCACAACCTCTACCCGCAGGACATCGAGAAGACGGTCGAGAGCGAAGTGGAGGTGGTGCGCAAGGGCCGCGTCGCCGCGTTCGCGGTCAATCAAAATGGTGAAGAAGGCATCGGCATCGCGGCGGAAATCAGCCGCAGCGTGCAGAAAATCCTCCCGCCCGAAGCGCTGATCAAAGCCATCCGTCAGGCGGTGGCCGAGACTTATCAGGAAGCACCGAGCGTGGTGGTGCTGCTCAATCCGGGTGCGCTGCCGAAGACCTCCAGCGGCAAGCTGCAACGTTCGGCCTGCCGCAATCGTCTGGCTGACGGCAGCCTCGACAGCTATGCGGTGTTCCCATCGGTCTCGACTGAAACCGCTCAGGACTCGACTGCGTCCGACTCCGAACTGGAAGCCCTGATCGGCAAGATCTGGGCCGAGCAACTCAACGTCAAGCACGTCAACGCCGACGATCACTTCTTCCTGCTCGGCGGCAACTCGATCGCCGCAACTCAGGTGATCGCCAAGGTACGCGAAGAACTGAGCCTGGAGCTCAATCTGCGCCTGCTGTTCGAAGCCCCGACCCTGTCTGCGTTCGCCGCTGCCGTGGCGCAACAGCAACAGGACGGCGGCAGCGCCCAGGGCGAAATCACCGCACTGTCGCGCAACGAAGCACTGCCACAATCGCTGGCGCAAAACCGTCTGTGGATCACCTGGCAACTCGATCCGCACAGCAGCGCCTACAACATTCCCGGTGCCCTGCGCCTGCGTGGCGAACTGGACGAAGACGCCCTGCGCGCCAGTTTCCAGCAACTGACCGAACGCCACGAATCCCTGCGCACGCGTTTCTTCGAGCGCGACGGCGTGGCGCTGCAACAGGTCGAAGCGGCGGGTGAGTTCAACCTGCAACTGATCGACATCAGCGATCTGCCGGCCGCCGAGCGTGAGGCACGCGCACAACAGATTCGCGAAGACGAGGCCCGCACCCAGTTCGACCTGGAGAAAGGCCCGCTGCTGTGGGTAACGCTGGTTCGCCTCGACGATGAAGATCACCAGTTGCTGGTGACCATGCACCACATCATCGCCGACGGCTGGTCGCTGAACGTATTGATCGACGAGTTCTCGCGCCTGTATGCCGCCGCTTCCCAAGGCCAGCGTGCCGAACTCGCGCCGCTGCCCACCCAATACGCCGACTATGGCAGTTGGCAGCGCCAGTGGCTGGCGCAAGGCGAGGGCGAGCGGCAATTGGCGTACTGGAAAGCACAGTTGGGTGATGAGCATCCGACGCTGGAACTGGCGACCGACCATCCACGCTCTGCCAAGCAAGTTCACAGCGCCGCACGCCACAGCGTTCGTCTGGGAATCAGCCTCAGCGACGCCATTCGCCAGACCGCCCAGGCCTATCAATCCACGCCGTTCATGTTGCTGCTCTCGGCGTTCCAAAGCCTGTTGCATCGCTACAGCGGCCAGCGCGACATTCGTATCGGTGTGCCGAACGCCAACCGTCCGCGTCTGGAAACCCAGGGCCTGATCGGCTTCTTCATCAACACTCAGGTACTGCGTGCCGACGTCGATTCGCGTCTGCCGTTCACCGAACTGCTGGCGCAAACCCGTCAGGCTGCGCTCGGTGCTCAGGCGAATCAGGACCTGCCGTTCGAACAACTGCTCGAAGCCTTCCCGCAGGCTCGCGAACAAGGTCTGTTCCAGGTCATGTTCAACCACCAGCAACGCGACCTGAGTGCGCTCAAGCGTCTGCCGGGCGTGCTCGCCGAGGAACTGCCGTGGCACAGTCGCGAGGCCAAGTTCGACCTGCAACTGCACAGCGAAGAAGACCGAAATGGTCGTCTGACGCTGTCCTTCGACTATGCCGATGAGCTGTTCGACGCTGCGACCATCGAGCGTCTCGCCGAGCATTTCAGCAACCTGCTGCGCGCTGTCTGCGAGCGCCCGGATCAGGCAATCGGTGACCTGCCACTGCTGACCGCCACCGAACACACTCAGCAAAACGCGTGGAGCGTCGCCCCATGCACGCCGGCTCAGCAATGGCTGCCGGAACTGCTCAACGAACAAGCCCGGCAAATCCCTGATCGCACCGCCCTGATATGGGACGGCGGCAGCCTCGACTTCGCCGAACTGCACGCCCAGGCCAACCGTCTCGCCCATTACCTGCGCGACAAAGGCGTCGGCCCGGACGTGTGCGTGGCCATCGCCGCCGAGCGTTCGCCGCAACTGCTGATCGGCTTGCTGGCAATCATCAAGGCCGGTGGCGCCTACGTGCCGCTGGACCCGGATTACCCGGCCGATCGTCTGGCCTACATGCTCAGCGACAGCGGCGTCGAACTGCTGTTGACCCAGACTGCATTGCTGGATCGTTTGCCGGCCAGCGAAGGCGTCAGCGTAATCGCCATGGATACCCTGCACCTGGAAAACTGGCCGAGCCAGGCACCGGGTCTGCACCTGCACGGCGACAACCTCGCCTACGTGATTTACACCTCCGGCTCCACCGGCCAGCCGAAAGGCGTGGGCAACACTCACGCGGCGCTGGCCGAACGTCTGCAATGGATGCAGAACACCTATCGCCTGAACGACACCGACGTGCTGATGCAAAAGGCGCCGATCAGTTTCGACGTGTCGGTGTGGGAATGCTTCTGGCCGTTGATCACCGGCGCGCGCCTGCTGATCGCTGGCCCCGGTGAACACCGCGATCCGCATCGCATCGCGCAGTTGGTTCAGCAGTACGGCGTGACCACGCTGCACTTCGTGCCGCCGCTGCTTTCACTATTCATCGACGAACCGTTGAGCGCCGAATGCACCAGCCTGCGCCGCGTGTTCTCCGGCGGTGAAGCGCTGCCGGCGGAACTGCGCAACCGCGTGCTGGCGCAACTGCCGGCGGTGCAACTGCACAACCGTTATGGCCCGACTGAAACCGCGATCAACGTCACCCACTGGCATTGCACCGTGGCCGATGGCGAGCGTTCGCCGATTGGCCGTCCGCTGGGCAACGTGGTCTGCCGCGTGCTCGACAACGATCTCAATCCAGTGCCGGCCGGTGTGCCGGGTGAGCTGTGCATCAGCGGTATCGGCCTGGCCCGTGGTTACCTCGGTCGCCCGGCGCTGACCGCCGAACGTTTCGTGGTCGATCCGCTGGGCGAGCAGGGTGCGCGTCTGTACCGCACCGGTGACCGCGCGCGCTGGACCAACGATGGCGTGATCGAATACCTCGGCCGTCTCGATCAGCAGGTGAAACTGCGCGGCTTCCGCGTCGAGCTGGAAGAAATCGAAGCGCGTCTGCTCGCTCAGGAAGGCGTGGCCCAGGCCGCCGTGCTGGTGCGTGAAACCGTCGCCGGCCCGCAATTGATCGGCTACTTCACCGCCACCGATGTCAATGAAGATCAGGACGGGCAAATCGCTCGCCTGAAAACCGCATTGGCCGCCGAACTGCCGGAATATATGGTCCCGGCGCAGCTGATGCGTCTGGACGAAATGCCCCTGAGCCCGAGCGGCAAACTCGACCGTCGCGCCTTGCCTGAGCCGCAATGGCAGGTGCGCGAACACGTCGAACCGGTCACCGAGCTGGAACAACAGATCGCTGCGATCTGGCGCGAAGTGCTGGGCCTGAAACAGGTCGGCCTGCGCGACGACTTCTTCGCCCTCGGCGGTCACTCGCTGCTGGCCACGCAAATCATTTCCCGCACCCGTCAGGCCTGCGACGTCGAATTGCCGCTGCGTGCCTTGTTCGAACACAGCGAGCTCGGTGATTTCGCCGAACAGATCTGCCAGATCCAGGCCAGCGGCCGCACCAACAAACAGCCGCCGATCGACAAGGTTGATCGCAGCAAGCCCGTGCCGTTGTCCTATTCCCAGCAGCGCATGTGGTTCCTCTGGCAGATGGAGCCGGACAGCCCGGCGTACAACGTCGGCGGCATGGCGCGCCTGCGTGGCGTGCTGGATGTCGGGCGTTTCGAAGCAGCGTTGCAAGCGCTGATCCTGCGTCACGAAACGCTGCGCACCACGTTCCCGAGCGTCGACGGCGTGGCCCGTCAGCAAGTGCATGCCGAGACCGGCGTGCGCATGGACTGGAAGGATTTTTCGAAATTCGCCGCTGACGTGCGGGAACAGAAAGTCCAGCAACTGGCCGACGACGAAGCGCACCTGCCGTTCGATCTGGAAACCGGCCCGCTACTGCGCGCTTGCCTGGTCAAGACCGCCGAGCACGAGCATTACTTCGTCCTGACCCTGCACCACATCGTCACTGAAGGCTGGGCGATGGACATCTTCGCCCGGGAACTCAGCGCGCTGTACGAAGCGTTCGTCGATGACCGCGATTCGCCGCTGGAGCCGCTGCCGGTGCAGTACCTCGACTACAGCGTGTGGCAACGCAACTGGCTGGAGTCCGGTGAGCGTCAGCGTCAGCTCGACTACTGGACTGCGCAACTGGGCCGCGAACATCCGCTGCTGGAACTGCCGGGCGACCGTCCGCGTCCGCCGGTGCAAAGTCACCAGGGTGAACTGTTCCGTTTCGACCTCAGCGATGACCTTGCCGCTCGCGTTCGGGCGTTCAACGCGCAGAACGGTCTGACCCTGTTCATGACCATGACCGCCGCACTTGCAACGTTGCTCTATCGCTACAGCGGCCAGACCGATCTACGCATCGGCGCACCGGTGGCCAACCGCATCCGTCCGGAAAGCGAAGGGCTGATCGGTGCGTTCCTCAACACCCAGGTGTTGCGTTGCCAGCTCGACGGCCAGATGTCGGTCGGCGAATTGTTCGAGCAGGTGCGTCACACCGTGATCGAAGGCCAGTCCCATCAGGACCTGCCGTTCGATCATCTTGTTGAAGCGTTGCAGCCACCGCGCAGCGCGGCGTACAACCCGCTGTTCCAGGTGATGTGCAACGTGCAGCGCTGGGAATTCCAGCAGAGCCGCATGCTCGCCGGGATGACTGTCGAATACCTGGCCAACGATGCGCGGGCGACCAAGTTCGACCTCAACCTGGAAGTCACCGACCTCGACCATCGCCTCGGTTGCTGCCTGACTTACAGCACCGACTTGTTCGATGAACCAACCATCGCGCGCATGGCCAGACATTGGCGCAACCTGCTGGAAGCGTTGATCGCCGACCCTCAACAGCGCCTCAGCGAATTGCCATTGCTCGATGCGCCTGAGCAACAACAATTGCTCGACAGCCTTGGCGTCGAGCCGGGCGAGCGTCGTCTCGATCAGTGCATTCATCACCTGTTCGCCGAGCAGGCACTGGCGCGCAAAGATGCGCCGGCCCTGACTTTTGCCGGGCAGACCCTGAGCTACGCCGAACTCGACGCCCGCGCCAATCGTCTGGCCTGGGCCCTGCGCGAGCGCGGTGTCGGCCCGCAAGTGCGGGTCGGTCTGGCGCTGGAGCGTTCGCTGGAAATGGTCGTCGGCCTGTTGGCGATCCTCAAGGCCGGCGGCGCCTACGTGCCGCTGGACCCGGAATACCCACTCGACCGCCTGCATTACATGATCGAAGACAGCCGCGTCGGCCTGCTGCTCAGCGACCGGGCGATGTTCAAAGCCCTCGGCGAACTGCCGTCGAACGTGGCGCGCTGGTGCCTGGAAGACGACAGCGCCGCGCTGGCTGATTACCCGGCCACCGAGCTGCCATTTATCAGCCTGCCGCAGCATCAGGCGTACCTGATCTATACCTCGGGTTCCACCGGCAAACCGAAAGGCGTGGTGGTGTCCCACGGTGAAATCGCCATGCACTGCCAGGCCGTGATCGAACGCTTCGGCATGCGTGCGGACGATTGCGAGCTGCACTTCTATTCGATCAACTTCGACGCCGCCACCGAGCGTCTGCTGGTGCCGCTGCTCAGCGGCGCGCAGGTAGTGCTGCGTGCGCAAGGACAGTGGGACGCGGAAGAAATCTGCAGCCTGATCCGCGAACATCGGATCAATATTCTCGGCTTCACCCCGAGTTACGGCAGCCAGTTGGCGCAGTTCCTCGCGACGCAAAACGACATCCTGCCGGTGCGCATGATCATCACCGGCGGCGAAGCGCTTACCGGCGAACACCTGCAGCGGATTCGTGCAGCGTTCAAACCGAGCCTGTTCTTCAACGCCTATGGCCCGACCGAAACCGTGGTCATGCCGCTGGCCAGCCTTGCACCCGAGGTGCTGGAAGAGGGTGCCGGTAGTGTGCCGATCGGCAGCGTGATCGGAGATCGCGTGGCCTACATCCTCGACGCCGATCTGGCACTGGTGCCGCAAGGCGCGACTGGTGAGTTGTTCGTCGGCGGCGCCGGCCTGGCCCAGGGTTATCACGACCGTGCGGGCATCAGCGCCGAGCGTTTTGTCGCCGACCCGTTTGCCGCCAATGGCGGGCGCATGTATCGCACCGGCGACCTGGTGCGCCAACGCGCCGATGGTCTGGTGGAATACCTCGGGCGGATCGACCATCAGGTGAAGATCCGTGGTTTCCGGATCGAACTGGGCGAAATCGAAACCCGCCTGCTCGATCACGCTTCGATCCGCGAAGCGGTGGTGCTGGCGCTGGATGCGCCGAGCGGCAAGCAACTGGTCGGCTATCTCGTGACTGAGGTCGCAGAGCAAGGCGAAGCCGAGCAGGCCCAACTGCGCGAAGCGCTGAAGGTGCATCTGAAGACGCAACTGCCGGACTACATGGTGCCGACGCATTTGATTCTGTTGGCCAGCATGCCGCTGACCGCCAACGGCAAGCTCGACCGTCGCGCCTTGCCAGCGCCGGATCCGGAGCTCAATCGTCAGGATTACGTGGCGCCAAGCAACGAGCTGGAGCAGACCCTGGCGCAGATCTGGTGCGAAGTGCTCAACGTCGAGCAGGTCGGCCTCAACGACAACTTCTTCGAACTGGGCGGCGACTCGATCCTGTCGATTCAAGTGGTCAGCCGTGCGCGGCAGCAGGGCATTCACTTCAGCCCTCGCGATCTGTTCCAGCACCAGACTGTGCAGACGCTGGCCGCTGTCGCCAGTCGCAGTGAAACCGTGACGGCCGAACAAGGTCTGGTCTCCGGCGAATCGCGTCTGACGCCGATCCAGCACTGGTTCTTCGACACCGAGATTCCCGAGCGTCAACACTGGAACCAGGCGTTGCTGCTGGAACCGACTGTGGCGCTTGAACCGCATCGTCTGGAGCAGGCGTTGCTGGCCGTGATCGAGCAGCATGACGCCTTGCGCCTGCGCTTCACCGAGGCCAACGGCGCATGGCAAGCAACCCATCAACCGGTGACCGATGCCGCGGTGTTGTGGCAAGTGCGCGTGCCGTCGATGGACAAGTGCGCCGCACTGTTCGCCGACGCCCAGCGCAGCCTCGATCTGGAGCAGGGCCCACTGGTGCGTGCCTTGTTGATTGACGGGCCGGAAGGTCAGCAACGACTGTTCATCGCGATCCATCACCTGGTGGTCGACGGTGTGTCGTGGCGCGTCCTGCTCGACGATCTGCAAACCGTGTATCGCCAGCTCGACGCCGATCAGTCGGTGAAACTGCCGGCGAAAACCAGCGCCTTCAAGGACTGGGCGGCACGCTTGCAGGCCTACGCCGGCAGTGAATCCCTGCGTGAAGAACTGAGCTGGTGGCAGGCGCAACTGGCTGGCCCGAATGCCGATTTGCCGTGCGAACGCCCTGAGGGTGGCCGCGAGAATCGCCATGCGCAAACCGTCAGCGTGCGTCTGGATGCAGAAAAAACCAAACAACTGCTGCAACAGGCACCGAGCGCCTATCGCACGCAGGTCAACGACTTGTTGCTGACTGCGCTGGCCCGCGTGCTGTGCCGCTGGAGCGGTCAGCCGTCAGCGCTGATTCAACTGGAAGGCCACGGCCGCGAAACCCTGTTCGACGAAATCGACCTGACCCGCACCGTCGGCTGGTTCACCAGCGCTTATCCGCTGCGCCTGACCCCGCACAACATCGAAGAAGCCGCCGGGCAGGGCGCTTCGATCAAGGCGATCAAGGAACAACTGCGCGCCGTTCCGCACAAAGGCCTCGGTTATGGTGTGCTGCGTTATCTGGCCGATGACGTCAGCCGTCAGAGCATGGCAGCGTTGCCGAACGCACCGATCACCTTCAACTACCTCGGCCAGTTCGACCAGAGTTTCGGCAGCGATGCGCTGTTCCGTCCGCTGGATGAATCGGTCGGTGCCGCCCACGATCCGCACGCACCGTTGCCGAACGAGTTGAGCGTCGACAGTCAGGTGTACGGCGGGGAACTGCTGCTGCGCTGGACCTTCAGCGCCGAACGCTATGACTCGCAAACCATCAACGAGCTGGCCGATGCCTACGTCGGTGAGTTGCAGAGCCTGATCGAACATTGCCTGCAGGACGAGGCCGGTGGTCTGACGCCGTCGGACTTCCCGCTGGCGAAACTGACCCAGGCGCAACTCGACGCACTGCCGGTGCCGGCGGCGCACATTGAAGATGTGTACCCGCTGACCCCGATGCAGGAAGGCATGCTGCTACACACCTTGCTCGAACCGGGCACCGGTCTGTACTACATGCAGGATCGCTATCGCATCAACAGCGAACTCGACCCCGAGCGTTTCGCCCAAGCATGGCAAGCGGTGATCGCCCGTCATGAAGCGCTGCGTGCGTCGTTCTGCTGGAACGTCGGCGAAGACATGCTGCAGGTGATTCATACGCCGGGTCGCACGCCGATCGAGTATCTGGACTGGAGCGCCATCGCTGACGCCGAGCAGGAGCCGAAGCTGCAAGCGCTGCTCAAGGCCGAGCGCGAAGCCGGGTTCGATCTGCTCAATCAGGCACCGTTCCACCTGCGCCTGATCAAGGTTGGCGCGGCGCGCTACTGGTTCATGATGAGTAACCACCACATCCTGATCGATGCCTGGTGTCGCTCGCTGCTGATGAACGATTTCTTCGAGATCTACACCGCTCTGGGCGAAGGTCGCGAAGCGCAATTGGCGGTGCCGCCGCGCTACCGCGATTACATCGGCTGGCTGCAACGCCAGAGCCTGGCCGAGGCGCGTCAGTGGTGGCAGCAGAATCTGCAAGGGTTCGAGCGCACCACGCCGATCCCGAGCGACCGTCCGTTCCTGCGTGAACACGCTGGCGAAAGCGGCGGCATGATCGTCGGCGACCGCTACACCCGCCTCAATGTCGAGGACGGCGCCCGTCTGCGCGAGCTGGCCCAGGCCCATCAACTGACCATCAACACCTTCGCCCAAGCGGCGTGGGCACTGGTGCTGCGACGCATGAGCGGTGATCGCGACGTGCTGTTCGGCGTGACCGTGGCCGGGCGTCCGGTGGAAATGCCTGAGATGCAACGCACCGTCGGCCTGTTCATCAACAGTATCGCGCTGCGGGTGCAGATCCCGGCGGACGATCAGCGGGCCAGTGTGCGTCAGTGGCTGAGCGGTCTGCTCGACAGCAACATGCAGTTGCGCGAGTACGAATACCTGCCGCTGGTGAACATCCAGGAGCAAAGCGAATTGCCGAAGGGCCAGCCGCTGTTCGACAGCCTGTTCGTGTTCGAAAACGCCCCGGTGGAAGTCTCGGTGCTGGACCGGGCGCAGAGCCTCAACGCGACGTCGGATTCGGGCCGTACTCACACCAACTTTCCGTTGACGGCGGTGTGCTACCCGGGTGATGACCTCGGTCTGCACCTGTCTTACGACCAGCGTTACTTCGACGAGTCGACCATCGAGCGCATGCTCGGCGAGTTCAAGCGTCTGTTGCTGGCGCTGGTCGACGGCTTCCATGGCGACATGGCTGACCTGCCGCTGCTGGGCTTTGATGAACAGGACTTCCTGCTCCACGGTTGCAACCAGAGTGAGCACGACTATCCGCTGGAGCAGAGCTACGTCGAGCTGTTCGAAGCACAGGTCGCGCAACATCCGCAACGCATTGCCGTCAGTTGCCTCGATCAGCAGTTGAGCTACGAGCAACTGAACCACAACGCCAACCGTCTCGGCCACGCGTTGGTCGCGGCCGGGGTGCAGATCGATCAACCGGTGGCGTTGCTGGGCGAGCGCAATCTGGATCTGCTGGGCATGATCATCGGCAGCTTCAAGGCCGGTGCCGGTTACCTGCCGCTGGATCCAGGCCTGCCGAGCCAGCGTCTGCAACGCATCATCGAGCTCAGTCGCACGCCGGTGCTGGTGTGCACCGAGGCTTGCCGTGAACAGGCGACGACCTTGCTGGATGAATTCAGCTGCGCCAACCGTCCACGCCTGCTGGTGTGGGAAGAGGTTCAGGCGGGCGCGGTGTCGTCGGCGAATCCGGGCATCTTCAGCGGCCCGGACAACCTGGCCTACGTGATCTACACCTCGGGCTCCACCGGTTTGCCGAAGGGCGTGATGGTCGAGCAGCGCGGCATGCTCAACAACCAGTTGAGCAAGGTGCCGTACCTGAGTCTGAGCGACGCCGATGTAATCGCCCAGACCGCTTCGCAAAGCTTCGACATTTCGGTCTGGCAGTTCCTCGCCGCGCCGCTGTTCGGTGCGCGGGTGGACATCGTGCCGAACACCATCGCCCACGATCCGCAAGGTTTGTTGGTGCATGTGCAACAGCAGGGCATCACCGTGCTGGAAAGTGTGCCGTCGCTGATCCAGGGCATGCTCGCTTCGGATCGCTTGAGCCTCGACGGTCTGCGCTGGATGTTGCCGACCGGTGAAGCAATGCCGCCGGAACTGGCGCACCAGTGGCTGCTGCGTTATCCGGAGATCGGTCTGGTCAACGCCTATGGCCCGGCGGAGTGCTCAGACGACGTGGCGTTCTTCCGCGTCGACCTGGCCTCGACTCGTGGCAGTTATCTGCCGATCGGTACGCCGACCGACAACAACTTGCTGTACCTGCTCGATGGCGCGCTGGATCTGGTGCCACTGGGTGCGGTGGGTGAGTTGTGCGTGGCCGGCACCGGTGTCGGTCGTGGTTATGTCAGCGATCCGCTGCGCACCGCGCCGGTGTTCGTGCCGAATCCGTTCGGTGCGCCGGGCGAGCGTCTGTATCGCACCGGTGACCTGGCGCGCCGTCGCAGCGACGGGGTGCTGGAATACGTCGGCCGGGTCGACCATCAGGTGAAGATTCGCGGTTACCGGATCGAGCTGGGTGAAATCGAGGCGCGTCTGCACGAGCAACCGGAAGTCCGTGACGGGGCGGTCGGCGTGCAGGAAGGCGTCAACGGCAAGCATCTGGTCGGCTACCTTGTGGCCGCAGATTCCGCACTGAATCAGAGCGAACGGCTGGAGCGGATCAAGCAGCGCCTGCGCGCCGAACTGCCGGAATACATGGTGCCGCTGCACTGGTTGTGGCTCGACCGGTTGCCGCTCAACGCCAACGGCAAACTCGACCGCAAGGCCTTGCCGGCGCTGGAGATCGGCCAGTTGCAGAGCCAGGATTACCTGGCGCCGCGCAGCGATCTGGAGCAGACCCTGGCCGATATATGGGCCGAGGTGCTGAAGGTCGAGAAGGTCGGGGTCCGCGACAACTTCTTCGAACTCGGTGGCCACTCGCTGCTCGCCACACAAATCGCCTCGCGAGTGCAGAAAACCTTGCAACGGGATGTGCCGCTGCGAGCGATGTTCGAGTGCAGCACGGTGGAGGAACTGGCCGAGTACATCGAAGGGCTGGCGGCCAGTGACATTACCGAAGAGAAGGTGGATCGGTTGAATGATCTGATGGCGGCGCTGGAAGGTTTGTAGTCTTCAGCGCCTGTGCGTTCAACACATTTCAACCGGTACATTCACGTACATTTCCAAGGTTGACGATCGAGAACCGGCAGCTCAGGCTGCCGGTTCTCTTTTTTTTGTCGCGGGGGTAGTCGATGCCTTTCTTCACGGTGGACGGACAAGCACTTCATTACATTGATCAAGGCACAGGCCCGGCGGTGTTGCTGGCCGGCAGCTACCTGTGGGATCAGGCCATGTGGTCACCGCAGATCGCTGCGTTGTCGCCTCACTATCGGGTGATTGCGCTGGATCTGTGGGGCCATGGTGAATCGGGGCGTTTGCCTGAAGGCACCACATCACTGGATGACATCGCACGCCAGGCGCTGGCCTTGCTCGATCATCTGGACATCGACCGGGTGACGCTGGTCGGGTTGTCGGTCGGCGGCATGTGGGGCGTTCGCCTCGCTCTGTCGGCACCGCAGCGGCTCAACGGTCTGGTACTGATGGACACCTACGTCGGCGTCGAGCCGGAACCGACCCGTCAGTATTACTTTTCCCTGTTCAAGCAGATCGAAGAAAGCGGCGAGATCTCCGAGCAGTTGCTCGATATCGTGGTGCCGATCTTCTTCCGTCCGGGCATCGATCCGCAGTCGGCGTTGTATCAGGATTTCCGCGCAAAACTCGCGGGTTATTCCGCTGATCGCCTGCGTCAAAGCATCGTGCCGATGGGGCGCATCACCTTTGGCCGCGATGACCTGTTGCCGCGTCTGGGCGAGCTGAATGCGGCGACCACACTGGTGGTCTGCGGCGATCAGGACAAACCCCGTCCACCGTCGGAAGCACAGGAAATGGCCGAGCTGATCGGCTGCCCGAGTGTGCTGGTGCCCGAGGCCGGGCATATCTCCAATCTGGAGAATCCGGAGTTTGTGACGGAGGTGTTGTTCAGTTTTTTGAGTGAGCGCAATCGAAATACGCTGTAATTGCGCACGGAATTTCATTTAAGGGACTGGCGTGAAGCAATTCTTCTGGCGCGATCTTGAAGATCTGCAAGGACAATGGGGTGGGCTGAGCATCGAGATCAGTGGCCCCCCTCAGGGCAAACCACAACTGCATCTGCGGACGGGCAACAATGCTCGCCTGAAACTGATGTTCAACGAGACCCCTTTGCTTTGGGGGACGATGGCGACTTCGTATTACGGTGCCTGGCTGGTGCGCAATCCGTTGCCGATGCAATGGGAGTCGCCACTCGTTCCGGCCATTGACTCGGCGCAGGTCGAACACCACCGCCATTTGCCCGCTGGGGAGCGAATGAAAGCCTGGAGCCGATACTTCATCAACCAATTGATGGAGCATCAGGCAGACTTTCTTTATCCCGGGCACTGGGTGGCACGGCCCATGATGCCTGTGGCCGTGCGAAGCCAACGCGGCGAAGGTGTGAGCAACTGGTATTTCTCGACAGAGCAAGAGATGACCAGTCATTTACCGAGATGGTCAGCTCGTGGCGACGGCATTCTCGACAATCTTCAGCCACGACCGGTGGAGTGGCTCGACTGGGATCTGGGCAATCTGATCGGTCTGCACACGGTCGATCCGTATGCCGGGCGTATGAAGTGGTGGCGCAAGAAGGCGAGAGAGGACAGCCTGCCCCCTGTCTTGCTGTGGTATGTCGGCGCGTTGTGTTCTTACGTGATTATCGACGGTCACTATCGATTGCAGGCCGCACTGGCTGAAAACGTCAAACCGACGTTTATCGTTTTGAGTTCAACTAAAACCTACCCCCTCACACCAAATCCCGACACTCAACAGCGGGTGTTCAATTCCCTGATGCTGCAAAGCGAAAGGAATCCGGGATTTGATGTGCGAACCTTGAACCAGGCGTTGATCAACAACTTCGATGATCGGCCCTGCCATTCGGCAAAAACCCATGCCTGGGCCGGCACCGTATCGGACACGGAGTGGTCGCAAGAGGTGACGCAGTTTTTGCTCGAGCGCGAAGCGACAGACGAACTGGATGACATCCTTGACCGGTGTCAACCGAGTGAGTGGTGACGGCTCCGGCAGTGTTTGCCGGAGCCGCCAATCGTTACTTCGGCCCGAGAATCTTCGCCAGCTTGTCCGGCGTCGGCGCGCCTTGCTGTTGTTGCAGTTCACCCTTGTCGTCCATGTAGAAGATCGCCGGGGTGGCCTGTAATTCCAGGTCCTCCATCAACTGCATGTTCGCTGCGAGTTTGGTCTGCACGGCGGCCGGAATGTTCTTCAAGGCCTTGAGCGTGCTGGCTGTGCCGGCCTTTTCGTGGTCTTCAAGGGCCTTGGCCGGGTCTTTGGCGGCCAGCAGCGCGGCGGATTTGGCCGGGCTGTCTTCGCGGATGATGCCGACCATGATGTGACGCAACTGCACCTTGCCGGCCTTGACCCATGGACGGGCCTGTTCCCAGAACATGTTGCAGTACGGGCAGTTCGGGTCGCTGAACAGGTACACCGTGCGCGGTGCATCCTTGTTGCCGTCCTGAATCCAGTTGCTGGCCTCGAACTTGGCCCAGACTTCCTTGGCCATTGGCGCGTAGACAAGTTTTTGCAGCGGTGCGCTGCTCAGGTCGTTGCCGTCGGCGTCGTACAGATTGCCCAGCAGCACGTGCTTGCCGTCCGGCGTCAGGTACAGCGCCATGCCCCGGTTCTGGTATTGCGCGGCGTAGCCACGCAGGCCGTCGGGCGCGTCGAACTGGCCGACGATTTTTGCGCCCTTGGCTTCGATCTTCTTGATCGCGTCAGGCAATTTTTCAGCGGCCTGCACCGACGGCAAGTGCAGCAGGGCAGCGCCCAGAGTCAGCGTCAGCAGGTGGCGGAGGCGGGGCATGGCAGTTTCCTTGCAGAGGTGGCCGGTGCGGCGTTCGTATTCGGATTGGGGATGTCGAAGTTTTCCAGGGCACGAGCCAGACTGGCGTTCGACAACTCGCCCAGATGACTGGCCAGCAATTGACCGTCGGGGCTGTAGAACAGCGTAGTCGGCAATGCCATGGAACCCACGGCCTGGCCCAGATGACCGCTACGGTCGAACAGCACGTTGTTCAGGCTCAGGCCCTGGGTCTCGAGGAAGGTCGCGACGCTTTGCATGCTTTCGGCCTGATTGACGAACAGGAACGTCAGGTCCGGGCGTTGCTGCTGGGCGTTTTCCAGCACCGGCATTTCGCGGCGGCATGGCGGGCACCAGGTGGCCCACAGGTTGATCACCAGCGGGCCGCCCTGATAGTCGGCGAGTTTCACGGTTTCCCCGGCGGCGTTGCGCAGGGTGATGTCCGGCAGACGTGTGCCTTGCTCGTAGAGGCTCAGCGACAGGGTGGCCAGCAACCAGAATGCCACGCCACTGACCACGCCGAACCCCAACGGTCGACGCAAACCCGGCCGCCGCCAGCCGCGATACAGCGCTGCCAGCAGCAATACGATCACCCCCGGCCAAGCGAGAAAACCACCGTCGCGCAGGTCGATGATCTGCCACGGATCGTTGCGGTAATGTCCCCAGTACACGGCAACAAACGCGACGCGCGCAGCGAGCATTCCGAGCAGGAACAGGCTGAACAGCGCCGACTCGGGGTTATCGCCACCGCGCTTGGCCACCCGCCAGCCGACGAAGGTCGCCAGCGCCAGGGCGCTGATCAGCAACAGGTGGTTAAGCGCAATGGCAAAGGTGCCGAGGGTGAAAGTCAGCATTAACGGGCGTCTCGGGTGGTGGTCCAGTGTTGCAGGAAAGTGTCGGCATCGACTTCGCCGGTGATGCGCTGGCTGCGGCGCTCTTCACCGTCGGCACCGATCCACACAAAACTCGGTGGCCCTGGCACTTTGTAGCGGCCGAGCAGTTCGCGGCTGGCGGCATTGTCATCAGTGACGTCGAGGCGCAGCAAACGCACTTCGCTCAGGGCCTGCAGTACCCGCGCCTGGCCAAATACCTTTTTCTCCATGACTTTGCACGACGTGCACCAGTCGGCGTAGTAATCGAGCAGCACCCATTGGCCCTGAGCCTTGGCGGTGTCGAGTTCGCGCTGCAGCGCGGCTGGGTCCTTGATCGTAATGAATGCTTCGTGACCGTTGGGGGCAACCGTGCCGGTGCGTCCGGCGCTGTAGACCTGCAACGGCTGGAACGGATCATCGCTGCCACCCGCTGCACCCACGACCAGCAAACTGCCCCACAGTCCCAGCAGCAGCGAGCTGGCACCGAACAACTGGGCGACCCGGCCGAAGCCTTCGGACTGTTTCCAGGCGCTGTAGGCCGCGATCAGCAGCAATGCACCGCACAGCGCAAGCCAGAGTGACGGGTCCAGTACCGGACGCAGCATCAGCACCGCCGTGCCGAGGAACAGGAAACCGAATATGCCTTTGAGCAGGTTCATCCACGCGCCGGGTTTCGGCAGGAAACGATTGCCGACTGTCACCAGCACCAACAGCGGGATGCCGATACCGATGCCGAGGGCAAACAGGATCAAGCCACCGTGCAGCGCATTGCCGCTTTGCGCGATGTAGAGCAGAGCACCGGCCAGCGGCGCGGTCATGCACGGCCCGACCAGCAGGCCGGACAGCGCACCGAGTACACCGGCGCCAACCAGGCTGCCGCCGCTGCGACTGCGCGAGGCGTGCTCCAGTCGATCACGCAGTGCGACCGGCAATTGCAGTTCAAAGAAGCCGAACATCGGCAGTGCCAGAATCACGAACACCACTGCGAACGTCCCGAGCAGCCACGGGTTTTGCAACCACGCCTGAAGGTTCGCTCCCAACAGGGACGCGATGACGCCCATTGCCGCATACACCAGCGCCATGCAAACCACATAGCTGCTGGCCAGCGCAAAACCACGACGTGGCGTGGCACCGCTGCCAACCACCATACCGGCCAGAATCGGCAACATCGGCAACGAGCACGGCGCAAAGGCCAGCAACAGGCCGAGACCGAAGAACACCAGCAGGCTCCAGCCCAGCGAGTGCTGTTGCAGGCCGCTGGCCAGCGCTTGATCCTGCGCCTCATCCGTCGCCGCAGCGGCCGCTTTGCCACCGAGGTCGATCACGCGAGTCTGTGGTGGATAGCACAGGCCGGCATCGGCGCAGCCCTGATAACTGACCTTGATCTGGCCTTTGGCTGCTGCCGGGATTTTCAGTTCGAGGCCCTGGCGATAGACCGGTTGCTCGCCGAAATACTCGTCACTGTGGGATTCGCCTTCGGGCAGCGCTGGGGCGTTTTCCGCCGCCAGTCCGTCGAATTTCAGGCGTTTCTGATACAGGTAGTAACCGTCGGCGATTTGCCAGAACAGTTGGGTTTCGCCGGAATCCAGACGTTCGGACGTCAGCACGAAGGCCTTGTCGACCGGGAGAAATTCCGGTTTTGTCGCAAAGGGATCGTTCCCTGCCTGGGCCAGACCCGAAATCAACAGTGCAAACAATAAAAAAATATGACGCATGGAGGAGCCTTGTCCCTGTGCAAGTGATGAGCACAATGGGCGGCGGCGATTAACCGATGATTAACCGCGGCACCCTTGTCGCTGTGGCGTTCGGGGCATAATGTCAGCTTAATCGGCCAACCGCCTAATCGGCATTTTTCTACGGGACTCACCATGCACGTACTGGTTTGCGAAGACGATGAGTTGATCGCCAGTGGCATCGTCGCCGGGCTGACGGCCCAGGGCTTGACGGTCGAACACGTCAACACCGCCTCCAAGGCGCGGGCGATCCTCAAGGTTGCCGAATTCGACGTGATGGTGCTCGACCTCGGTTTGCCGGACGAAGATGGTCTCAAGCTGCTGCAACAGCTGCGTCAGCAAGGCCTGGAAATTCCAGTGCTGATCCTCACTGCGCGGGACTCGGTCACCGACCGGGTCGACGGCTTGCAGTCCGGCGCCGACGATTACCTGCTCAAGCCTTTCGATTTGCGCGAACTGTTCGCTCGTCTGCAAACCCTGCTGCGCCGAGTGGCCGGGCGCAGCGTCAACCTGATCGAGCATGGCGCGCTGACCTACGACCCGAGCAGCCGCGAAACCACCCTGGCGGGCCGTTCGGTGGACCTGTCCCGTCGCGAACAATCCCTGCTGCAAGCCTTGCTGCACAACCGTGGCCGGGTGCTGTCCACCGAGCAATTGAAGGACAGCGTCTACGGGTTCAACGATGAACTGGAAAGCAACGCGCTCAACGTGCACATCCACCACCTGCGCAGCAAACTCGGCAAGGGCATCGTCGAAACCGTACGTGGTCTGGGCTATCGCCTGGGCCCGGCCGATGGTGGAGAACCTGACAAGTGATGAGTCTGCGCCTGCGCCTGAGCCTGACCCTCGGCGCCGCATTCGCGCTGATCTGGGCCTTGGCGGCGGCCTGGATGCTCAGCGACCTGCGCAACCAGATGATGTTTTCCCTCGACCAGCGGCTGGTGGCTTCGGCGCGGATGGTCGCCGGGTTGCTGGAGCAATTGCCGGCGATACCGAGCAAAGGCGAGGGCACTCACTTCAGCGCCGAACAACTGAACATTCCCGGCGGCATGGCCTGCCAGGTCAGCTCGTTGCGCGGCGAAATCCTCGCCCGCAGCCACAACAATCCGGAACAGGCACTGGAAGCCCAGAAAATGGGCTTCCATGACCAGATGATCGACGGCGCACCCTGGCGCACCTTCACCCTGGCCCGGGGCGATGTGCGCATCACCACCGCTGACCGGGTGATCGAGCGTGAAGCCTTGAACATGTCGATCCTGCTGGCGGCTTCGGTGCCGGTGGGTGTGGCGCTGCTTGGCTGCCTGTGCCTGCTGTGGCTGGGGATCGGTCAGGGGCTGGCGCCGCTCAATCGCTTGCGCGAAGCCTTGATGCGGCGCAATGCCGACTCGCTCGAACCGTTGCAGTTGCAATCGTTCCCCAGCGAACTGAAACCGCTGCTTGAAACTCAGAACCAACTGTTCCAGCGCATCGGCAAGACTATCGAGCGCGAGCGTCGCCTGACCGGTGACGCCGCCCATGAACTGCGCAGCCCGCTGACGGCGATCAAGACCCACCTGCAAGTGGCGCGCATGACCGAAGGCAGTGCCCGCGATCAGTCCCTGGCCCGGGCCGAGGAGGGCGCCGATCGCTTGCACCGGACCCTGGAGCAATTGCTGTTGCTGGCCCGGGTCGAGGGCAGTCTGTCGTTCGACGACGGCGTGCAGTGCAGCGCCGAGCAAGTGGCGAAACTGGCGATTCAGGACTCTGCCAGCGGCGAGCGTCAACGGATCAAACTGCATCTGCCCGAAAAGTTGTCCGGCGCGCCTCTGCAAATGCCGGCAGTGTTGTCGATCGCGGCCTTGCGCAATCTGCTCGATAACGCCCTGCGCCATACCCCGACGGAAGGCGCCGTGGAGCTGAGCCTGGAAACCACCGGCAACCGTGTGCGCTTCGTCGTGCGCGACCATGGGCCGGGGATTGCGCCGGACGATCTGCAACACCTGACCCAACGCTTCTGGCGCAACGGCCAGAGCACCGGCTGCGGGCTCGGGCTGGCGATTGTCCAGGCAATTGTCCAACGCTGTGCCTGCACCCTGCATTTCGACAGTCGCCCGGATGGCTTGCGGGTCGAGCTGACCATGCCGCTGCAACCGGCCTGAGCCCGGCACATCAAATGTAACCTCTCTCCATTGGTCATCGGCCGGCCACGACGCTATTGTCGCCCCAGCCTTTGACTCAATGGATTGAGGGAAACAGCGCCATGGATGCATCCATCTACATTTGCCCGGCCACCCCGGCCGATGCCGGCATCATCAGCCGCATCATCGAGCGTTCGATCCGCGTCGGTTGTGCGCTCGACCATCGTAACGACCCCCACCTTGTCGATGCCTGGATCCGCCAGCAATCGCCGGAACACATCAGTGCCTGGCTCACCGATCCACAGCGTTATCTGAACATCGCCCTGATGCAGGGCCGACCGGTGGGCGTCGGCATGGCGCTGGCCGACGGCGATGTCACCCTTTGTCATGTGCAGCCGGAATGGTTTCGCCGGGGCGTCGGCCGGGCTCTGATGGCTGACCTTGAAGGCTGGCTGCTGACTCGCGGCAGCCCCCGTTCCGTGCTCACCAGCACCCGCACCGGTGAAGCCTTTTATCGGCGTCTGGGGTATCGCGAATCGGCGCCGCCGCTCATTCGCCACGGCATGCGCAGCCTGCCGATGCACAAGTCGCTGCCGCTGTCGGCATGACAACTCGCTCAAGGGTGTAAATCCTTGAGGGGTTGGTGCGTTTCCAGAACAGGAAAACCTGCATGTGCGCCCCACGACCGGAACGCGCACCTGTGCGGTGTGCAGTTTTGGTCACTATCCATAGCGAATTGAGGGGTCGAGAGATGTCAGTCGCCACCAGCCTTATCGAAGAGTCGTCGGCCCGGATCGCCTCCGCGCCGGCGGAAACGCTGTATCAGTTCAATGAATCGCCGCTGCTGGCCCGCCAGAGCCAGCAGGAATCCAATGCCCGCAGCTACCCGCGGCGCATTCCCCTGGCGCTGAAGCGTGCCAAGGGGCTGTATGTCGAAGACGTTGAAGGCCGCACCTTCATCGATTGCCTGGCCGGTGCCGGCACCCTGGCGCTGGGGCACAACCATCCGGTGGTGATCGAGGCCATCCAGCAGGTGCTGGCCGATGAGCTGCCGCTGCACACCCTCGACCTGACCACGCCGGTGAAGGATCAATTTGTTCAGGACCTGTTCGGGTTGCTGCCGCCAGCCTTGGCCAAGGAAGCGAAAATCCAGTTCTGCGGCCCGACCGGCACCGACGCCGTGGAAGCCGCGCTGAAACTGGTACGTACCGCCACCGGACGCAGCACCGTGCTGTCGTTCTCCGGCGGTTACCACGGCATGAGTCAGGGCGCGTTGAGCCTGATGGGCAGCCTTGGTCCGAAAAAACCGTTGGGCGCGCTGCTCAGCAACGGCGTGCAATTCATGCCGTTCCCGTACGACTACCGTTGCCCGTTCGGCCTCGGTGGCGCGGCGGGTGTGAAGGCCAACCTGAGTTACCTGGAGAACCTGCTCAACGACCCGGAGGCCGGTGTGCAATTGCCGGCGGCGGTGATCGTCGAGGCGGTGCAGGGCGAGGGCGGTGTGATTCCGGCGGACATCGAGTGGCTGCGCGGTCTGCGTCGCATCACCGAAAAGGCGGGTGTTGCACTGATCGTCGACGAGATCCAGAGCGGTTTCGCCCGCACCGGCAAGATGTTCGCCTTCGAGCACGCCGGCATCACCCCGGACGTGGTCGTGCTGTCCAAAGCCATCGGCGGCAGCCTGCCGCTGGCGGTGGTGGTTTACCGCGACTGGCTCGACACCTGGCAGCCGGGCGCTCATGCCGGCACCTTCCGTGGCAACCAGATGGCGATGGCCGCCGGTTCCGCGGTGATGCGTTACCTGGTCGAGCACAAGGTCTGCGAACACGCCGCCGCCATGGGCGAACGCCTGAGCGAGCACCTGCGCATCCTGCAGCGTGACTTCCCGCAACTGGGCGACATTCGTGGTCGTGGCCTGATGCTCGGTGTCGAGCTGGTCGATCCGAACGGTGCGCCGGACGCGCTGGGCCATCCACCGGCCTTCGCCCGTCTGGCGCCGCTGGTGCAGCGCGAATGCCTCAAGCGTGGCCTGATTCTGGAATTGGGCGGGCGCCATGGCGCAGTGGTGCGCTTCCTGCCGCCACTGGTGATCACCGCCGCCGAAATCGACCGCGTCGCCGAGATCTTCGGTCGTGCACTGAGCGCCGCGACCGCTGCCCTGTAAATTTTTCGCCGCGCCGAACGTTCCTTCTACATACCCGGCTGCACCCACCGTGCAGCCCACCCCTACAACGATGGAGACACAGCATGACGTCAGTATTCGACCGCGAGGACATCCTCTTTCAGGTCGTGGTCAACCACGAAGAGCAGTACTCGATCTGGCCGGATTACAAGGCCATCCCGGAAGGCTGGCGCACCGTGGGCAAGAGCGGCCTGAAAAAGGAATGCCTGGCCTACATCGAAGAAACCTGGACTGACATGCGTCCGCTGAGCCTGCGCCAGAAGATGGAAGCGCAAGCGGCTGCACAGTAAGTCACCGGCCAAAAAGAAACCCGCTGGACTGGAAACAGTCAGCGGGTTTTTTCATGTCCGGAGGAACGGTGTTACGCGCCGCTCAAGCCCTTGAGCAGTGCATCCACATTCCCTTCCAGTTCTGCCACAGGATCCGCCGCATCGGTGCTCAGCACCAGCAAATGACTGCCCGACTCGGCAATTGCCGCTTTCACGGCGTCCGACGGTTGCCGATGGTGCAGCACCACCGCCACGTCGTTGTCCTTGAGCGTGGCGGTCAACTTCTTCAGATCTTCCGGTGTCCATTCGGCGTCCGGTCGCGGGTCCTGTCCGATCAACTCCAGGTTCAGGCTGCCGATCAGATAGCCGAAGTGATCGCTCAGGCTCATCACGCTCAGATTGTCGGCACTGGCCAGGCGCGCTTCGCTGTCGGCACTGAGTTTCAGCAGGCGCTGTTTCAGTGCGGCCAGGTTGGCTTCGATCTTCGGTTTGTCCTTCGGTGCCAGGCGCACCAGGTCCGCCGCCATCACGTCGGCCATGCGCCCCATGTTGTTGCTGGCCAGCCACGGCTGGCTGTTCAGGCCATCGACGTTCAGCCCCGGTTGCACGGCGATGCCGGGCAGGGCGCCGTCCACCGGGCGGGCGGCATCGACTTCGATGATGCGGATGTTGCTGCGTCGGGCAATCGGGTACAGCGGATCATCGGCCCACAGCGAGCGCACGCCGATCACCGCATCGGCGCCGGTGGCCAGTTTGCTCAGCTCCGGAGCCCCGCGTCCGGTGAAGTACGCGGTCTGGCGGCTGCCCGGCAGATTCGCCGGCGCTGCGCGTTCGAGGCTGATGTCGGTGCCCTTGAGCAGCACTTCACCCAGACCGTAGGTGATTGGCAACGAGGCCAGCACCCGCAGCGGTTTGGCGCTTTCGGCGGCGAATACGTTGGTCGTGGTCACGCTGCACAGGGCGATGGCCAGGGTCAGTTGTCGCAATGAAAAAGCCATTTATCCAAGGTTCCCTTTCAGACTGGGGACGACGCCCCGGGCAATCGCGGCGAGGGCGAAACCGATGCCGGCGACGAGGATGATCGCGGCACCGGACGGAATCGGCAGGTCGAACACGATCGGCGCAAGAATCCCGCACAGCGTACTGATCGTGGCAATCAGCACCGAACACCAGAAAAAGCCTTTGAGCGACTGGCTGAGCAGACGTGCCGCCGCTGCCGGAATCACCAGCAGCGCACCGACCAGAATCGCGCCAATGACTTTTACCGCCGCGACGGTGATCAGGGTCACCAGAATCACGAACAGGTAATCCAGAGTCTTCACGGCAACACCGCGCACCGCTGCCAGTTGCGGGTTGAAACTGGCGAGCATGATGCGGTTGTACAGCGGCAAGGCCAGGGCCATCACCAGCGAACCGACGATGGCCAGCACCGCCAGATCATTGCCGTTGACCGTCAGCACCGAGCCGAACAGCACGTTTTCCAGAATGTGCACGTTGATCTTGCCCGCCAGGATCAGCAGCAGGCTGGCACCCAGCGCCAGGGACACCGAAAGAAACACGCCGATCAGCGTGTCCGGGGCCAGGCCGGTACGGTTGCGCAGGTAATTGAGCAGGATGCCGAACAACAGGCAGTAGCCGAACAGGCTGCCGTAAGGTCCGGTGTAGGGTTCGCCGAGCAGGATGCCGATGGCCACGCCGGTCAGCGCCGCGTGACCGACCGCCTCGGAGAAAAACGCGAAGCGCTTGACCACCACCAGCGTGCCGAGGCCGCCGAGCACCGGGCCGATCAACAGGCCGGCGAGCAGCGCGTTGACCACAAAACCGTAGGCCAGGGCTTCCGGCAGGTAACCGGAGGTGGCCCAGCCCTGCACCATCAAACGAAAGGCTTCGTAACTCATCAGGCAGCGCTCCGTGGATGGGTTGAAAACAGGGTCAGCAGACGTTCCGGGGTCAGGGCCTGTTGCGGGGTGGCGTCGAACAGCACCCGGCGGTTGAGGCCGGTGACGCGATTGGCCAGACGCCCGACGGCTTCCAGATCGTGTTCGATCCACAGCACGGTGATGCCCGCCGCGCGCCAGTCGCCAAGCAGACGTTCGAACACCTGGATCCCGGCTTCGTCCAGGGCCGACATCGGTTCATCGAGCACCAGCAATTGCGGGGCGGGGATCAGGCCTTGAGCGAGCAGCACCCGCTGGCGCTCACCGCCGGACAACGCGCCCATCCGGCGCTTGCGTTTGTCCTGCATGCCGACCCGCTCCAGCGCCTCACCGATGGCGCCGGCGTAGCGTTTGCTCAGGCCGAGAAACGCCGGGCGACGCTGACACATGGCGGCCATGAAATCATCGACGGTCATCGGCAGACCCCGATCGAATTCCAGCGCCTGCGGCACGTAGCCGATAGTGCCGGGCTCGCCGGGCCATTGCAGGCTGAGCCGACCCTGATGCGGCATCTGCCCGAGCAGGGTCTTGATCAGCGAACTCTTGCCGCCGCCGTTGGGGCCCACCAGTGCGTGCACGCTGCCGGGCTGCACCTGGAAGGTCACCTTGTCCAGAATCGTCGTGCGACCCAGCGTCAGGCTGACTTCCTGAAAATCCAGAGTCGGGCCACTGCTGATGATTGAGAGGTTTTCCTGAGCCGTCATGCGCCGGACTCCTGAATTGCCCGAACGACGGTGTTGAGGTTGCCGGTCATTTCCTTTTCGTACTTGTCGGCGGTGTATTCGCCGTAGGAAATGTGCGACAGCGGGTACAGCTTCACACCGGATTCGCGTTGAATGGTCTCGACGTAAGTGGACGGGAAATCCATCTCGGAGAAGATCACCTTCACATCCAGTTCGCGCAGTTGATCGATGGTTTTCTTCAACTGGCTCGGGCTGGGCTCGATGCCGTGGGCCGGCTCGACCACCGCCGTCACTTCCAGGCCGAACTCGCGCAGCAGGTAGTCGTAAGCGGCGTGCACCGTGGCGACCCGCAGTTCGGCGTTTGGCGCCTGGGTCAGTTTGGCCAAGGCATCGGCGCGCATCTGCCGCAGGCGTTTGCCGTAGGCGCGGGCGTTCTGGGTGTAGGTTTTGGCGTTATCCGGGTCGAGCTTGCCGAGTTCCCGGGCGATGTTGTTGACCTGGGCAATCGAGGCGCTGATCGACAGGAACGTGTGCGGGTTCACCACTTTGCCGGCACCGCGCGCTGCGACTCCGGTGGCGGCCAGCAGCGGCACGTTCTCGTTGGCTTCGATGGTCTTGATGTTCGGTGTTTCGCTGGCGGCGATCATGCGGTCGGCGAAGTCGTCATGGCCGACGCCGTTGAGCACGATCACGTCCAGCCCGCTGATGCGCTTGATGTCTTCGGCGCGGGGCTCGTAGGCGTGCGGGTTGAAACCGGCGGGAATCAACGGCACGACGTCGGCCTTGTCGCCGACGATGTTCGCCACATAGCTGTAATAAGGGTGCAGGGTGATGCCGATGCGCAGGCGTTTGGCCGGATCGGCGCTGGCCAGCGGGCTCAGCAGGCAGGCGCACAGGCCGATCAGCAGCAGGCGCAGGAAAGGACGGCGTTGAGATGAACTAGGCATGGGCAAGCGGTCTTCTCTCGAATGAAGGCGAGGGTTCAATGACGATGTTCGCGGGTCACCCCGGCATCGAATTGCGCGACGATCTGTTTCCATCCGGCAGCGGTCAGTGCCGCGTCGGACAGGTCTGTCGGCGCTTGCAGATCGGCGGCGCGGTTGAGCCAGATGTCCGGCGCAGCGTCGTTCAGGCGCATCAAAAACGAGCCGGCCACGGCGGGTGCCTGGCTGTGGCCGAAGTAGGCGGTGTCGGCCAGCAATTGCCAGGCATGGCCGCCACGGCTCACGGAGCTGGCGTCCTGGGCGAACGGCGCGAAACCTTCATCCGCCAGGTTCTGCGGGGTCGGCAGCGCTTGCTGTTCTTCACGCAACAGGTGGATCTCGTCGAGGGTTACTCGCAGGTCGGCGTAGATGCCTTGCTCGCTGGCGCCGAGGTCGCGGCGGGCGTCGAGCTGATGGCTGGAAACCGGTTCGGGTTCGTGGGACACCCCGCGCCACGCCACCACGGAGCCGGCGACCGCGAGGATCAGCAGGCACATCAGCAGCACATTGAGGGTTTCATGGCCGGCACCAGCGGGGCGAACAACTTGAGTGGTCGGCGTGGTCATGGGGCTTCGATATCCGCTTGGTCGATTTCGACGACATGGCCGGGGCCGGCGTCGAACAGCACGTAGAACTCGGCGCCGGGTTTCTTGAAGGTCAGGGTTGAATCGGCGCCGAGCTTGCCCGGCACCAGGATGGTTTCGTCGTAGCCGATCACATCGAGGGTCACCCCCGGCGCGCCGCTGCCGTCGGAGAAACCGCCGGTGCATTTGATCTGCTCGGCATCGATGGCCTTGCACTCGCACATCGGGTTGTGGGCCAGGGCGCTGGCGCTGAAACCGGCACACAGCACCAGCAATGCGGTGCTCATGCTCAGACGGGAGGGGCGGCTCATGGTTTGGCTCCTTGTTTGTTCAGCCAGGCAATAGTGGCGGGGGAGGCCTGGCTCAGCGGAATCGAGGCTTGGTGCATGCTGCCGTCCCAGCCTTCCATGGTGATCCACAGTTCGGCGTCGGCTTTGGTTTTGTCCGGGACGGGCATTTGCGTGCCCATGCTGTAAGGCGTGCCGAAGAAGATCGAACCGGCGGCGCGCAGGCTGCGTGGCTTGCCGATGCGCAGGTAGGTGGCCTTGACCTGTTCGACACAGGCCTCGCACAGCGCGGCGCTAAAACCCTTCAGATAGCCGGCTGCGCCATCGGGAAGCGGCGCTTCGTTGCGAAACTCGGCCAGACGCAGGCTCCACGGACCCACCTGGACTTCGCCGATCTCGCGCTCACCCAGCCCGCTGTCACCGCGAAACAACGCCTGATCGGCGAAGTACCTGGGCATGAATCCCAGCGGAATCAGCAACAGCAGCACGTTGATGTGGAAGCGCCATTTATGCCAGATCGCGCTCAGCCGCGAAGGCTGAACCATGGGGGTGGACTTGCTCACAGGTTGGCCTCCGACGGTTCATGGTGCAGGGCCGGTTGTGCCTGAACGCGCTGTTTCTTGTTCTCGCGCTTGAGGGCGTTGGCGGTCGCCAGCGCGGTGCGCTTGGTCCAGATCAACAGCCCGCTGAGGACCATCATGCTCAGCACCAGCCCGAAGAAGAACCAGATCAGCTTGATCCACAGTCCGCCGAAGTCGCCGGTGTGCAGCGGACGCATGGATTCAGTGACGAACTCCAGGGAGGTCCGATCGGAGAGCAGGCGCGAGGCGGCCACTTCACCGCTGTAGGGATTGAGCGTGGCTGACTGGAACATCAGCGGATACCAGCCGCGTCCACGGATATCGAGGTGGCTGTAGGCGTTGCCGGGCAGATTGATGGTGCTGGCTTCGAACCCGGGAATCCGTTGCTGGGCGATTTCGATGGCGTGGTCCAGGCTGACCCGTGGCGGTGGCGAACCATCGGCGGACAACGGCACGCCTTCACGGGACATGGCCGCGATGATCGGCTCGCTGGAGATGGAAATATGGTTGTCGGAAAGAATGGCTTCGATCAGGAACCACACGGCGGTGACGGAGATCACCGCGATGAACCAGATCGACCAGATGCCACTGAGGCGGTGGAAATCGCCCCAGAAAATCCGCGCACCGTGACGCAGGCGCAGGGTCGGGCTGAAAAAGCCCTTCCAGAAACGTTTGTAGACCACCAGCCCGGTTACCAGTGACGCCAGCATCGGCAGTGCCAGAAACGACACCAGATACCAGCCCCAGCTGTAACCGTTGGTGAACGGCACCAGCCACCAGCCGTGCAAGGCTCGGGTGAAGGCACGGAAATTGAAGTCTGGTGCGGTGCCCTGAATCACACCGGTGTAAGGGTTGACGTAGACCGTCACCGAGCGCCCGTCAGGCTGACTGACGTTCACCTCCAGCGCGAAATGCGATTCGTCGGGGCGACTGATGCGTTCGACCAGCAACTGCGGTTCGGCAGTCTTGATCGCGGCGATGACCTGGTCGTAGCCCAGCAGCGGGGCGTCATCCGAGGGTTGGGTGGCGCGCATTTGCGGGTTCACCAGCCAGACGATTTCCTGGCTGACCACCGCCAGGGTGCCGGTGACGCAGACAATCAGAACAAAAAACCAGATCGGCAACGCCAGCCAGCTGTGTACCAGGAACCACAGTTTCGAGCGGGATTTTTTCGACATGATGACGGGTCTTGATTCGGTGAGAGGACTCGGCCACTACGGGCTTCGCAGCGCGGGAGTCCCTGATGGGCCGGTCGTGGCTTTTGCCTACGCGACTGGCCCGCATCTTTATAAGACGGATGACCGAAGCAAATCCCGATGAAGGATGTGAAAGTAAATGTTTCGCGACCGCAATCTCACCACGACGCCGGTCGGCGTTGTGGTGAACGGGAGGAAGGGATGGCTCAGCGCAGGAACGCCAGCGCTTCGGCGAGCAACAGTTCCGGCACTTCTTCAGCGAGGTAATGACCAGCGGGCAGAGGCTTGCCGCGTACGTCGGCGGCCACCTGTTGCCATTCCTTGAGCGGGTCGAAGCAACGACCGACCGTGCCTTCGGCGCCCCACAGCACCAGCAGCGGCAAGCTCAGATGATGGCCGGCCTCGAGGTCGGCGCGGTCATGTTCCAGATCGATGTCGGCACTGGCCCGGTAGTCCTCGCAGATCCCACGGGCGCTGCCGGGCAGGCTCAGGCAACGCAGGTATTCAGCGAACGCTTCGTCAGTGAACGGCTTGAGCCCGGCACTGCGGCTGCCCATGACGCTGCGCAGATAGGCTTCGGGATCGGCTTCGATCAGGGTTTCCGGCAGCGGCGCCGGGCGGATCAGGAAAAACCAGTGCCAGTAGGCCCGGGCGAAAGCTTCGTTGGTCTGGTTGTACATCGCCAGGGTCGGCGCAATGTCCAGCAGCACCATGCGTTGCACGGCGGCAGGATGATCGAGGGCCAGGCGATGGGCGACCCGGGCCCCACGGTCGTGGGCGAGGATCGAAAACTGTGTGAAGCCCAGCGCTTGCATCAGTTCCACGCCGTCGCGGGCCATTTCGCGTTTGGAATAGCTGGTGTGCCGCTCATCGGCCGGCGGTCGGCTGCTGTCGCCGTAACCGCGCAGGTCGGCGGCAACTACAGTGAAGTGCTCCGCCAGTTGCTCGGCGACCTTGTGCCAGATGACGTGGGTCTGCGGGTGCCCGTGCAACAACAGCAGGCCCGGCCCGCTGCCTTTGATGCGGTAGGTGATGTCCACGCCGTTGACGTGGCGCTGGTCTTTGACGAATCCGGCAAACATCGGGGGTGATCCTTTATTCAGGCGGTTGGCCTGCATCCTGAAATCGCCGGGCGTTCATGACAAGGCGTGAAGCGTGGTTCGACGGTTCATGAATCGTGTTCGCCCATCCCCGCGCGTTGCGCGGGAATGGACATTCGTTGTTGCTAACCCTGCTGGAACAGCTCTTTCGCCCGCTGCTCGATCTGCTCCTGGGTCAGGTCCTCCTTGCGCGTTGCCAGAAACCACAGATGCCCGTACGGATCTTTCAATGTACCGCTGCGGTCGCCGTAGAACTGATCCTTGACCTCGGACACGGCTGTCGCCCCGGCATCCAGTGCGCGCTGGAACGACTTGTCGACATCGGTCACGTACAGATGCAAGCCGACGGACACGGCTTTGTCCGGATTGCTCAACGGACCTTGATCGCACGGCGAGCCGAGCATGATTGCGCTGTCACCGATGCGCAGTTCGGCGTGGCCGATACCGCCGTCGGGCATGGCCAGGCGCATGACTTCGGTGGCACCGAACGCCTTTTTATAGAAATCGATGGCCTCGGCGGCCTTATGGATGCCGAGATACGGGGTAATGCTGTGATACCCCTCGGGAATAGGTTGAACGCTCATGGCGTACTCCTTGTTTTTGTCGCCCTGATTTTATGGGGGGGTGAAGGTGTGCCTTCGCCGGGGTTACCGGTCGCTCAACTATAGGCGTGTGTCGCCGGCCCGACCGAGTACCCGACGAGCAGTGTTCAGCCATCGACAGTGAAGCAACAGAATGCGCGGGTTTTCATCGTTCTATCCTGCGGAAGTCCGCTGAAAGCCCCGAAAAACAAAGCCTGTCAGTCAGGCACAGAAGCTGCAATGACCCGGTACAACACCGATACCGAGAGTCATCCATGTCTGAATCTGCCGTTTATCCGATCAACCCGCCGGCCGCCCACCGTATCGCCGACGCCGCCGAAGCCTTGCGCGTGGCCGAACAGGTCGCCGCCGTTTTGCAGGAGCACGCCGCCGAGCGCGACCGCAGCCGTGAAGTGCCCGCCGAGATCGTCGACCTGTATTCCAACAGTGGTCTGTGGGGCATCAGCGTGCCGAAGGAGTACGGCGGCGCCCAGGTGTCCTACGCGGTGCTGGCCCAAGTGATCGCGATTATTTCCGCCGCCGATCCGTCCCTCGGACAGATCCCGCAAAACCATTACTGCCTGCTCGAAGACATCCGCCTGCAAGGCACGCCGGCGCAGCAGGCGCATTTCTTCGAACTGGCGCTGCAAGGTCATCGTTTCGCCAATGCGCTGTCGGAAACCGGCGGCAAAAACGTGCAGGACATTCAGGCAACCATCCGCCGTTATGGCGACGGATTCGTGATCAACGGCCGCAAGGGTTACTGCACCGGTTCTCTCTACGCCCACTGGCTGGCGGTGCTGGCGCTGGATGAAGAACAGAAGGGCCAGTTGGCCTTTGTCGAGCGCGGCACGAAAGGGCTGGTGATCGTCGATGACTGGGACAGCATCGGCCAGCGCACCACGTCCAGCGGTACGGTGCTGGCAGAAGATCTGCAGGTGGCGCCGTTCAATCTGTTCCCGACTTATCGCTCCTACGAAAGCCCGACCCTGGCCGGACCGTTCGCCCAGTTGACCACCGCCGCCATCGACGCCGGCATCGCCCGGGCGGCGTTGCGCGACACCGTTGAATTCGTTCGTCAGTTTGCCCGGCCATGGATCGACGCGGGGGTAGACAAGGCCAGCGAAGATCCGCTGACGATCATTCAGATCGGCGCACTGGAAATCCGTCTGGAAGCCGCCGAAGCCCTGCTCGAACGCGCCGGTTGGGCGCTCGACGCCGCACGTCCGGCGCCCGATGAAGACAACGTCGCGCTGGCCTCCCTGGCCGTGGCCAAGGCCAAAGTGCTGACCACCGAAATCGCCATCGAGGCCAGCAACAAGTTGTTCGAACTCGGTGGCACCCGCTCGACCCTGAAGAAGCACAACTTCGACCGTCACTGGCGCAACGCCCGGGTCCACACCCTGCATGACCCGGTGCGCTGGAAGTATCACGTGGTCGGCAACTGGCTGCTCAACGGCATCAAACCTCCGCGTCACGACTGGTCCTGATCATGGCCGAGTGGTTCAAACACCTTTACTGGGCCGACATTGCCCAGGCCTGTCTCGACACCCTGAGCATGCTCGGCGCGGCGCTGCTGTTCACGGTGTTGCTGGGCCTGCCGCTGGGGCTGCTGCTGTTTCTCACCGGCAAGCGCCAGTTGCATGAAACGGTCGGCGTGTATCGGGTGCTGTCAGTGATCGTGAACATGCTGCGTTCGCTGCCGTTCATCATTTTGCTGATCGTGTTGATTCCGCTGACCACGCTGCTGGTGGGCACTTCGCTGGGCGTGCCGGGCACCATTCCGCCATTGGTGGTCGGCTGCACACCGTTCTTTGCGCGACTGGTGGAAACCGCGTTGCGCGAAGTCGATCGCGGCGTGGTCGAGGCGACCCAGGCCATGGGCGCCAACACCTGGCAGATCATTCGCCACACGCTGTTGCCGGAAGCCCGGGGCGGGTTGCTCGCCGCGGTGACCGTTACGGCCATCGTGCTGGTGGATTACACGGCGATGGCCGGCGTGATCGGTGGCGGCGGGCTCGGCGATCTGGCGATCCGCTACGGCTATCAGCGCTTTCAGACCGACGTGATGGTGGTCACCGTGGTGTTGCTGCTGATTCTGGTGCAGGCCCTGCAAATGACCGGTGACCGACTGGTGGCGCACTTCAGCCGACGCTGACAAAACAATTTCAACCCATAAAGGCCCCACGTTCACCCCACGACGGCCACTCAAATCTGCCTTGGAGCACAACATGAAAAAGACCCTGGCCGTTCTGGCTGCCGTTCTGTCGTTCGGCGCCCACGCCAACGAAAAACTGATCGTCGGTGCTACCCCGGTGCCGCACGCGGAAATCCTCGAGTTCGTCAAACCGACCCTGGCCAAGGAAGGCGTGGATCTGGACATCAAGGTCTTCACCGACTTCATCCAGCCCAACCAGCAACTGGCGCTGAAAAACCTCGACGCCAACTACTATCAGTACCGGCCGTTTCTCGATGATTTCAACAAGACCCGCCATACCAATCTGGTGCCGGTGGTCGGCGTGCACATCGAACCGTTCGGCGCCTACTCGACCAGGATCAAGAACATTTCGGAGCTGAAGGACGGCGCGAGCGTGTCGATCCCCAACGACCCGGTGAATACCGGCCGCGCCCTGGTGCTGTTGCACGAGGCGGGGCTGATCAAGCTCAAGGATCCGAGCAACACCCTGGCCACCCAACGCGACATCGTCGAAAACCCCAAGCACCTGAAAATCCGTGAACTGGAAGGTGCGTTGCTGGCCCGTTCCGTGAGTCAGGTGGACCTGGCCTTCGTGTTCGCCAACTACGCGCTGGAAGCCGGGATCGACACCAACAGCGCGCTAATCGTCGAGAAGGGCAAAAGCCTGTACATCGAGTTTCTGGTCGCACGTCCCGACAACATCAACGATCCGGGCCTGCAGAAACTGGCCAAGGCGTTGAATTCCGATGAAGTGCGTCAGTTCATTCTGACCCGCTACAAAGGGCAGATTGCGCCGGGCTTCTGATGGAGTGATCTGAGGGCTCCCACGAAAAGGGAGCCCTCAGGTGGGGATATCGAGAAAGTGCGCTCCCGGCCCCTGTTCGCCCAGCACATCCCCCTGATTGCGCAGCGGACATGCCTCCATCGACAGGCATCCGCAACCGATGCAGCCGGTCAGTCGATCCCGCAGCAGCATCAACTGATTGATCCGCTCGTCCAGCTCCCGCCGCCACTGCTCCGACAACTCTTTCCAGTCCGCCGCCGTCGGTGCGCGGTTGCCCGGCAACTGTTTCAACGCCTCGCCGATTTCCGCCAGTGGAATGCCCAGCCGTTGCGCCACCTTGATCAACGCCACTCGCCGCAACACTTCCCGTGGGTAACGCCGCTGGTTGCCGGCATTGCGCTGGCTTTTGATCAAACCTTTGGATTCATAGAAATGCAGGGCAGTGACGGCCACGCCACTGCGGGCCGCGACTTCGCCGACGGTGAGTTGCCTGTGCACATTTTCCGCTGCGACCATTTGAACATTGCCCCTTGACCTCTAGTTAACTCGAGGTTTTACCCTGCAGGCCTTCGAACCGCAAGATTCACCTGACAGAGTGGGGATGTCATGCAAGCACCAGCGAAAAACCGCAGCTTCACCCAATTGATCGAATTTGAAATCGAACCCGCCCAACAACCGGCGCTGGTCTCGGCGCTGACCGTGCAGACCGAGCGTCTGGCCCAGCGTTATGCCGGATTCGTCAGCGCCAGTGTTCAGGCCAGTGACGATGGCCGGCGGGTGTTGGGGTTCCTGCAATGGCAATCCCGCGAGGCGGGGGAGGCGGCGTTCCAGAGTTTCGAAACCGGTGAGCAGGACTTCTGGCAGTTGATCCGCACCCATCAGGCGCGCACCGTGACCTTCGGTTCATTCCAGGTGCTGAGCAGCATCGCCCGCAGTCATGACGATGGCTTGCACTGCCAATTGGTGGGCTAGATCGACAACTGGATCAAGCGTTCGCCTTGCAGGTTTTCCGTGGGTCGTCGCTTGTTGACTGCCAGTTCGCCGATCTTGATCAGCCGCGTGCGGGTCACGTTACGGCTCAGGCCGAGCAGCGCGGCGGTGTGCACCTGGTTGTAGTGGCAGAAGCGATAGGCCGAACGCAGCAACGCGTCCTCGACCTTTTCATGCAGCGCGCCGGCCTGTTGTTCGAAGAGCTTCTGGAAAGCGCGTTCGAGTAGCGCTTCCGGTGAGTCGTCGACATTGGAATGCTGGTCGTCCGGGCGATCGATACGCAGGTTCGACAGGCGCAGATCATCGCGCTCGATCACGCCGTTACGGCAGATCAGCAGCGTGTGATGGATGACGTTTTCCAGCTCGCGAATGTTGCCCGGCCAACTGTAGCCGCGCAGCTTGTGCTCGGCGCCGGGGCTGATGGTGATGCGTCCGTAACCCAGACGCTGACTGTAAGCCTCGATGAAATGCCGGGTCAGCGGCAGGATGTCGCCGGGTCGGTCGCGCAACGGGCTCAGCTCCAGATTGACCACGTTCAACCGATAATACAGATCCTCGCGGAAATGCCCGGCGTTGATGGCTTTCTCCAGTTGCACGTTGGTCGCCGCCAGCACCCGTACATCGATGGGAATGCTCTTGCGCGAACCCAGGCGGACCACTTCGCGCTCCTGCAACACCCGCAGCAGTTTGACCTGGATCGCCATCGGCAAATCGCCGATCTCATCGAGGAACAACGTGCCGCCATCCGCCTCTTCGAACCACCCGGCCTTGGCGCTGAGGGCGCCGGTGAAGGCGCCTTTTTCATGGCCGAACAGTTCGGCTTCCACCAGTGATTCGGAGAACGCCCCGCAGTTCACCGCAATGAATGGCCGGTTGCGCCGGTTGCTCAGGTTGTGGATGTGCCGCGCCACCAACTCCTTGCCGGTGCCGGTTTCGCCGATGATCAGCACGCTGGCTTCGCTCGGTGCGACTTGTTGCAGATGCGCGAGCAAGGCCTGGGACTTCGGGTCTTCGAAGACCTGGGCGGTGGCGCGGATCGACGTGGCCAGGGCGGGTGAGGGCGGTAGGGTCAGCAGTTGCATGGGTCTCGCTCCACGAAAGGAAATCAGGAATAGAACGTCGGCACCGGCAGGGACTGGTTCAGCGCCCAGTCGCCCAGCTCGTGGAGTTTGTAATCCAGCGGGTCGTGCAGGGTTTGCGTGCGCAGGTTGCGCCAGTGTCGGTCGAGGCGCAGCGACGCGTGGGTTGAACGGGCGCCGGTGACTTCGAACAGCCGGCTGCAAATCTCCAGGCCCTGACGACTGGCGGCGACCTTGGCCGTGGCAATCGCCGTGGCCAGGTGACCGCGTTCTTCGGCGCTGAGGTTCGGGCCTTTGGCCCACGCCTCGTCGAGCAACGTGGCGGCGCGTTCCACCAGCAGACGGATGCCTTCGAGGGCGACCCAGAAATCGCCGTAATGGGCCAGCACATACGGGTCTTCACGCACCTCGCGCACCGAGGATTTGTGCCAGACGCGGGTTTCGCTGAGGGTGTATTGCCGCGCTTCTTCAAAGGCCCCTTCGGCGATACCGAGAAACATATGCGTGAACGTCAGTTGTGCGATCAATGGGCGCAAACAGGCGAACGGGGTACTCAACGGACCCGGATCCAGCAGCAGTTCCGATTCCTCGACCCGTACCCGTTCGAACGTGGCGCTGCCGCTGTCGGTCTGGCGCTGGCCGATGTTATTCCAGTCGTTGTGCAAGGTGATGCCGCTGCGCCCGCTGGGAATTGCCGCGATCAGCAGTTTGCCGCCGTTGCTTTCGTCCACCGCCGAGGCGATCAGCATTTGTGAATCGCTGGCGCCGGAGCAGAAGCTCTTCTTGCCGGAAAACTCGCGCCAGCCGCCCAGGTCCTTGACCACGGTGCGGGTGTCCAGCGGATTGAGCGCGTTACCCCAGAACCAGTTCTGCCTTGCAGTCTGTTCGAACCACGGCTGCCATTGTTCCGGGCGAGAAAACAGGCGCACGGTAGCCAACATCAAATGATGAAAACCGAAGACGTGGGCGATCGAGCTGTCGACCTTGGCGAATTCGCGCACGACTTCCAGGGTTTCGCTCCAGCGCGCACCGAGGCCGCCGTATCGGGTGGGAATGCTCAGGGCCAGCAGACCGCTGTCGCGCAGGGCGTCGCGTTCGGCTTTCGGCGTGCCGCCGCGTTCGTCGCGCTCGACAGCGGTCAGGGCGAATTCGGCGGCCAGTTGGCGGGCGGTCTGCAAGGGGGAGAGCAGGGTGCTTTGCGGTTTGGCAGTCACTCGGTCTTCCTCAGGCGTTGGCTTTGGCGGGCAGTACATCGTTGGCGATCATTTCGCCGAACGGCCCGGTGAGATTGGTCACGCCGCGTCCGGCCAGGCTTGCATACGGCTCGGGCAACAACGGGAACACCAGCTCGGCAAAGCGGTAGGCCTCTTCGAGATGCGGGTAGCCGGAGAAGATGAAACTCTCGATGCCCAGGTCTGCGTATTCCTTGATTCGCGCCGCCACTTGTTGTGGATCGCCGACCAGCGCGGTGCCGGCCCCGCCGCGCACCAGGCCGACGCCGGCCCACAGGTTGGGGGCGATTTCCAGGTTGTCGCGGCGCCCGTCGTGCAGAGCGGCCATGCGTCGCTGGCCTTCGGAGTCGAAACGCGAAAAGGATTTCTGCGCGGCCTCGATGGTTTCATCGCTGATGTGTTCGATCAGTTTGTCGGCGGCTTTCCAGGCTTCTTCGGCGGTCTCGCGCACGATCACATGCAGGCGGATGCCGAACTTCACTTTGCGCCCGTGACGGGCGGCGCGTTCACGCACGTCGGCGAGTTTTTCGGCGACGGCGGCCGGCGGTTCGCCCCAGGTCAGGTACACGTCGACCTGTTCGGCGGCCAGATCGTGGGCCGCGTCGGAGGAACCGCCGAAGTACAGCGGCGGATAGGGTTTCTGCACCGGTGGATACAAGGCTTTGGCGTTCTGCACCTTCAGGTGTTTGCCTTCGAAATCCACCGCCTCGCCTTGCAACACGCGACGCCAGATTTTGAGGAATTCGTCGGTGACTTCGTAGCGTTCGCTGTGGCTGAGGAAACTGCCGTCGCCACGGTTTTCGTCCGGATCACCGCCGGTCACGACGTTGATCAGCAAGCGACCGTTGGACAGTCGATCCAGGGTCGCGGCCATGCGCGCCGAGACGGTCGGCGAAATGATCCCCGGACGGATCGCCACCAGATAACGCAGGCGTTCGGTCAGCGGCACCAGCGCCGAAGCGATCACCCACGAATCTTCGCAGGAACGCCCGGTGGGAATCAGCACGCCGTGGTAGCCAAGGCTGTCGGCGGCTTGCGCCACCTGTTTCAGGTAATTGAGGGTGACCGGGCGCGCGCCTTGGGTGGTGCCCAGATAGTGACCGTCGCCGTGGGTCGGCAGGAACCAGAAAACATCCATGAACAGCTCCTTAAGCGATTTTCAGCAACGGTTTGAGGTGAGCACCAAACAGCGGCGCGGCGCGTTCGGCGGCCAGACGGATGCGCGCTTTTAGTTGCTCGCTGGTGATCTGGTAATCGGCGAAATCGGCCTCAGTGGCGTACACGCCGATCGGCAGGGTCACGGCCTGGAAGAAACTGAACAGCGGGCGCAACTGATGATCGAGGACCAGCGCATGACGTTCGCTGCCACCGGTGGCGGCGAGCAGCACAGGCGTGTCGATCAGCGCATTGAGATCAATCAGGTCGAACAAGTGCTTGAGCAGCCCCGGATAGGAGCCGCGATACACCGGCGCGGCGACGATCAACAGGTCAGCCTGTTCGATGGCTTGCAGCTCGGCTTCGATCTCGGCCGGCAGTTCCTGGCGGGACAGTGCTGCGCCAAGCGGGCGGGCGATGTCACCGAGTTCGATCAGGTGACTCTCGACCGGCAGGTGCCCGGACAATTCGGCCAGCAAGGCCTGGGTCAGCACCAAGGTGCGGGACGGACGCCAGGTTCCGCCGGACAGGGCGACGACTTTCAGTGGACGCGACATGGTCAGTTCCTTTTTCAACAGTTGCTCGGCGAGCAGTGAGTAGTCACTGGAGCAGAGCAAGCGCTGTACCAATTCCTGTAAGGCCCGTATTCCGGGGCTTTGAGCGTTGTCGGTGGCTGCGCTCATGTGACTTTCAGGCCGGTTTGTTGAACCGCTGTTGCCTGGGAAACAGTTGCTGGAGCAACAGTGCCGAACGCGTTGAAGGATTTATAAAGGCTGCCTGTTATTCCGTAAAAGACTGTTAATTGATATTGATAGATCTTTAATGAATATTCGTGTCTGACTGCCCGAATCCTGATAGCCACTATTGAGAGCGTTGATTTCTGCCGAAGCGTGCCCGGGCGTAGCCTTTCTCCATCGACCCACACTGCTCGCCAGGACGCTCCCATGAATCGTTTACTGACTGTTTCCCTGATGCTCGCTGTTTCCGTTCTCGCCGGTTGCGCGAGCCACGTTTCCCCGGAACTGCGTCCTTACACGGCGGAAGAAACCCGCGAGCTGGCGCTGGAAACCCTGAACCGCAGCGGCTTGTCCTTCGAGGAATACCACGCGAAGAAAGCCCAACTGCTCGGCCAGTCACAGAAGACTTTCGGGTTTGATAACAAGAGTGAAATGAGCGCGGAGCGGACCGTACAGCTGCACGGTCGTCCTAGCTGATCCGCAACTGTACTGCTCGAAGTTTTACCCAACTGTCCGTGGGTTTGCGCGGCGCCGTGGGATAGGGTCAACACCTGAATGACCCTGACGGACTGCCTGCCATGACCCTCTCGCTCGACCTGTTGCTGGGCTTTGCCCTGTTTGCCCTTGTCACCTCGATCACGCCGGGGCCGAACAACACCATGTTGCTGGCATCGGGCGTGAATTTCGGCTTTAACCGCACCATCCCCCATATGCTCGGCATTACCTGCGGCTTTTTTGTGCTGGTGGTGGCGGTGGGTTTTGGTTTGGGCGCGGTGTTTCAGACTTATCCTCTTCTCTATACGGTCCTGCGTTACGTCGGCGCAGCGTACTTGCTGTACCTGGCGTGGAAAATCGCTCACTCCGGCCCTGTCGGCGAAAGTGAATCGGGCGAGGCAAAACCGATCAGCTACCTCGGCGCGGCGGCTTTCCAATGGGTCAATCCCAAGGCCTGGATCATGGCGATCGGTGCGATAAGCACCTACACGCCGATGCAGGGTTATTTCACCAACGTGATCGTGATTGCTGCGGTGTTCGCCATCATCAACCTGCCGAGCGTCGGCGTCTGGGCGGCGTGCGGGACCTTGCTGCGCAACGTGCTCAAGGATCGCCGCTGGTTGCGGGTGTTCAACTGGGGCATGGCGGCGCTGCTGGTGATTTCGCTGTATCCGTTACTCCTTGAAAGCTTTAGCTGACGCAGTGCTACAACCGCCGGCCCGATGCCTGTTAAAGTCGCGTTCAGGAGCGTTCCTACGCACTTTTAATGAAGCCCTACTTCTTTAACGGCATCCGATCAGGTATTGATGACGCTCTCGAACCCGGGCGCAGCTCACAAGGCTGCGCCGTGCCGTTTGTAGACACGAGCTTCCTGATCCCGGAACACGCTCTGCGAGTCTTTTTATGAATGAACGTCCACTGTATTTCGATTACGCCGCCACCACCCCGGTGGACGAGCGGGTCATCCAGGTGATGGTCGAGTGTCTGGGTTTCAACGGTAACTTCGGCAACCCGGCCTCCAGTTCCCACGCCTTCGGCCAACAGGCTCGAAAAACCGTCGAGAACGCCCGTCAGCAAGTCGCCGAACTGGTCGGCGCCCAGGCGCAACAGATCGTCTGGACCTCCGGCGCCACCGAATCCAACAACCTTGCTCTCAAAGGCGTGGCCCAGGCCCGTGGCGTGTCCGGCGGCCACATCATCACCAGTCAGATCGAACACAAGGCCATCCTCGACACTGCCCGGCAATTGCAGGACGCCGGTGTCGCCGTGACCTATCTGGTGCCGGACGCCGACGGCCTGATTACTGCGCAAGCGGTCAGCGAAGCGATGCGCGACGACACCTTTCTGGTGTCGTTGATGCTGGTCAACAACGAACTCGGCACCGTCAACGACATCCCGGCCATCGGCGAAGTGGTGCGTGGACGCGGGGCGTTGTTCCACGTCGATGCGGCCCAGGGCGCCGGCAAGGTCGCGATCGATCTGGCGCAATGGCCGGTGGACCTGATGTCGTTCTCGGCACACAAGCTCTACGGCCCCAAAGGCATCGGCGCGCTGTACGTCGGCCCGCGTGCGCAACAGCGCTTGCAGGCGCAGATTCACGGTGGCGGCCACGAGGGCGGATTGCGTTCCGGTACGCTGGCGACTCACCAGATCGCCGCGATGGGCTCGGCCTTTGCCCTGGCCGCCGAGGCTTTTGATGAAGAGAAGAAAAACATCGTCGCGCTGCGCGAGCGCCTGCTCGAGCAACTGTTGAGCCTGCCCGGCGTACGCCTCAACGGCAGCGCCAGCCAACGTATCCCGCATACCCTGAGCCTGACCTTCAGCGAAGGCGAGTTCAACCCGGCGGCGCTGAGCCATTCGATCGCGTTCTCTGCGACTTCGGCCTGCAACTCTGCCAGCAACACACCGTCCCACGTACTGCTGGCATTGGGGCACGATGCGCATCTGGCCGGCCGTACCATTCGTCTGAGCCTCGGTCGTTTCACCACCGCCGAGGACATCGACAAGGCTGTAGATCTGATCAAGACCGCCTGCGCCAGTGCTCCGGCATTCTGGGCGACAGGGCTTTAACGAGCCGACTTCGAACGGCACCGAACAATAACGATGAAGTGATTGGCAGGAGACACGATGAGTACCCAGACTTTGACCGAAGGAACGGTTCCCCAGCGCCTGGCGCACACCCGCGAACTGATGCGTCGCGAAGGCATCCACGCACTGTTGGTGCCGTCCGCCGACCCGCACCTGTCGGAATACCTGCCGGGTTACTGGCAGGGGCGGCAATGGTTGTCGGGTTTCCATGGCTCGGTGGGGACATTGATTGTCACCACTGATTTCGCCGGGGTCTGGGCCGACAGTCGTTACTGGGAACAGGCGACCAAGGAGCTCAAGGGCAGCGGCATCGAGTTGGTCAAGTTGCAACCGGGCCAGCCGAGCCCGCTGGACTGGCTGGCCGAGCAGACGCCGGAAGGTGGCGTGGTCGCGGTCGATGGCGCGGTAATGGCCGTGGCGTCGGCGCGGACCCTGGGCAGCAAGCTCGAAGCGCGCGGCGCCAGCCTGCGGACCGACCTCGACCTGTTGAACGAAGTCTGGAGCGACCGTCCGGGCCTGCCGAACGCGCCGATCTATCAACACTTGCCGCCGCAGGCGACCGTCAGCCGTGGCGAGAAACTCGCCCAACTGCGTGAAACCCTGCAGGAACGCGGCGCCGATTGGCACTTCATCGCCACCCTCGACGACATCGCCTGGCTGTTCAACCTGCGCGGCGGCGATGTGTCGTTCAACCCGGTGTTCGTTTCCTTTGCGCTGATCGGCCAGCAACAGGCCACGCTGTTTGTAGCGTTGAGCAAGGTCGACGCGGAACTGCGTGCCGTGCTGGAAAAGGATGGCGTGACCCTGCGCGACTACAGCGAAATTGCTGACGCCTTGCGCGCGATCCCGAACGGCGCGAGCCTGCTGGTGGACCCGGCACGGGTGACCAGCGGTCTGCTGGGCAACCTCGACAGTGGCGTGAAACTGGTCGAAGGTCTGAACCCGACCACCCTCGCCAAGTCACAAAAAAGCCCGGCGGATGCCGAGCACATCCGTCAGGCGATGGAACAGGACGGCGCGGCGCTGTGCGAGTTCTTCACCTGGCTGGAATCGGCCTGGGGTCGCGAGCGCATTACCGAGCTGACCATTGACGAGAAACTCACGGCGGCCCGTGAGCGTCGTCCGGATTATGTGTCGCTGAGTTTCAACACCATCGCTGCGTACAACGCCAACGGCGCGATGCCGCACTACCACGCCACCCCGGAAGAGCACGCGGTGATCGAGGGCGACGGCTTGCTGCTGATCGATTCCGGCGGCCAATACTTGGGCGGTACCACTGACATCACTCGTATGGTGGCGGTCGGCACGCCGAGCGCAGAACAGAAACGCGATTGCACCCGAGTGTTGAAGGGTGTGATCGCCTTGTCCCGTGCGCATTTTCCGAAAGGCATTCTGTCGCCACTGCTGGATGCGATTGCCCGTGCGCCGATCTGGGCCGAAAACGTGGATTACGGCCATGGCACCGGTCACGGCGTGGGTTATTTCCTCAATGTGCACGAAGGTCCGCAGGTGATCGCCTATCAGGCTGCGCCAGCGCCGCAAACCGCCATGCAACCTGGAATGATCACCTCCATCGAGCCGGGCACTTACCGTCCGGGCCGCTGGGGTGTGCGCATCGAGAACCTGGCGATGAACGTTCTGGCTGGAAGCAGCGAGTTCGGCGAATTCCTCAAGTTCGAAACCCTGACCCTGTGCCCGATCGATACCCGTTGCCTGGAACCGTCCTTGCTGACGCAGGAAGAGAAGCAGTGGTTCAACGCCTATCACGCCGAAGTGCGCGAGCGTTTGAGCCCGTTGCTCAGTGGTGAGTCGCTGGCGTGGTTAAACACGCGCACGGCCGCTATTTAAGAGGTTGAAGCTCGGGCGCTGCTGCCAGCGCCTGAGTCATGTACTCGACAAACGCGTTGACCCTGGCGGACTGGCGACGGTTCGCCGGGGACACCGCGTGTATCGGCAGTGATCGGGTCTGGTAGTCCTGCAACAGGGCGACCACTCGACCGACCTTCAAATCCTCGCTGAACAGCCAGATCGGCGACAGCGAAATACCCAACCCTCCCAAGACCATTTCACGGATTGCCTCGGAGTTGTTGCTCTGTGCATTGCCTTTGATGCGCACCTCGTAGCGTTGTCCGTCCTTTTCGTAAGTCCACAGATTCTGCGATTCGAGCAGGTTGAATTGCAGACAGTTGTGCTGCGCAAGATCCCGCGGCGATTGCGGATGTTCATGGCGTTGCAGATAAGCAGGTGCCGCGACGGTGACGCGATGGGTGGTGCCGATTCGACGGGCGATCATGCCGCTGTCGTTCAACTCGCCGATGCGCAGGCTGACATCCAGGCCTTCGCTGACCAGATCCAGGTTCTGGTCGTTCAGATGCAGGTCAATCTGCACTTGCGGGTAGCGCTCAAGAAAACCGGGCAGGCGCGAGGCGATGTGTAGCCGACCGAAGCTGACCGAGGAGCCGATCCGCAGCGACCCGGCCACCGTTTCTCTGCCGGACTGGAAGCTGAGCTCGGCAGCATCCACGGCCGCGAGGATATTTCGGCATTCGTTGTAGTACCGCTGACCTTCATCGGTCAGCGACAACTTGCGTGTACTGCGGGCAATCAGCTTGCCGCCCAACTGGGTTTCAAGGGCGCGCAGAACTTTGCTGATGGTGGGTTGGGTGGTCCGCAGCTCCCGGGCCACGGCGGAAAAACTGCCGCGCTCGACCACCCGGACGAAAATTGCCATTGCGTTGAGCTTGTCCACGGAGCGCCTCATTCATGCCGGTTTGGCATGATCACTATAGTCATTCGGCGTCTTATCGGCATGAGTCGGTTGGGAGAACATGGCTTCACTTTCTCCCACAGGAATGACCGAAATGACTGACTCACTGCACATGCGCGCGCTGATGGTGGACACCGCTAACGGTCCGCTACGCTTGGTTTCCCTTGAACGCCCCGTGGCCGGGGTCGGGCAGGTGTTGGTGCGGATCAAGGCCAGCGGTGTGAATCCGCTGGACCTGAAAATCCGTGCGGGGCAGGCCGCCCATGCCCGACAGTCGTTGCCGGCGGTGCTGGGGTTGGATCTGGCGGGGGTGATTGAGATGGTGGGTGAGGGCGTGCAGGGCTGGGCGCTGGGCGATGAAGTTTATGCGTTGGCAACCGGCATTGGCGGCGTGCAGGGTTCGCTGGCCGAATTTGCGGTGGTTGATGCGCGGCTTCTGGCGCGTAAACCGGTCAACCTGAGCATGCGTGAGGCCGCAGGTTTACCGCTGGTGCTGATTACTGCCTGGGAAGGCCTGGTGGATCGGGCTCGGGTGAGTGCCGGGCAAAAAGTATTGATTCACGGCGGTGCGGGTGGCGTTGGGCATGTGGCGGTGCAAATTGCCCGCGCGTTCGGTGCCGAGGTTTTTGCGACGGGGTCTGCGGGGCAGCGCGGAATTATTGAAGGTTATGGTGCGACGTTCATTGATTACCGCGAGATGTCGGTCGAGGACTATGTCAGCCAATACACGGCGGGGGAGGGGTTCGATATCGTTTATGACACGGTTGGCGGTGAAACGCTGGATGCGTCCTTCAAGGCTGCGCGGATCTATCACGGCCATGTCTTGAGTTGCCTGGGCTGGGGGCAGCATAGTCTGGCGCCGCTGTCCTTTCGGGGGGCGACCTACTCTGGCGTGTTTACCTTATTGCCGCTGCTGACTGGAAAGGGTGGCGAGCATCATGGCGAGATCCTGCGCCAGGTTGCCTTGTTGATCGAAGCTGGAGAGGTGAAGCCACTGCTCGATGCGCGTCGGTTCACGCTTGAGTCAGCTGGCGAGGCCCATGAGCTGCTTTCATCGAAAGCAGCCCGGGGACGTCTTGTAGTAGAGATCTAACGCAGGGCTTCTTCAACGAAGTCGAGCCGATCCTGACCGAAGAACAACTGGTTGCCGATGAACATGCTCGGCGCGCCGAAGACGCCACGCTTCACGGCCGTCTCGGTGTTGTCCTTGAGGGCAGCCTTGACCGCTTCATCATTGGTCAGTGCCAGTACCTGTTCAGGATTGAAGCCATGTTCGGTCAGCACGGCTGCCACCGTTGCCGGTTCATCGAGGCTGCGACCCTCAACCCACAGCGCTTTGAACAGGCAGTCGATGAACGCCAGGAAGCGTTCTGGATGACGCAGTTGAATACCTGTGACAGCGCGCATCAACATCAGGGTATTGATCGGGAAGTGCGGATTGAATTTAAGGGGCACGCCGTAGCGTTTGGCGTAGCGGTCCAGATCCTGAAACATGTAGCGGCCCTTGGCCGGGATCATCGCCGGTGAAGCATTGCCGGTGGCTTTGAATACGCCGCCCAGCAACATCGGGATATAGATCAGCTGGCTGCCGGTCTCGGCGCAGATTCCTGGCAGTTGGGTGTAGGCCAGATAGGTGGCGGGGCTGCCGAGGTCGAAGTAGAACTCCACGGTTTTGCTCATGGTCGCTGCACTCGTTGTTGTTATTGGAAGGGATTACCAGCGTTCGTTCCAGGGGCGCAGATCCAGCTCGAAGGTCCAGGCGTCCCTTGGCTGGCTGTGCAGGTACCAATAGTTCTCGGCGATATGCTCGGGATTGAGAATACCGTCCTGATCCTTGGTTGCGTATTTGTCGGGGAAGTTGCTGCGGATGAAGTCGGTGTCGATGGCGCCGTCGACCACGATGTGGGCAACGTGAATGTTCATCGGGCCGAGTTCCCTGGCCATGCTTTGCGCCAGTGCGCGGATGCCGTGCTTGGCCCCGGCGAATGCGGCGAAACCGGAGGCGCCGCGCAGCCCGGCGGTAGCGCCGGTGAACAGAATGGTGCCACGTTGGCGGGTCACCATGCGCTTGGCCACTTCGCGGGCATTGAGAAACCCTGATAAACAGGCCATTTCCCAGATCTTGAAATACTTGCGCGCCGTTTCTTCGAGAATGCTGCAAGGCACGTTGGCGCCGATGTTGAAAACGAACGCTTCGATTGGCCCGAGACGGGTTTCGATATCTTCGATCAGCGCAATGACGTCTTCTTCCTTGCGCGCATCGCAGGCAAAACCGTGGGCTTCGCCGCCGTCTGCCTGGATGGCTTCCACCAACGGTTGCAATTTGTCGGCGCTGCGCCGTGTGACGCAAGCGATGAAACCTTCCTTGGCGAACCGCCTGGCGATGGCGCCGCCTGTGGCATCACCTGCACCGACAACCAATACGACCTTCTTGTTATTCATGGGTGGATCCCTTTAGTAAACGATCGTTAAGTGAACGAACGTTATGCTAGGATTTGCTCAGCGTCAAGGCAGTCAATTGCGAGGATGAATGCATGCGGTACTCCGCCGGTCACAAGCTTGAAACCAAAGAAAAGCTGCTGCAAAGCAGCTCGCTGTCTGCGAAAAAAAGCGGATTTTCAACGATGGGTGTCGATGGCCTGATGAAGATGATCGGCCTGAGTGGCGCGGCGTTCTACAGTCATTTCTCGTCCAAGGATGCCCTGTTCGCCGCTATCGTCGAGCGCGAGTTGTGCCAGAGCCTGGAGCGGCTGGGCGGGCGGGGTGAGCAGGATCGTGAACGTTTGGAGCGATGCCTGAAACTCTATCTGAACATGGCTCATGTCGAGCAGCCTGAGCTGGGTTGCGCGTTACCTGCGCTGGGCGCTGAGATTGCTCGGTCGGATGTCGTCGTGCGGGAACAGGCCGAACTGTGGATTTGTCGGCTTCAGGAAAGTTGGGCGCAGATTCTGGAGAGCGACAGCCTGGCCTGGGCCATTCTGTCGCAATGTGTCGGGGCGTTGGTGGTGGCGCGGATGTTGGCGTCCCCGCAGATCCAGCAACGGGTGCTGGAGTCCAGTCACGAAGAGATCGGCCGCCAGCTCGCCGTTCAGCGAGCACAATAGCGGCGGCGGTTTATTTGCAGATGACGATCATGCTTCGGCTGGTATAGCCGGCGGGGTTGAGACCGAAGGGATAATCACCCGGCTCTTCCACCGCATCCCCGGACTTGGCGATGACTTTATAACCCTTTGGCGCACAGGAGTTGGCGGCACTGGTGTAGCACTTGTCCCAGGAGGAGGAGAGCCCTGAACAGTTGATGTGCAGCCCTTTTTTGCCGTGCTTTACCTGAGCCTTGGAGGTCGCCGCGCATCCCGAAATGGCGAGTACGGCGATCAGTATCAAAATTCGTTTCATTACCGTCCTTATGGCGGCCTCGAGTCTGGCGCTCGGGTCTGCCTGCATTCGCTCTCGCTTGACGCGTTCCGATGTCCCTATCCGAAAAAGTCCATATCTGGCACTGAGTTGCGAGGCTAAACATGGCCTAAATGAGCGGCAAATGCCAGACCTTCGTTACAACCGCTTTCAATCCGCCGCAATCACGGGCTTGGCATGGCTGCCCATGGTCATCGTTGCTCCGACGGAAGCCAGAATAATGCACAGGATGGCCATCCATTGTGACAAGGAGAGATATTCCTGCAGGAACAGCAGCCCTGATAGCGCACCAAATGCCGGCTCAATGCTCATCAGCGTACCGAAAGTACGAGCGGGCATGCGGGTGAGGGCGACCATTTCCAGGGTATAGGGCAGAGCTGTGGAAAGAATCGCGACACCAATGGCTATCGGGATCAATGACGGCGTCAGCAATGCGGCGCCGGCGTGGACGATCCCGATGGGCGCAACGAACAGGGCTGCGATCATCACTCCCAGAGCTGCAGTCGTCACGCCGTTGTCAGCGCCAGCTTTCTGGCCGAAGAGAATGTAAAGCGCCCAGCAAACACCCGCACCAAGCGCATAGGCCACACCGGTAAGGTCTAGACCCGCTGTCGCTGCACCTGTAGGTATCAATAGCAGCAATCCGACGGCCGCGAGGGCAATCCAGAGGAAGTCGATTGCACGACGGGAAGCGTAGATGGCGACGGCCAGCGGCCCGGTGAACTCCAGCGCCACCGCAATGCCGAGCGGCACGGTGCGCAAGGACATATAGAAGAGGAAGTTCATGCCGCCCAACGCCATCCCGTACACGATCACGGTGCGCAGCGATTTGGCCGTCAGCTTTGCCCTCCAGGGTCTCAGCAATAGCAGCATGATCACGCTGGCGAACATCAGGCGTAGCGTCGTTGTGCCTTGGGCGCCCACGATGGGGAACATGCTTTTGGCCAGAGAAGCGCCAGACTGGATCGATGCCATGGCGATCAATATCAGGCCAACCGGAAACAGGATGGATACAAGACTGCGGGGTTGGTCGTTCATTGCGCGGCATCGTCCGATAGTAAAGGCAGTAGAAGGCACTAACTGAGTGATGGGCAATATACTGCGCATTCGCTGGTGTTGCGTCTATATATAAGCGGGCTTTTTGAGTCGACTGATAGAAAAATCAAATTAGGGGTTGACGGCAGATTCTGGAGGCCTATAATTCGCCCCACTTCCGGCGCAGTCGAAACGGAAAACTCCTT